>NZ_RKQJ01000004.1 GCF_003814515.1 Salinicoccus roseus
GGTTTTACTTGTCGCCCAAGTTGAATGCCGTAGCATTCGTTTTTTCGGAATTAACGTTGACATATTGTCATTCAGTTTTCAATGTTCTCTGTTTTTGACTGCTTAATTATTGTAGCATTTGAGCAACTTGTTTGCAACCACTTTTTCAATTTCTTTCCGGCTGCTTCGTTCGCTCTTTTGTGTTTCTCCGCCGTTTTCAGCGACTTCTCTATCGTACCATGTCGGCGTCTTTATTGCAACCACTTTTTTAATTTCTTTTGAAAGTGATCTGCCGGTCAGCACTTGTTTTTGTCGTCTCTGTTTCAGCGACTTTCATATCATACCAAGCAGAGGAGCCAGGTGTCAACGCTTCTCCCCATTTTAAAGATGTAGTGTTACACAATATTAAAGAGGCAGTGCGCTGCACTGCCTCCAATCACTTGCCATGACGGTCTTTCTGTCTTGTGCTGTTTTTATAATTCAATGCATTTCTTTTTTTGACCTGGGACTTTTCCTTGCTTTTCTGTTCGCTCTGTTCCCGTTCCCTTTCACTTCTCTTCTGTTCATTGAGGTCCGCCTTGGTGACCCTGCCCCGTTCTGCCTTCTCCTTTTCAGATGCTTCTATGTATTTCGGAAGCATCAGCAGCTGGAAAGCATTACAGATGATGAGGGTGAAGACCGACCTGTATATCCACGAGGTATCTTCTACGGTTATGAAGGGGATGAGTGTGACAGACGTCATGAATATCATATAGAAGAGTGCCGGAATGAAAAGCTGGGTGCCCGGCGACTCCCGGTCCTTCCAGCGGGCCACGATGAAGCCCGACACGATTACAAGGATCGGTATCCATATATAGCTCCATACCTGACCGGCTTCAACACCAACCCTATAGAATCTGACATAGAACATGTCGAATGCAGCGTACATGATAAGCAGCAGCTGCACGTAGGGCCATAGCTTTTTGAATATCCCCATGCCAAGCGGATGAAGGAATAGATATATGAAGAAAGCGACCTGGCTGACTGTGGCGATCAGCAGCCCATAGCCGAGGAACCAGACCAGACCGGCGAAGAACTCACCGAACTGGCCCTCCAGCAAATAACGCGTTACGTTCTGGTATTCTGTGACCAGACTGACGATGGCCGTGACCACCATGCCAAGAAGAAGCGTTCTAAAATAAAACCTGACTAGGTATTTCGATGTCATACTGTGATTCCTCCGCGCCTATTCGCTCTCTTTGATTACGTTATCTGCAATGCTTCTGTATATTTCACCAATCTTATGCTCTTTTGTATAGACGGAAGGTGCGAAATCCTTCTCATTCCATTCAGGCTGACCGAGCGGCAGCTGGCCGAGAAGTGGGGCCTGTAGCTCCTGCGCAAGCTTTTCTCCACCGCCTTTGCCGAACACGTACTCCTTCTCATTCGTCAATTCACTCTCGAAGTAGCTCATGTTTTCGATTACGCCGATGATCTCATGATCTGTATGCTGTGCCATGGCGCCTGCCCGTGCTGCTACAAACGCCGCCGTCGGATGCGGTGTCGTTACAATGATTTCCTTACTGTGAGGCAGCAGCTGATGGACATCCAACGCCACGTCGCCTGTACCCGGCGGGAGGTCAAGCAGGAGGTAATCCAAATCTCCCCATTCCACTTCATTGAAGAAGCTGCTGATCATCTTGCCGAGCATCGGCCCTCTCCAGATGACCGGCGTATTCTCTTCGACGAAGAATGCCATGGAGATGACTTTCACACCGAAACGTTCGACGGGAATGATCGTCTTGTCTTCAATACCCGGCTTTTCAGTGATGCCCATCATATCCGGCACACTGAAACCATATATATCCGCATCAATGATGCCGACCTTCTTGCCCTTCTCAGCAAGTGCGACAGCCAGGTTGACCGCAACAGTGGATTTCCCCACGCCGCCTTTACCGGAAGCTACAGCAATGAATTGCGTATCGTTGTCCTTGAAACGGTTTTCCACTTCACTGCCTGAAGTACCGCGGTGCTTCTCTATCACCTCTTCATCCAGTTCATCAAAACGCAGTCCGACTGTTTCCGCTCCCGCCTCTTTCAGCAGATTGACGACTTTCATCTGCAGGTCCAGCTGCTCTTGACCGCCGAGACGGCCGATTGCGACTTTGACGCTCACGTGGTTCTTTTCTTCCTTGATGCTGATTTCCCTGATGCCGTCCGTTTCCTTAATTGGCACATTAAGTATCGGATCATCTATATTCCCAACTATTTCTTCCACTTGTTCTTTAGTGACCATTTAAATTCTCCTTTTATGCCTAGATTCAATATTATCATGATAACATATCCGGTTATCTATAAAATAGAAAAGTGCCAAACACTTTGTGTATGCGTCCAGAGATTTCAATTTTATTTTAGATGAGGAAAAAAACGGATGCTTTGTATGTTATAATTATTTATATTTTCAGACTAATCATATGAAGTTTTTTGGTTACATGCCTTCCAAAATGGCTATATGTTGGATACCAGCTATAGAAAGGACGCTAATGATATGAATTTTACACTCATGCAGTATTTTGAATGGTACTTGCCGGATGATGGTTCCCATTGGGACCGCCTGAAGGATGGTGCCCAGGAAATCAAGGATATGGGGGTTGATGCAGTCTGGCTCCCGCCTCCGACCAAGGCAGACGACCCGTCCAATCAGGGATACGCGGTATACGATGTCTATGATCTGGGTGAATTCGACCAGAAGGGCGCAGTCCGGACGAAATACGGCACACGCGAACAGCTTGAGGCAGCGATAGCCGCATGTAAGGAAGCAGGCCTCCTCGTCTACCTCGATCTTGTGATGAACCACAAGGCCGGCGGAGATGAGAAGGAGACATTCCAGGCGATAGAAGTGGATCCCGAAGACCGGGGGACGGAGATATCTGAACCCTATGACATCGAAGGTTATACACGCTTTACATTCCCGGGGCGCAATGGGAAGTACAGTGAATTCGAATGGGACTTCACCCACTTCGTCGGAGTGGACTACGATGCCAAGGCAGATCGTACAAGTGTATTCAAGATCGTCGGGGAACATAAGGACTGGAGCGACAACGTCGATGATGAATATGGTAATTTCGACTACCTGATGTTTTCGGACATCGATTATAACCACCCGGCCGTCAAAGAGGAAATGATCGAATGGGGCAAGTGGCTCACCGATACACTCGATGTCGACGGCTTCAGGCTCGATGCAGTGAAGCATATCGACAGCAAGTTCATCGCCGAGTTCATCGAGGCAGTAACGGAACACTCAGAACGGGATATATATTTCTTCGGTGAATTCTGGAATCCAGATGTCGAGGCCAAGGAAGGGTTTCTGAAGGATGTCGAGTTTGATATCGACCTTTTCGATGTGAAGCTCCACTACAACCTCTTCGAAGCGGCCAATGAAAAGGAAAAATATGACCTGACACAGATCTTCGAAGGAACGCTAGTCGAGGAGAATCCATGGAATACAGTAACATTCGTCGACAACCATGATACCCAGCCCGGCGAGTCGCTCGAATCTTTCGTGGACGATTGGTTCAAGCAGTCGGCCTATGCTCTGATCCTCCTCAGGCAGGATGGATACCCTTGCGTATTCTATGGAGACTATTATGGCATCGACGGCGATTATGACAAGGAAGGCATGGCGGTCGCGATAGATCCGCTGCTCCGTGCAAGACATACCCGGGCTCTCGGGGAGCAGGAAGACTACTTCGACCATCCCGATACCATCGGCTGGGTCCGGTTAGGTGAAGAAGACGTCGAAGGTTCAGGTTGTGCCGTCCTCGTTTCCAATGGTCTGGAGGAAGGTTATAAAAAGATGTATGTCGGCGAATTGCATGCCGGTGAGGAATGGACGGACTTCACCGGGACCCGCCCGGACACGGTAACCATCGATGACGAGGGCTATGGTGAATTCTATGTCGACAGCCAGAGTGTCAGTGTCTACGCACTTCCTGAAGAATAGTCTTAAAATCCTGTATTAGAGGAGAGATCATATGGAGACCATTACAGCAATATCGACTTTCTTATGGGGCTATCCCATCATTATTCTACTTTTCTTTACAAGCGTCTATCTCACTTTCAGACTGAAATTCTTCCAGTTCGTCTACCCGCTCTACATCTTCAAGCAGACTATAGGAAGAGTGGGTAAAAAGACGAAGGGGAAAGGGACCATCACACCTTTCCAGACATTGACCACTGCCCTCTCATCCACGATCGGGGCAGCCAACATCGTCGGGGTGCCTGTAGCCATCATGCTTGGCGGCCCCGGTGCTGTCTTCTGGATGTGGGTCATCGCCGTATTCGGCATGGCCCTGAAATTCGGTGAAACTGCACTCGGTGTGCATTACAGGGAACAGAATGCAGCAGGCGAATATGTAGGCGGCCCTACATACTACATGAAGAATGGAATCAAATGGCCGATGGTCGGAAAAATCCTTGCCGCCTGGTACGCCACCTTCCTGCTCATCGAGCTTGTGCCGAGCATCATGGTGCAAAGTAATTCAGTTGCCAGCACCATAGAGGAGTCTTTTGATTTCAGCCCGCTGATCACCGGCATCATCATTGCGGTTGCTGTGGGTATCGTCGTATTCGGAGGCGTCAAACGTATCGGGAAGGTCACCTCCTTCCTTGTGCCATTCATGGCCGGCTTCTACATCATTGCAGGCATGATCATCATCTTCATGAACATCACTGCAGTACCTGACGCCTTCGCCCTCATCTTTACAGAGGCGTTCAACCCGACTGCCGCACTTGGGGGCGGAGCCGGCGCTGTTCTTGCTGAAACGATACGCTGGGGCTTCGCCCGTGGCATCTACAGTAACGAAGCCGGCTTGGGTACCTCTCCGATCGCCCATGCGGCAGCGAAAACCGACCACCCGATCCGTCAGGCTTTCTGGGCTGTCATCCAGATCATCGTAGATACTCTGATCATCTGTACAATTACAGCCCTGGTCGTCATCATGACGGGAGTGTGGCAGGATAGCGACGCACACGAGGACAGCGTCAGGGAAGCACTCACCGCCCGGGCATTTGGGGAAACCTTCGGCCCTATCGGCAACTCGGTCGTATCCCTTGCGCTCGTCATCTTCGTCTTCTCTACAATTACAGTAGTCGTCTTCTATGGGGCAAGACAGGCTGAGTACCTCTTCGGCCTTTGGGCAGGCACAGTGATGAAGGGGGTCTATGTGGTATCCATAGTCATCGGTGCAATAGGCGGCGCCACAGTACTGTGGGCCTTCCTTGACCTTACACTCTTCTTCGTCATACTGCCGAACATCATTGCCGTCATACTGCTGTCGCCGAAGATCATCGAACTGAAACGAGAGTTCTTCAAGTCCGATGACTATTACCAGAAGGATATACGGGAAGAAAACTCCTGACCAAAAAACCTCTGACATTTGTCAGAGGATTTTTTTGATTTAGTCGCGTGTATGATTATACTTCATCAGATGGTTCAGCTGTTCGGCATTTGTCGACTCTATACCGAGCTTGCCGAGTGTGACACCCTGTTTGAAATAATCACGGCCAAGCAGTACGCCTGTCAAAGTGATTACCGCATCCATCACCGGTGTTTCCACATCAACCATATCCCCGATGCTTGCCCATAATACCAGACCATTGGAGACATCTTCTGTTACATATCGATTTTCAAGATCCGTCGGACCTACGATATCCTTCAGCACTTTGGAACTGTTGTACTGCTCGAGCAGAGATTTCCCTTCCTCGAAGTAGCCGCTCCTTACACTCCTCTCCGACTTTGAAAGTGCTTCGAAGCCGAGTGCCTTGCATATTGCCTGCCGTTCTTCATCTATACGATGGATGACATTCACTGTATGTTCAGTGATGCCTTCCTTGTAAAGGTAGAACTCATCTCCAGCAAAATCGATCCGGCCTGCATTCAGAATGGACGGTCCTGGATGACTTTCAGGGTTTCCATTATTGAGTGTCGTCTCAAGGATATTTTCAGCCGGTTTCAGATGATCATACATCCTGTTGAATACTTCGAGCATCTCTTCTGTATGGCGGGAAGGATATGCCGCGAACAGGTTGTGTTTGTTGTAGGCGATGAGCTGCGCCTCATTCTTTTCGGGGAAGTACCGGGAAGCATAGGTGAGGGACATCGTCTCCCCCACTTTGACATCCACGTCCGCCTTCATATTGTGCAGTACACGTTTGAAGCGGATACTGCACATTGCACTTGCGCTGTTGATCAGAATGTACTGGCCGTCTTCAAGATGGGGCGCAATATTTTCTGCAACGGGTTCGATGGCGGTCGATGGTATGGCAAGCATGAGTACATCCTGGTCATGGACCGCTTCAGCGATTTCCCTCGTGAATTTGTGTATCTTGACCGGGGAGCCATTGAAATTGATCTCCCTCGTCTCTTCAATTTTGCTCAAGTCTCTGCCGGACTGTGGTGATTGGTACAGAGTGACCGTATGTCCTTTTTCAGTCATATCTGCAGCAGCCGTGATGCCACCATGCCCTGCACCAAAAATGCTGATCTTCAAACCCATCAAATCCCTCCTTCTAATTATTTGATTCGTAGACGGTGGTGCCGTCAATTATTGTCTTCTCCACTTTTGCTTCAAGCAGTTCATCCGCTTCACATGTCATGACATCCCTGTCGAAGATTGCGAAGTCGGCGTAATAACCCGGTGCAATAAGCCCGGCCTTGTTTTCCTTGTTGATGATTGCTGCAGCATTATGTGTATACATCCTGAACGCATCATATCGACTGATGCGTTCATCTTCATTATACACTCCCGATGCCCCCCTGCGGGTCACCAGTGTATGGATTCCGAGCAGAGGATCTACAGCTTCTATCGGTGCATCGGAGGAGCCACCAAGCAGAAGACCATGCGCCTGCATGGTGCGGAAAGCATAGAGATACTCCATCCGCTCCGATCCAAGATAGGATTCGACCCACGGCATGTCGGATGTCAGAAAGGTCGGCTGGACATCACAGATGAGAGGGAGCTGCGCCATCCTGTCGATCAGTTCTGCACTGAGCAGGCTGCAGTGGATCAGACGGTCATGCCTGCCTTCCGGGACAGGATACTTCTCGATTGCATCGACCACCAATTCGCATGCCTTATCCCCGATGACATGGACCGCCACCGCGTCTCCATTGGCGCGGGCTTTCCTGACCAGTGATTCGAGGGCTTCGACCGAATGGATCTGGATGCCATGATCATCCGTTTCTTCATATGGTGCTTTTACGAGGGCTGTTTTGCCCCCGAACGCACCGTCCATAAATAGTTTCATTGCGTCTTTTTCGACCCAGTCATCCTTGAAGGACAGTCCATCCCCGATCATTTCGTCATAGACCGCCTCATGCCTGAGGAGATTGACCCTGAACTTCTTCCTATCCGGCCCGAGTGTCTCCATGTAGGCTTCATATGGCAATTGGTATGGGCCATAATATGACATGTCCTCCGTATGGACATTCGTGATGCCGTAAGTATACAGATGCTCCACTGCCGTTTCGATGTCCGCGCTCAGCGACTCCACATCATCATCGACTGTCGCTGCCCTGAGGGCCTCGAATGCCTTGTCGTAGGCCCACCCTGTCAGGTTCCCCTCTTCATCGCGTTCGTAGTATCCCCCTTCGGGATCCTCTGTTGAACCATCCAGCCCCAGCACCTCCAGTCCGCGAGTATTGATAAGGCCAGCATGCTGGCAGACCCGGGTGACCAATGTCGGCTTGTCGGTCAATGCATCCAGTTCCTCATGCGACATACGGTATTGGTCCGGGAAGTTATTTTCATCATATCCAAGTATCAGATTCCATTCATGTGTCGACTCAAAATCATTGATCAGACGCTTCATTTCTTCTATATCCTGCACTTCATGAAGCGCAAGGGATTTCAGCATCTTCCCCAGCATGATCAAGTGCTGGTGGGTGTCTGCGAGACCGGGAAGCATCGTCTTTCCACCAAGGTCCACCAACTGGCCACCCCTGCCGGCCAACTCTGCCTTTGAGCCTGTCGCAAGGATACGGCCGCCATCTTCGAGTACAGCCTCTACAGTATCCCCTGGTGCTTTCATCGTATGGATTGTACCATTATAATACAGTGTCTTCACTTCGTTCCTCCTCACAAAAAATGCTTCATATACATTATATATGAAGCATTCCCCTTCTACACATTTATACTCTGGTGCTAGTCGTCATCCTGGCTCAGTTCTTCACTCCGGTTTGCTGCAGCATTCAATGTCGCAGTGAGTATCTCCTTGATGCCTTCGCCATCCAGTGCATTCAGTCCCGCTTCTGTCGTACCATTCTTTGAGGTGATGTTCTTCCTGAGCTGGCTGAACGGCAGTTCGGACTCCTCTACCATCTTGCCGGCACCGATCACGAGGTTGCGTGTCAGGAACAATGCCTCTTCCTCATCGAATCCGAGCTCCATCAGGCTTTCCGCATATTTTTCGTATATATAGTACAGGAAGGCTGAACCGGAACCGGTTGCTGCAGTAATGTTGTGCATGACGTCTTCCTCTACGGTCACAGTCGTACCAAAGCTTTCCATAAGCTCAACGAGTTCATCCTTGTCAGGGAAATTTTCGCTGTAGGTTATTCCACTCACTGAATGCTGGACCATCGCATTTGTGTTCGGCATCAGTCTCGCAATCGGATTTTCGGTCCCCAATTCCCGTCGGATCGTCTTGATCTGGGTCCCGGCCATGACCGATACGATTTTTGTCTTTTCCTCAAGATGCGGACGGATTCTTTTGGCGACATCCGGGAAGCTCTGCGGCTTGCTTGCCAGAATGACATAGTCTGCGCCATCCAGCAGTTCTGTATCGTCATAAGAAACGTTGACACCCAGGTTCTCCTTGAAGAACATGATCTTTTCCTTCTGGCTTCTGCTCGTCAGGTAGATCTGATCCGGTTTCACGACATTATTTTCTATCATGCCAATGAATATGGCACTCGCCATGTTTCCCGCACCGTAAAAGACAATTTTCATCGAATCAACTCCAATTTTGATTTTAACAACATTACCTATCATAACAAACTGAATAAAAAAATCAAAAACGAATATCTATTCATCAATGGATATAGAACACTATGCCCACATAGTGCAGGAAACTCGCTGCGACAATGAAGAAGTGCCATATCATGTGAAAATATTTCCGTGTCTTCTGTGCATAGAACCATGCGCCGACGGTGTAGCTCACCCCGCCAAGCACCAGCATGAGCAGGAACATCCAGTTGGTATTGTTGAATATATGCGGGAAGAAGATGACCGCCATCCAGCCCATGACCAGGTAGAACCCGAGACTCACCTTGCTGTTCACCTTCGGACTGAGCACTTTATACAATATCCCGAAGACAGCAGCAGCCCACTGGATGATGAGCGTAACCAACCCCCATGTGCCGCCGATGACCGACAGGGCAATGGGTGTATATGTGCCCGCAATGGCGACATAGATCAGACTGTGGTCCAGCAGGCGCATGATGTATTTATGCTGGGTGTTATGTGCCATCGAATGGTAGAGCGTCGATGTGAGGAACATGAGCAGGATGCTGATGACATATACCGATCCCCCCACCGCATGCATGGTGCCTCCCTGTACATACATATAAACGGAAGTGAATGGCAGCAGTCCGATGAAGATGAGTGCTGCTACGCCATGGCTCACACTGTTCCCCACTTCCTCGCCGAAGGACAGGGGGACGATATGTTTCAGGGAGCCGCCGAGCTTCTCGCCCATCCCCTGCTTCTTCCAATACAGGTTCTTGGGAGGCTCCTTCTGGCGGACGAACATCATATCAGCCCTTCATCCGTAAGATCCCTATAGGCAGTTTCGATGCTGTCCTTGCCCACCTTGTTCTTAAGCGGAGAAAACTCCCCTTTGCGGTCGACCTGGAGGGTCATGTGGGTCTTCGCATGACGGAAAGCATCAAAATAGAATTTCTCAAACTTGAGCCCTTCCTCTTTCACAACCTTGAGCGTTCTGTTCATGTGTTCCAGCTTCTTCAGGGCCAGATGATAGGGCATCCTCACATCTGCCGCCTTCTCGAGGAAGCCGGTACTGAACATATGGATGCCGATGTTACCATTCTTGAATGCATCGCCCTGCCCTTCAGGAAGTTCGGTATACTCGACCACACTCTTCTCTCCATTGACCAGGCACAGCCGTCCTACACTCTCACCTGGCTTTGGGGTGATGGATTTCGATGTCACTTCATTATCATTTTGGATGTGAAGGCCGACCAGCAGCGGATCCGCCACCTTCACTACGACATTATCGACATTGTTCATGAACACATGAGCGATGCCCCTCGATTTCATATCGTCGAGCATGCCGCTGCGCTTCAGTGCACCGAATATACCGCCGTTGCCGTTCGGCGTCAGCATGATGTCCTTCCTTTCATCGATCAGCAGCTCTCCCTCCTTGGACAGGGCCGGGAAGTGCTCCTGCCTGAAGAAATGGATATTTTCAGGCGCCAGTCCAAAATGGTGATGGTCCTCAAAAAATTTGAGTGTCTCTTCATGATTTATATCGCTCGTCATGATATACCACTGCAGTGGCGTCTTCACCTTTTCTTCAAATGCCTGAAGTTGTGCTGCCTGAAGTTCAAAAAGGGAGCGCCCTTCAAAGGAGAAGGTCCCTTTCGGACCCTGATGTTCAAGACGTGTCCCCTGGCCGCCTGCCATCAGGAGGATGGCCACCTGTCCTTCCGCCATCGCCTGGTATGCAATATCCTCAAGCATGTCCCGTTCCAGCTCCGCTGGTCTCACGAAGGGCACTTCCTTGATCGATGACATATCCACATGTTTCGGGTTCAGGTAGACATTTTCGTAAACCGCCTTGATCTCATCAGTGTCGAGTGTCTGATATTGTGCGTCAAGCTTCTCCTGGTAGCTTTTCTCCAGCAGTTCATATTGGGGTATCCAGTCTGTAATCATTTTCGGCCTCCACAAATCTTTTCCTCCATTATAATGCAAATCAACAATGCTGTAAAAATAAATGGAGACACCGCGAGGACTTCACTCCGCAATCAATATTTTCTAAAAGTTTCTTTTACGATGGGGTAGGAACCCTTGAGGCGTTCTTTTGATTCCGGAAGGTCCCACCCCTCCCATTCATAACGTTGCAAGGTCGGCAGGGTGTCACCCTCCATTAATGGAAGGCTTTCAAAAACACTGTCATGGCGTGAGGCAATCACGCCCACCCCTATTCCTTCAATGGAAACGGAAGCTTCAAGCCCGTCCTCTACTATATCGCCGATGAACTCGTGGCGGCTTGGGTCCCGGGCCCCTATAAGCTGCCATGGGAGCCGCACTTCCATAACACCTTCATCACGCAGCCATCTGTAGTCAGCCAGTGAGTCGTAGTCTGCAGCTTCAGGGTCACCGTTGCCTTCCTTGAGCTTCCCTGTTTCATAGTATTCGAACGGCACTGTTTCTCCCCGGTCCGGAAGATGGTGTTCTTTGTTGAGCGCCAGGTGGATCTTGTTGAATTCCCCTGAATCTTTTGCCGGTGTTCCCTCCACCTCAATCATCCCGAGGGTATGCCCATATTGCAAGTTGAAGAAATCATAATAGTCATCCACTACGACTCTGGACTCGTCACCGTTGATCCTGACGATGAAATCTACCGCAGATTCGGATACTACGTTTCCAGCGATTCCCTTGTTGCCCTGGCCCGGTACGATATCAAGGGGGATTTCAATCTCATCCACCGCTCCTGGGACATGCTCCACCTTCAAATAGAGGTAGCGTTCATCATGATCTACCGACAACGACTTCAAATCCCCCTCCCCTTCGTAAAGAGGCTTGCGGTGCCAATCTGATGGATCACCATCGATTCTGATCTTGTGTGTATCAAAACTCAATAGACCAAACTGCTGCTCATTGGTCTGTGCATTGGACCAGAATGGCCTGCGGTCGGGATTATCATAATCCATCGTATTCCATGTACGCTTGAACCACTCATCCTGCCATGTGAATAAAATGCCACCCATCATACCGGCATGGATGATATCTTCATAGAGGCTCGTAGTCATTTCACCCTGGTCTTCCTCTGAATGGAACCCCTGGTTAAAGCCGAATGGATTTCTGTGGGTGAGGCCGCGAGATGCAGGTAAGCCGAATTCAGCCACAACTATAGGAAGCCTATGGGCACCCTCCATCTCATTCAGATATCCAGCGTAGTTGTTGCGCTCCCCACGGTGATCCAGGAATTCTACATACTTCTCATCGTAATTCAGAAAGTCGGGGTAGTAGGGGTATATATGATATGAAGCGTACTGCCCAACGCCCTCCATTTCACCCTTCGCATATATAACATTCGGATTGACACTCACGAGATCTTCCATATCTGAGGAATCGGAAGGATGATCAAGAATATCGGTGGTCACCCAGTTGGTGAAACTCATCGGTCTCAATGTCCCGTAGTTGTCACTCTCATATTTCGAGACGAAGTCCATTTTCTGGGCAAGCCAGTGTTCGAATGCAGAAGCACCTTCCGTTCGATAATATGTACCGTCATACTGTCCGATATCCCCGTGGCTTTCATTCGTCCCCACAACAAAGGGAGGGTACCACTCCACCCCCAAGATCCATCCTATAACATAGGGGGAGATATCGTTAGTATATTTCCCTGATGCCTTACCGGGCTCTGGTTCAATATCCCCCTTTCCATGCACAGCATCAACGACATTTTTCATATCACGGTCAAATTCCCTGTTCAGCGATTCCTGATAAGCATCCTCACCTTCATGCATCTTCCCTTCATCGGCCCACATACCATGCATGATGTAGAGCGGTTCATTCACCTTGTTATATCGGTGCAGGGCATCATAGAAGTCCGGCGGATGCAGTGTATATACACGGATCGTGTTCGCATTCATTTCACCGATCTGCTCAAACCATCGGTAGTATTCCTCTTCTGTAATTGCAGCTTCCCCTGGAAAATGACCAGGCTTGGCCATGCCCATATTAACACCTTTTATTGTGATCTCCTGCCATCCTTCGGTCGTTTGGACTTCAAAATGGTCTCCAGCAATCCTTGCAGGCTGCATCTCATGTGCTCCTTTCCCACCTTGACTGCCATAAAGGTATAGAATCACTCCCCCCAGAATGATGGACAGCAAAGTGACTATGATATATCTTTTCATGATTCTGTTTCTCCTCTCCCCAGACCCTTCCTTTCCATCTGTCCCCACACGTGTTTCCTGCGAATGAAGTTGAAGATCCCCTCTATTCTCCAGAGCAATGTCAACGGACGATACCAGAACGTTTCCGACAGGGCCAGCAGAACCAGTGTCAGAATATGACTTGCTCTCGTATAGTTGTTGGTTGTCCAGGCATCCATCAACAGGGAGAAGGAGGAGAATATGGAACCATATAAGATGAGGGCCAGCATAAGAAGAACAGCCACTTCCACATTCAGGCCGCCCGTGGAGAAGGCAAAGATGATATACAGGTAACCAGCCAGTTCAATCAAAGCTCCGAAACCTTCAAAGAGCCAGAAATATGGGAAGGCAAGCAGCCCGATACGTCCATATTTCGGATTCAAGGTCATATGCCTATGGCGCCATAGGCTTTCAATCAGACCCTGGCTCCAGCGGCGGCGCTGCCGCCTCAATACTTTCAGCGTTGCCGGTGCTTCGGTCCAGCATACTGGTTCAGGGACAAATTCGACCCGTTCCCCGGTATTTTTCCTGCGTATCAACTCATGCACCTTGACCACAAGCTCCATGTCTTCACCTATGACGCCTGGACTATACCCACCCGCTTCGATGACAGTCTTTTTGGAGAAGACGCTGAATGCACCTGATATGATCAGCACCATATTGAATTCACTCAGGAATATTCGACCCAGCATGAAGGCACGCAGATATTCCACAATCTGCATCATGACCAACGGACGTCTGAAGATCTTACGCTCTACAATCGATCCGAAATGGATATCATTGCCATTGGCAATCCGCACATTACCACCCGCGGCTACCACCTTCCCATCTGAAGCGATGATCGGACGCATGACTTTCAGCAGGGAGTTTTCATCCAATATGGAGTCCCCGTCGATTGAACAGAAGTAGGGATATCGGGCAAGATTTATGCCTGCATTGAGTGCATCAGCCTTGCCTCCATTCCTCTTTCTGAGTAGAAAGACTTTCGGATGCAGCTCGGATTGATGGAGTGACACGACGGATTCTGTCACAAGATGGAAAGGCACTTGACGGTATATCCTCTTCATTTTGAATTTTTGTATGAGGATATCTGCAGTATCATCGGTGGAGCCATCATCAATGACGATGATTTCAGATTCGGGATACCGTAGATTAATGAGTGAATGGAGTGACTCTACAATGCCCACTGCCTCATTATAGGCCGGGACCAGTATGGAGACCGGCTTTGTGAACATGTTTATCTTAAAGTCCTCTTCGAGCATATTATCGTCCAACATCTTCCTTTTCGACAATGCACGATATGCGGAAGAGACCATGAGGATGTAGAAGAATATGACAAAACCTACATAAATGAGGATGAGCCAGCCTATGATGGATACAATCATCAGCGTTCGCTCCTTTCTTCACCAAGGACCGCAAGGGGGACTGCCCAGTCGGTCATTGGTGGCATGAAGCCCGTAAGTATTTTCACCGCTTCTTTCCTGACAAGGGGATGCGGGTCATCCAGTCCTTTAATTACACCATATACGGACGTCTCTCCGATTGTTGGGCCAAGTCTTATGGCAAGCATCCGTTCCTCCCAAACCTCTGATTCATAGAAGGCCGTGTAGACATCCTGATTCCTGGTGGAGCCGATGACACTGATCGCCTTTAGTGCCCGTATCCTCACTTCCGGCACATCTGAAGCGAGCATCGTTTCGAGCCAGTCGAGCGATTTGGAATCCGGGATGAAGGATGCACGCCCAATCAGGGCGAATTGTGAAGGAATTGTCATCTCTTCAAACCGGTCTCGCATGAACGCTATCTTTTCGTCGTCGAGCCTGCTGAATATCTTCTTATACTCGTATTCCGTAAGGTCATTTCTAAGAAAATAGACATACATGAACCGGTCCATATCGAACAGCGACAAATATACGAGGAAAAGGAAATATTCGAAACGTGAGAGTCGATGGATTTCCCTTTCAGTGAAGACATCTTCGAATCCTGCCATCCGGAATTCTATGATCTTGTTCAATGTATTTATGCGATGTGCCCATTTTCGATGTTTGAGCGTGTACTTATAGCGGTGTGTGAAATTTTCTACAGAAAATCCTTCAATCCTTTCGTGTATGCCTTTTGAATAGCCATTGTTCGAGTAGGAGAAGAAAATCTTTTCAACCGCCTCAACATGGGCATCCTTCCTTATGGGGGGCGGTGTGCCTATGCCATGGAAGATATAGTCGAACCATCCATCAAAATGGATATCCGTATATTGGATGATTTCTTCATTTCTTCTTCTACTTTGGATCGAACGCATGATGAAAAGTGCCACCAGTAAAAAGAGAGCCACCGTCAAGGATAGTACAATCAACAACATCCATTGGATCATACCCACACCCTGTTCCCCCTTAAGGCCAGCCTTTTGATTTTCGCCTGGAAGACTTTAAGGTTGAATGGCTTGATGAAATAGCCATCCACTCCGGAGTTCAGCGCGTACACCATCTCCTCTTCAGTATTGGAGCGTGTCATAAAGTAGATGACGCTTCTGTCATCTTGACTGCGGATATGGTCGACCACTTCCATCCCGCTCTTTTTGGGGAGGATATCGTTGATGATGAAGATTGAGATCCCCGCTTCTCCTTTATAACCCTCCATGAACTCATACCCATCGGCATAGTAATGGACCGCCCTTCCCTCATCTGCAAGCGTCCGCCACAAAATCTTCCGGAACATCTCATCCGGCTCTATGATGTGGATATCAACTGTATTATTAATCCCGTCCACGCCCCTTCACATAATATATATCTATTATACTTTTTATATGTGAAATTTCACACTACTATATTTACATATTATTGAATTATAAGAATATACGACCAAAATAAGACTATTTTATTACTAATTGAAGATAAATAAAGGACATCTATGATATAGTAGAACCGCTTATACATATCTGGAATATTTCACCATCATGACATAATTGAAATGCTGCACCCGGAATGCCATGGGTAAATATTAGTATCGAGTTCTGAAAGGGGGCGAGGGTATGGTTTTTGATATGTTCATGCTGTTCTGCATGTTGGTCACATTCATCTACATCTACTTCCAGCTCAAGTGGAAGATAACAGGGAGGCTGGTCAACCATAAAAAGGAGAGCCTCTATGGCGGTGTAATGGCTGGTACTTTCGCCATCATTCTGAACTATTACGCCGTCCATGCCCATGAGAATGTCTATTTTGGGCTGAGCATGGTCGTCCTCATCCTTGCCCTGATGTTCAACAGCCAAGCAGCATATTTGCTTGGTGGGGGGATCCTGTTGCTGTGGCTGGCATTTTCTCCTCTAGCCATGCCGACGGCCTCCGTGCTGGCCCTGTGCTCAATCTTGGCTGGCGTCTTCCTTGCAGACTTATTGGCCCATCGCCTGGGTCCCTACCCCAGAGCAGTCATCCTTGTAGCAGTTGCAGCCTCAGAATATTTCGTCTCTATAGGGATAACGGCAGGTGGTTATGAAGCTGCACTGGTTGCTGCGTCATACTATATGCTGCTGTCGACTGTCAGTGCAATTGCAGGCATATCCGTCATTCATTATATGCAAAGGTCCCATGAACTTTATGAGACGCTTTCAGAAGATTCTACTGTCGACGGCCTTACCGGCCTCTTGAACAGGCGGGTCTTCGAAGCCGAACTGGATGCGCTTGGCAAGGATGAGCCGTCCGTTCTGATATTAATGGACATCGACCACTTTAAAGGATTCAATGATACTTACGGGCATCCGGAAGGTGACAGGACACTTAAGGTTGTCAGCCGGAAAGTGAAGAATATCGTCGGCAAGGACGGTATTACAGCGAGGAATGGTGGAGAAGAATTCGCAATTCTCCTTAAGGGACGATCGAAGGAGGACGCTTTGGAGATTGCAGAACGTATCAGGACTTCGTTGGAGAACAGCAGGCATATCACTGCAGCCGGAAAATTTGTCGGAGTGACTGCATCCATAGGTATTGCAGCATATCCTGAGCAGGCTTCCAGCCCAAAGAATCTCTACAGCCAGGCGGATGAACACCTTTACATCGCAAAGAAGCTTGGACGGAACCAGGTCTGTTGCGAAAGTTCCCATGAGTTAATCATCGCCCCCTCAGATAACAAGGTAAAATAAAAAGGCTCCCATCGGGAGCCTTTTCCTATTCTGTAATGACCTGTTTGATCAGTTCGATTTTATTTTCCCTGCTGCCGATTCTGTAATTGTCGAGTATCTTCTGCTCAACTTCCTTGATGTCTTCGGAGTTGCTGTGAATCACAGCAAGCGTGTCGCCCTGCTCTACACGGTCACCGACCTTCTTCTTCAGCACGAGACCAACGGCCAGGTCGATTTCATCCTCTTTCGTCTGACGGCCTGCACCCAGCATGGCAGAGGCGATGCCGATTTCCTCAGCTGCAATTTCCTCGACGAAGCCGCTCTCTTCAGCCTTCACCTCGAACTGGTATTTGGCCTGCGGCAATTTGGATGGATCATCAACAACAGAGGCGTCCCCGCCCTGATTTTTAAGGAATACTCTGAACTTCTCGAGTGCCTCGCCATTATCTATGACTGCACGCAGCTTGTCCTTTGCTTCATCGAGGGATTCTGCAGCACCGCCGAGCACAGCCATCTGTGCCCCGAGTTCAAGGCAGAGGGCTGTAAGGTCTTCCGGCCCTTCACCTTTGAGCGTGTCGATGGCCTCCTTCACTTCCAGAGCGTTGCCGATGGCGTAGCCGAGGGGTTCCGACATGCTTGAAATGATGGCCATCGTATTGCGTCCGACATTGTTTCCGATGGAAACCATCGCACACGCCAATTCGACCGCATCTTCTTCATTTTTCATGAACGCACCATCGCCAGTCTTTACATCCAGCACGATGGCATCTGCACCGGCAGCAATTTTCTTGCTCATGATGGAGCTTGCAATCAGCGGAATGGAGTTGACGGTTGCAGTGACATCCCTGAGTGCATAGAGCTTCTTATCAGCTGGCGTAAGATTTCCCGATTGTCCGATGACCGCGACTTTATCCCGGTTGACGATATCAGTGAATTCCTGCTCGGTGATTTCGACATGGAAACCATCAACGGCTTCCAGCTTATCGATGGTCCCGCCGGTGTGGCCGAGCCCGCGGCCACTCATCTTGGCGACCGGTACGTCAAGTGCTGCAACGAGCGGTGCGAGTACGAGCGTCGTCGTATCGCCGACACCCCCTGTCGAATGCTTGTCGACCTTCACGCCTTCGATAGCCGAAAGATCGATCTCATCTCCCGATTTCACCATGGCCATCGTCAAGTTCGCACGTTCTTCCTGGGTCATATCATTGAAGAAGATCGACATGAGCAGACTGGACACCTGATAGTCCGGAATATCCCCATCCGTATAGCCGTTAATGAAATGTTCGATTTCTTCCTTCGATAACTCTCCGCCGTCACGCTTTTTGGCGATGATATCTACCATGCGCATAACCATCTTCCTTTCCCTTACATATTTCTGCTGCCTACAGAGTGCCTGTCCCGTGCTTCCATATAGAAGTCGATCAGGCGTTGGGATGTTTTATCCCAGGCATAGTCCAATGCTTCGTTTCTGGCATTCCTTCTCATCGTCTCGAGTTTTTCTTCATCCTCAAGCACCGATACTGCTTCCATCATGCTGTCGAGATCTTCATTCTCATAGAGCATGCCGGTCACACCGTGCGCCACCTGTTCATTGGTCGGCCCGCTTTTGGCACCGATCACTGGCAGGCCTGAAGCCATCGATTCGAGAATGACCAGCCCCAGTGTCTCGGAGACCGACGGGAAGATGAAGGCGTCGCCTGTGGCAAAGGCCTTGGACAGCTCTTCACCATGGATGAAGCCTGTAAACACTGTATTGGTTCCTTTGAATCGCTTCTCGATATCGGTACGGGCCGGCCCATCACCAATGATCGCAAGACTGATGTCAGGACGCTTCTCGAGCAGAGGCAGCAGCTTGTGGATTTCCTTCTCTACTGCTATCCTGCCGATGAACACCAGCAGCTTATTGGAGGGTTTCCCTCCTGTCAGCCGTTCCCTCATCTCCTCGTCCCTGTAGTCGGGATGCCGGTGGATGACATCTACACCACGCGGTATGATATCCAGGCGTTCGATACCCTGCTCAGCCAGTTCATCATGGATGGCTTTTGATGTCACCAGGTTGAGGTCTGCATTTTTGTGGTTGCGTTTGATGTACCACCAGAGAAGTGGTTTTGCCGGCTTGTAGACCTTGTAGTAATCGAGATATTTCGGCAGATGTGTATGATAGGACGAGACCAGAGGCAGATCCAGTTTCTGAGCGGCTTTTACTGCGCTTGTGGCAAGGAGTATGGGGTTTACTGCATGCACGACATCGGGTTGGAATTTCTTCAACTCACGATAAACTTTCCGGGAAGGGACTCCCCACTTACGATATCTGTAAAAAGGGAAAGTGATCGGCTTTACGCCGACCACTTTCGCACCCTTATAGTCATATACTCCAAGATCTGGGGCTATGACCAGAACTTCGTGGCCTTCCCGTATAAAGTAGTCTATCGCTTTTGTCAGTCTTGTAACGATTCCATCCGTCGACGGGAGAAATGTTTCTGTGACAATCGCTATCTTCATACGGTTCTCCCTTTCCCTACTTCCAAGTCACTTTAGGAAGGACATTGTCCACAATGATGCGGTCCTTGTGCTCTAGTGCTTCCTGCAGGATTTCCTTGAGTACATCCTGAGTGAGCAGGTAAGGCTCCAAGCCCAGATCGATCAGGTTTGTATTGACCGCATTATAGTAGTGATCTTCATTTTCAATACGTGGATTTTCTATGTTCTTGATCGATGCTTCGATATCAAGATCTTTCGCTGCCTGCTTCGTCTTTTCGGCAAGCTCCTGTACGGAGAAGGATTCAGTGAACTGGTTGAACACCCTGAACTCGCCCTGTTCTGCAGGGTTTTCGGCAGCAATTTCAACACAGCGTACCGTGTCTTTGATGTTCAGGAACGCACGTGTCTGGCCGCCTGAGCCGTACACTGTCATGTCATGGCCGATTGCTGCCTGGATGAGGAAACGGTTGAGTGCTGTACCGAATACGCCATCATAGTCCAGACGGTTCGCAAGGACAGGATCCTTCTTCGTCTCCTCCGTGTTCAGACCATATACGATGCCCTGGTTGAGGTCCGTTGCACGAATGCCCCAGATTTTGCACGCGAACATGATGTTATGTGTATCATGCACTTTTGTAAGGTGATAGAAAGATCCCGGCTGTTTAGGGAATGGCAGGGTATCTTTTCTTCCTTTATGTTCAATCTCAATATAGCCTTCTTCAATATCGATGTTCGGCTGGCCATATTCTCCCATTGTGCCAAGTTTGATCAGATGGCAGTCAGGTTCGAATTCCTTTATCGCATAAAGGACATTGAGGTTGCCGAGCACGTTGTTCTGCTGCGTATATACCGCATGCTTACGATCGATCATGGAGTATGGTGCTGAGCGCTGTTCAGCAAAATGAACAAATGCCTCTGGTCGTTCATTCTTGAATACAAGGCTCAGGAAGTCATAATGGTTGAGGTCGCCTTCATAAACTTTGATTTCTTTGCCTGTGAGCTCTTTCCATTTATCCACACGCTCCTGGAGAGAAGCGATCGGTGTTACGGAATTGGAGTGCAATTCGTTGTCGATCTCACGTCTCACCAAGCTGTCCACGATGGTCACATCATGGCCCTTCTCGGAAAGATACAGGGCTGTCGGCCATCCACAGAAGCCGTCCCCTCCTGCTACTATAATTCTCATTTGAAAATCCTCCGCTTCAAGTGTTATTTACAATATTCGCAGTATACCGCTAGTATACAATGACCATTATAAAGATATTTGCATCGGGGGACAAACTTTTCTCATCAAATTGTTTAATTGCCCAACAAAAAAACAGCCGGGAAATTGATTCCCGGCTGTTTTCATCAAGCCATCTGTGGTGCACGTTTGTTTTTCCTTCTTTTATAGAGCTGGAAAAGGACCAGCAATACAAACAGTCCAATTGCGATGCCGTCCGTCACAAAGTCACTCTGGATGAAAAGCAGGGCCGTGGCCACTGCAGCGATCCTTTCGATGATGCTGTAGGGTGTGAACATGTAGTTCTGGATGAATGAGGCAAATGTCGCCATGCCGATTGCAGCCGTGATGACTGCCCATACCATTTCAAGAGCAGTGGCATCAGTGATCAGCAGTATCGTCGGATTGATTGCGAACATGAACGGGAGAAGCAGGGCAGCGGAATCGTACTTGAAGCCCTGGACTCCAGTCCGTATCGGCCCTGCATTGGCGATCCCAGCCGTCGCGTATGCCGGCAGGTTTATCGGTGGTGTATCATCTGCCAGAACCCCGTAATAGAGGACGAACAGGTGGGCGACGATGACCGGCAGGCCAAGATCAGTGAGGACCGGCGCGATGACCGCGGCCAGCACAACATAGGTTGCAGTCGTCGGCAGCCCCAGACCAAGCAGCAGACAGGCAAACACGGTAAGCACCAACGCAATGTATATCTGTGTATTATCTGTAATCATGAAATTCGGCAGCCAGCCTTCGATCGTATCGGAAAACTCGATGACGATGCGTGTGAACTTCGTGGACAGGCCGCTTGTCGTGATGACACCGATCAGTATGCCTGCCGTCGCACAGGCGACGATGATGCTGAGCGCATTCCTTGATGCTGTATCGAAACCTTCCATCAGCTCCTTGAAGCCATATTCAGACTTCACTTTATCCTGCTTCATGGAGCGTTGGAAAAGCCCGAACAGCAGGGCGACAATGATGCCGCCCAGCACCATCGTGAAGATCGAATCCCTCCACCTGATGGTCTGGCTGTTGAAGACCCGACTTCCGAATACATCGTTCAATGCCACAAGCCCCTGGTTGAGATAACCAACCAGATACTGCATCGCAAATGTCGCCGCAAGCAGTATTGCCGCATAGAGGATCGTCCTTCCCAACCGCTCCTTGAATCGGTATGTGAAAAGCGCAATGACGATCATTGCTATGATCGAGTAGAATGCTGATGCGTTGACGGAAGAGCGTTCAATCACGAGATAGTATAGCAGTATCAGTATCGGTACCAGCATGTACCCCTGGGTCATGATCAGCTTGCGCGCTGACTTCATCTCCGACTTTTCCATACCGGAAATCCCATGCTTGCTCGCTTCGAAGTGCACCATGAAGAGTATCCCCACATATGCAAGCAGCGCAGGAATGAATGCACTTTTGATGATTTCATAATAGGGGATGCCTGTAAATTCCACCATGATGAAAGCCGCTGCACCCATGACCGGCGGCAGGAACTGTCCACTTGAGGAAGCGGCAACTTCAATACCGCCGGCAACATGCGGTGGGAAACCAACTTTCTTCATAAGGGGGATGGTGAACGTCCCGGTAGTTACTGCGTTTGCAGTTGAACTCCCGGAGATGCTCCCCATCATGCCGCTTGCCACGACGCTTGCTTTAGCAGGTCCGCCCTTAAATTTTCCGAAGCCGCGTATCGCGAGGTCGATGAACATCTTCCCCGCTCCGGTCGACTCCAGTATTGCACCGAATAATATGAAAATGAATACAAATTGGGCGGATGCATAGATCGGTGTACCGAATATTCCATTGCTGCGATAGACGATTTCATAGACGAAGCGCGAGAAGTCACCACGGTTATGATAGAAATCCCCCGGCATGAATTGCCCAAGGAAAAAGTACCCGATGAACACTCCTGCAATGATGACCAACGGGAGCCCCACCACGCGCCGGGTGGCTTCAATGACGATTACAACGAATATTGCCCCGATGATCAAATCTACTGCAGTCGGTCTTGCAGACATGATGGCTTCTGCAGTCTGACGGTTGATCAGATAGATCCCCATTGCCAATGATGCCGCGGCCAACAGCAGGTCATACCATGGAATCGTCTTCTGACTCAGTCCCTTTTTGATTGGGAATATGAGGAAAGCAAGTATGATTCCCAGCATCAGGTGGACGACCAGGAAAGTCCGCGAACCGATGCCGGGCAATCCGAACCCGGCTACATAAAGGTGGAAAAAAGCCAGGCCGATGGCTACAGTGCTGACCAGCCACCCCATTTTCCTGCCGATCTCCCTGTCACTTCCCTCGAGCTCCTGGAGCATCTTCTTCTGTTCATTTTGTTCCATTTGATTCACCTCTTAAAGAAGGTCCGAGTGACTTCGACCTCCAAATTTCTACCCTTGAATGGCTCATCGGAGATGACGATATCATCGTCCCCAATCAGTATGTGATGCGGAAATACCGATGATGGACGGATTCTCAGTGTTCCTCCATGCACCGGCCTGTTGATGTCACTGATGATGAATTTTCCATCCTCAAGCTCCATTACTTCCCCTTCGTACGGCATCCCTGCCCCAAATGACTCCGTATGGCTTTCCATAGTGTATATTTCAGTCCCACGCACTTCGAACACTTCCTTTACGGGTGAACGCTCGACTGAATGTATGTATGTAACAGAGAAGCGTTCTCCATCTTCCACCCGGGCACCATATAACACCTCACCAGTCTCCATATCGGAAACTGAAAAGTAGAGTGGCCGTGTTGCATAAAGAAGGATTGCTGCCACAACAATTGAAACTCCCATAAGGGATAAAAAGACATTGCGGGTCTGCAATGTCTTTTTACTATTACTCTTTTCCATTCTATCTACTGCTCATCGTAATATTGCTGAGCACCTGGGTGAAGGTCGATGGACATGCCATCCTGTGCAGTATCGAGTGTCACTTCTTCCCCACGGACGTGTGCATTGCTCAGGTCGTCGAGATTTTCAAAGAGTGCTTTTGTCATTTCGTACATCTGATCATCCGGAATGTCATTCGATGCGATGACCATTGCCTGTACTGCTACTGTTGTAGCCGTACTGTCGAAGTTCTCATAGGCATCTGCTGGAATTTCGTGCTGAGTATAGTATGAGTATTCTTCAGTCAGTGAGTCGATTGCTTCCTGATCGAAGCTGACAAGTTTGACATCTGCACTTGCACTGAGTTCCTGGATGGCACCTGTCGGCGTACCCGCTGTTACGAAGGCTGCATCGACGTTTCCATCCTGTAGGTTCGTTGAAGCGTCAGCAAAATCAAGGTACTGTGCATCGACATCAGATTCGCTGAGACCGTGCGCTTCGAGAATCTGTGTTGCATTGGCCTCTGTACCAGAGCCCACATCCCCGATTGCGACACGCATACCTTCCAGATCGGAAACGGATTCGATTCCGGAATCAGCAAGTGTGACAAGCTGGATTGTCTCCGGATAGAGCGTAAGCACCCCGCTGTAGTTTTCCAGCGGTTCTTCGAACATGTTCGTACCTTCTACACCATAATATGCGATATCATTCTGTACGAGTGCAAGCTGGGCTTCCCCATTGTTGAGCTGTTCCGCGTTGGATACGGAAGCACCGGAAGATACACCTGTTGCAGAAACATCCTCAAGCTGGGAATCAATGATATCCGCCATTGCAACACCGATCGGGAAGTACACCCCTGCTTCCCCACCAGTCAGTACTGTAATGTTTTCAACCCAGCCTTCACCGGAAGCGCCATCGCCGGAAGATTCACCTTCCTCAGTCGTTTCGTCTTCAGTCGTCTCTTCTCCGCCATCACCACCGCTATCTCCACCGCATGCTGCAAGGACAAAGGACAACGTAAGCATCAGTACCAGTAACCATGAAAATTTTTTCATACCCTACTCCCCTTTGTAAATTTTTTCTTTACTTACTGATTATTGTAACATAAAAACGCTTGCAATAAATTAAATATTACAAATTATTGACTCATTAAAAAAGCACCCGCTTTTCCGGGGTGCTTCATTTGGATGTCGTCGTCCATTCCCTGCTGTTCCGATACCTTTTTGTATGGGCGTATATGTTGTCCCCTGCGTAGTCCTCATTCGTATAGACGGTTATATCGAAATATTTTCCCTGCTCGGAGAAAGGCTCCTCCATATAGACGTCCCTCAGATGGCTGAAGAGATTCTTCATCCCATCCATCTTCAGGCTCGGATATTCCCTCAGGACCCGCTTCTGGAGCTGGCCGTTGTGCTCAGTCACTTCCTGGACGACGATGACGAAAGTCTCATCCTCCCGGATCACATCATCAAAAATATTGGTCTGTCCGTAATCCCGCATATTATCATTCCTCCCTATAGTTCCGATCTCAGTTCCCAGAGTTCCTTGAAGAAATAATCATCAATCACACGCTTCAGGTAATTGACACCGGAGCTGCCTCCAGTCCCCTTTTTGAAGCCGATGATGCGTTCGACCGTCTTCATGTGCCTGAACCGCCACTGGCTGTACAGGTCTTCCACATCCACAAGTTTCTCCAGCATCTCATAGAGTTCAAAATATTCATCGGTGTTCAGGTAGATCTGCTTGAATGCCTCCTTGACCGACGCGTTCGGCACATAGGACTCCGTCACATCACGCTCAAGCACTTCCTCGTCTATTACGAAGCCGGCCCTGGCGACAGCCCGGATGGCCTCATCATAGATGCTCGGTTTTTTGAGCTGTGCCTTCAGCATATCATGGACGACCGAATCCTTCTCATATATCTTCAGGGCGTGTGTCGTCTTATAGCCGAGACTGAACTCCATCATGCGGTTCTGGTACGACTGGAAACCTGATGCGTTGCCAAGGCTGTCGCGGAATTTCAGGTAGTCGCTCGGCGTCATCGTCGAGAGGACATCCCACGCTGAAATGATCTGTCTCTGGATGTTCGTCACCCGTGCCAGCTTTTTGAATGCCATCCTGAAGTCGTCGTCCTGGATATCCGATATTGCGGAGTTTATTTCATGGATGATCAGCTTCATCCATAGTTCCGATACCTGGTGGATGATGATGAAAAGCGTCTCATCATGCTGATCTGTCATCGTATTCTGCGAGAATAGAATGCGGTCGAGGCTCAGATATTCGCTGTATGTCATATCCTTCAGGAAATCCGTCTTTACATCTTCCCCGCTGATCGTATGATCCTGGAAGTCACTCATCACCGAACCCTCCTCTATACCGCAGTGCTGCACGTACAGGTGAGCCATCGGCGCCCTGGAGCTTCAATGGCAGCGCCACAAAGTCATAGTAGCCCGGTTCCACCTCATCCAATACTGCATTCTCCAGAATCATGATATCCCGTTCATACAACAGATGGTGGATATCCAGCGTCTTCGAATCGATTGCGTCAACCGAAGTGACGTCAATGCCAAAGAGCTTGATGCCACAGGAAGCCATGTATTCGACCGCACGCTTCTCAAGCACCGGAATCGAATCGGGAAAAATAGTACGCTCGGTCCGACGTTTCGTCTTGAGCAGCAGGGTGGTCCCCTCAATCCTGTAGGGTTCAATGTCCTCCAAGGTGACGGTCTCCCCTCCGCCCACTTCAATTACGGTTGCCCCGCCGATATAACGGTTGATGTCCAGCGCCTCCACCGTTGCGCCTCTATCATCAAAATGGAACGGTGCATCAATGTGGGTCCCGATATGGGTGCTCGTCTCGATCTTCCCTATATTGACTGACCCGCTCTCCGCCTTCGTCACCGTGCGTGCGTAACTGAACGGCGTATCCTCCGGCCAATGGGCGATCCTGTCATCGAGCGTCTGTGTAATGTCCTGCCACATCATGCAATCACCCCCCGTTTGTTATCAAATTGTTCATACAGCCGGTCATCCATGATCTCCTTCAGGATCATCACGGTATGATGGACATCTTCAAATGAATTGTATAGCGCAACCGGCGCAATCCTCACGTAGCTTGGTGCCCTGAAATCGGGAATCACACCCTTGGACTTCAGGGCCGCATTGATGCCTGCTGCCTGCGGGTGGCCGATCAGTATGTGTCCGCCCCGGGTGTCATGACTCTTTGGCGTAACGATGTCGATATCATGATCCTTGAGGACGTCTTCAATCATTCCGATCATGAAATCCGTCAGTTCGAGGGACTTTTGCCGTATATTTCCGATTCCGGCTTCGTCGAACATTTCCAGTGCACCGAGAAGCGGCGCCATGGAAAATATATGCGGCGTGCCTACCTGGTATTGGCTGATGTCTGAGGCCTGGTCGAAAGTGTGCTTCATGTCGAACTGCGTCTCCTTGTTGTTGCCGAACCATCCTTTAAGGCTTACCGGATGGTGTTGATGTTTCTCATTCACGTACAGGCCCGCCACAGACCCGGGTCCGCCATTCAGATGCTTATATGTACACCATACAGCGAAATCCACATCCCATGCTTTCAGCTGGTGCGGGACGGAACCGATGGAGTGGCAGAGGTCGAACCCGATGACGATTCCTTTTTCATGTGCTTTCCGTGTCAGCTTTTCCATCTCCAATACTTGACCGCTGCGGTAGAGTACAGAGGGCAGCAGTATCAATGCGATGCTCTCGTCCATCATATCGATGATCCGGTCGGTAGCCAGCAAGTGCCCATCGTCAGAAGGTACCTTCACCATGCCATCGCCGTATCCGTAGTCTTCAAGTATCGACTGCACCGCATAGATGTCAGACGGAAAGTTCAAGTCGTCGACCAGTATTCTATACCGTTCATCCGTCGGACGATAGAGGGTCCGGATGGTCTGGTGGATATTCATCGTCGTGGAACTGGTCGCCAGAACCTCCTGGCTTTCAGCTCCAACAAGGTCCGCCATCATCGCCCCGATCCTTTCACTCATGTAGAACCATGGCCGCTCCCCTCGGGTCCAGCCGTCAATCCCGTGATTCTTCCAGTCCGCCATCACATCAAGCATGCTCTGCTCCGAACGCCTGCTCATCAATCCGAGTGAATTCCCATCCATATAGTAGACAGCATCCCCCAGATAGAATTCCTCCTTGTACTTTGCCAGTGCATCCCGTTCATCCTTACGGCGCGCCTTTTCCAGCCATTGATTCATATAATGCCTCCCAGTATCTTTAGCATGTAAGCCTTTTCTTTTATTATACAGTGATTTTATCACATGAAAAGCCTCATGAGTGCCTGCTTCCCATGTCTTTGATACAATGGAAACATAAAACTGTTGATAAGGAGAATCCATCTATGCAGGAAATCAAAGGGAAATATGCTGTAATCACAGGGGGCACACGAGGCATCGGCCTTGCCACCGCCCACGCGCTCGCCGAGGAAGGTGTAAACATTGCCGTGATTGGACGCAATCCGGACACACTGAAAGATGCTGTCGGCGAGCTCCAGAAACATGGTGTCCAGGTCGTCGCCCTGAATGGGGATGTTTCAAACAAGGAAGATGTGGACCGCATGCTGGACGAAGTCAACGACGCGTTCGGACGCATCGACATTCTGATCAACAATGCAGGCATCATGAATCACACTACTTTCCTCGACAGTTCTGAAGAGGACCTCCGCAAAATGATGGATGTGAACGTGTTCGGCATCTATCATATGATGCATGGCATCCTGCCGATGATGAAGCAGCAGGGCCAGGGGGATGTCATCAACATATCCTCGATGTCCGGCTTGAAAGGAACGAAGGGCAGCTCCCTCTATTCTGCCACTAAGTTTGCTGTCATCGGCATGACTGAAGGTGTCATGCAGGAAATGCGCCAGCATAACATCCGGGTCTCCTACCTGACGCCGTCCGCAGTCCTCACCGACCTGATCGGGGAGACGGGGCTGAAGGAAGAGACGATGACCCACGCGGAGGATATGGCAGACATCATCGTCAGCCAGCTCAAACTGAATCCGAGGACCTTCATCAAGACAAGCCAGATGTGGGCCACCAATCCCACACCGAAAGACCAATAGCAAATAATTTGTAAGGAAGTGATTGTATGGCAGGACCGGCACTCAGACAACTGCATGCACATAGAGCAATCCATGACGCAAGCCTGGGAGGTGCAGAAGACCACGTCGCCGATATGAAAATCCTATTGAATAAACTCGAGCACAAGGAACTTGCCGAGGAGATGCAGTCGTTCATCGAATATGTCGAGCAGCGTATACTGACCCATGCAGACAGTGAAGAAGAAGATAACGGCCTATATGAGGAGGCAGTCAACAAGAACCCGGACCTCCATGATAAGGTGCAGCATCTGACACGCGACCATGACCTGATGCGCATCATGATCGAACGCATGAAGGAAGAGCTGGCGAAGGACGAAGTCGATTTCCAGAAACTCATCGACTATTCCGTTTCCATCATCATCGTGGATGAAATCCATTCACGGGATGAGGAAAGCTTCCTGCTCGCAGAATAGAAATAAGCCTGATCCAAATAAATGGATCAGGCTTATTTTTTGCTTTTTCTTACCTACTGTTGCTTGCTCACATGCCATATTTCTGTTGCATACTCTTCGAGCGTCCTGTCGGAAGAGAATTTGCCAGCATTGGCCATGTTGATGAACCCTTTCCTGTAGAATGCTTTCTGATCTTTGAAATCATTGGCAATCTGGTCCTGAGCCTGACGGTAGCTTTCGAAGTCCTCAAGAATGAAGTACTGGTCCTCCGCGGTCAGACTGTTGTATAGGTCCTGGAACATGCCAGTATTATTGTCGTTGAAAGTGCCGTCGATGAGGGACTCCACTACCTGTTCCAAACCTTCTGTCCGTTCCATCGCTGCAACAGGATCGTAGTTGCCCCGCTTTGCCACGACTTCCTCGACTTCCATGCCGAAGATGTAGTTGTTCTCTTTCCCTGCCTCTTCAACGATTTCAACATTGGCGCCATCCATCGTGCCTACTGTAACGGCGCCATTCAACATGAACTTCATATTGCCTGTGCCTGAAGCTTCTTTCCCTGCAAGGGAAATCTGTTCAGATACATCTGCAGCCGGGAACAGCCTCTCAGCATAGGATACACCATAATTTTCGACAAAGACGACCTTAATGATGCCGTTCACATCGGAATCGGTATTCACCTTGCCGGCAAGCTCATTGATGTACTTGATGATTGCTTTGGCAATGTAGTATCCGGGAGCCGCTTTTGCACCAAAGATGAATGTGCGTTTCGTCCACTCCCCATCAGGGTCCGCCTTGATGCGGTTGTACAGATCTGCAATATAGAATGCCATCATCAGCTGGCGTTTATATTCATGCAGGCGTTTGATCTGGATATCGAAGATGGAGTCCGGATCGATGTCCACTTCTTCATGGAACTGGATGTACTCGGAAAGCTCCTGTTTCTTTTCCCGTTTGATGTCGATGAAGCGCTCCAGCACTGCCTCATCGTCCTGCATCGGTTCAAGGCCCTTCAGCTGTTCGAGTGATGTCACCCACTCCTTCGAACCGAGAAGGTCGGTGATCATACCACTCAGTTGGGGATTGGACTGGAGCAGCCATCTCCTCTGAGTGATACCGTTGGTCTTATTGAGTATCCGGTCCGGGAACATGTCATGCCATGATTTCAGGACATCCGTCTTGAGCAGATCGGTGTGGATTGCGGCCACCCCATTCACTGCCCGCGTTGCATAGATCGACATGAATGCCATGTGGATGGAGTTGCCCTGTATGATCAGGAAGTTGTGCCATTCATCCTTGTCGACCTGCCACTCCTTCAACTCCCTCACAAGACGGGCATTGATTTCTTCTATATATGGATAAAGGTTCGGAAGTACTGATGTGAAAAGTCCCTTATCCCATACTTCCAATGCTTCTGCAAGCAGCGTATGGTTTGTATACGCCATGGATTTCTGTGTGATGTCGAACGCCCTTTCAAAATCGACACCCTCCTTTTCGAGCAGTCGTATGAGCTCCGGTATGGCGAGTGCCGGGTGTGTATCATTCAGCTGAATCGAATGCAGTTTGGAGAAATCATCGAAGCTCTTATGACCTTCCGCCTTGAAGTTATCCATAAGGTCCTGCAGGGATGCCGATGTGAAGAAATATTGCTGCTTCAGCCTCAGTTTCTTGCCTTCATTCGTCGAATCATTCGGATACAGTATACGTGAAATCGTCTCCGCTTCGTTCTGTGCCTTGACGGAGTCGATATACTTCCCTTCATCAAAAGCCTGGAAATCGAACTTGTGGATGGCTTCCGCCTTCCATAGGCGCAGTGTATTGATTGTGTCCCCGCCGTAGCCGACGATCGGCATGTCATAAGGGACAGCCTCCACCTTGTCATTGTCGCTGAATTCGACGATTACTGCATCGTTACTGTTCTTTATCAGCCATGGATTGTCGTGCTCGAGCCATGGATCGGCCTCTTCAACCTGGAATCCGTTCACAAAATTCTGCTTGAAGATTCCATACTGGTAGAGGATGCCATAGCCGGAGAGCGGATAGTCGAGTGTCGCTCCAGAATCAAGGAAACACGCAGCCAGACGGCCGAGTCCTCCGTTTCCGAGTCCTGCATCGTCTTCAGCATCTTCCAATGCATTATAGTCGACCCCCATCTCCTCCAGAGTCCGTTTGACTTCCCCGTCTATGCCCAGGTTTACGAGATTGTTGCTCAGCGCCCGTCCCATGAGGAATTCAGCAGACAGGTAATAGGCCTGCTTCTTTTTTCTGAATTTACTCTTTGATTCAATCCATTCAGGCACAAGATACTCCATGACAGCATTGCCGACCACATTGAATTGTTCTTTTTCGTTCAGTTCGTAAAATGATTCCCCGTGACTTTCATAGGCTTTGCCTTCAATCCTATCCTTGAGTTGTAGTGATGTCATAGTGACCTCCCGTATCGTTCATTAAGATTTTTAAGTTGCTTACTGTGCTCTTTCTTCAGTGCATCCTGTGTCAGCCGCCATTCCCAGTTGCCTCCAATGGTCGATGGTACATTGAAGCGGGCTGAGTCATCAAGACCCAGCAGATCCTGCACAGGGATGATTGCCAGATTGGACGAGGATGCAAAGACGCCCCGGATCAGTCCGTTGACATACCCTTCCTCTTCGGTGAGGTTCAGATAGCTGCGTGCTGCTTCAACAGCTTCTTCATCTGCACTGTCAAGCCATCCCTGCATCGTCTGGGTGTCATGGTTGCCCGTATAGGCGATGGTATGCCCTGTGTAGTTGTGGGGAAGATAGCCATCTTCACCACCGAAACCGAATTGCAGCACCTTCATGCCGGGATATCCCGTCTCTTCGATCAGATCACGCACTTCCTGGGTCAGGAAACCAAGGTCTTCAGCGAGGATTTCCTTGTCTCCCAGCGCTTCCCTGATGGCTCTGAAGAGGGACATGCCAGGTCCTTTGACCCATTCGCCATTCTCAGCGGTCTCATCTTCAGCCGGCACTTGCCAATATGCTTCGAAACCACGGAAATGGTCGATGCGGACAGCATCATAAAGACGGAAACTTTCCTCCACACGGCGTATCCACCAGTGATAGCCCTCCTTCTCCATCTGCTCCCAGTCGTAGATCGGGTTGCCCCAGAGCTGTCCTGTGTCACTCATCATATCAGGAGGGACGCCTGCGACGACGCTCGGCTTCAAGTTCTCCTTCAGCTTATAGAGGTCCGGGCGCGACCAGACATCCGCACTGTCTGCCGCGACATAGATCGGAATATCACCGATGATCCTTATGCCTTTCCGGTTGGCGTAACGTTTCAGGTCCCCCCAATGTTCAAAGAAAAGATACTGTGTGAAGATCCAGAAATGTCTTTCCTTCCTGTTCCCTTCGTAAAAAGCCTCCAGCACCTCCCTTTTCCGAAGGCGGTAGCGCTCCGGCCATTCCGTCCAGGCGATGTTCCCATGCGCCTTCTTGATGGCCATGAACGTCGCGAAGTCGGGCAGCCAATCTTCATGTTCGGCCGCAAAGCCCTCCAGCTCCTTCTCTACTTCAGGATAGGCACGCTCAAACGCCTTATCGAGCAATGCCATCTTCCCTTCATATAATTTCGCATAGTCCACGTATTCCTCATCTTCTCCCAAGTCTGTACGGACAATTTCCGACTGCTTCAACCAGCCCGCTTCCACCAGCCGATCCAAATTTATGAAGTACGGGTTGCCGGCAAAGGCGGAGAAGCTCTGGTACGGTGAATCCCCAAAACTCGTGATGCCGAGCGGCAATATCTGCCAATACTTCGTTCCTGTCATGGAGAGGAAATCGACGAAGGCATAGGCATCTTCTCCAAAATCACCAATACCGTATTTCCCAGGTAATGAGGATACATGCAGCAGCAGTCCGCTTGAACGCTTTTCCATAAGGTCCCCCCTCTTTTATGCAAACGTTTGCATTTCCATAATTCCATTATAACATATATACTGGGCATACATATATACTGGGCATTAAATAATCTTATGATGGAATGCCACCGCCATCCCCTGCAGGAGGAATGACAGTTGAACCGATACCATACATTGCTTTTCGATCTGGATGATACGCTGCTCGACTTCGGAAGGGCCGAACAGACTGCACTTAGAAAGGTGCTGTCCCATTTTGGCATTGAGGCCACACCAGAACTGTTTCAGCGCTACAGCAAAATTAACAGGGCACATTGGGAAATGCTTGAGCGCAACGAACTTTCCAAAAATGAAGTGCTCTCCTACAGACATGAACGATTTTTCAAATCACTCGGCAAGGAGGTCGACGGTGCCACGATCGATCAGCTCTACAGGAACGCCGTTGCAGAGCATGGGCATCATCTTTTTGATGGGGCGCTTGAAATAGTGGAAGAACTCTCATGGACATACCGCCTGTTCATCATCACTAACGGAGTTAAGGAGACACAGCAGAAACGTCTGCACCGCTCGGGGCTGGGACCCTATTTTTCTGAGGTTTTCATCAGTGAGGACGTGGGATATCCGAAACCGATGAAGGCGTTCTTCGATCATGTCGGAGCACGCATCGAAGATTTCGACAGCAGCAGGGCATTGATCATCGGGGATTCGCTCACCTCGGATATAAAAGGCGGGCATAACAGCAATATCGATACATGCTGGTACAATCCGCTCGGTAGATCCAACCCCTTTTCTTTTTCCCCTCACTACGAAATTAAACAATTAAATGAAATACATCAGATTCTGACGAACCGGCCATTCTAGTCCGGTTCTTTTTAGGTTTGACTAAATTAATTATTTAGGATAACCTAAATAAAAATGGCAGGAGGGATACCATGAATAAAATTCACCCGTTCTTCATTCTGGCTGCGTCCTTGATGCTGCTCATGGGATGCAGTGAAGCCGAAAGCAGCGAAGACGGCCGGCCTGATGTCGTCGTAACGACCACCTTCATATACGATATGGTCCAGGTCATCAGTGAAGATACTGATGCATTTGATACTTCCCTGGTCATCCCTGCCGGGGAGGATCCGCACATCTACCAGCCGAAGGCCAGTGACCTGAAGCTGATTCTGGAAGCTGACACTCTGATCTACCAGGGGTTGAACTTCGAAGGCCGCATGGTCGATGTACTGGATGAAGGTGTATCCGTCACAAAAAACTTCAGTGAAGACAAGCTGATGTTTGAAGGTGAAGGCGAAGCAGACCCACACTTCTGGTTTGACATCGACCTCTATAAATCGGCCACAAACACCGTCTATGAAACACTGGCGGAGGCATATCCCGAACACAGGGACACGTTCCTTCGAAACAGGGATGCATACTTCGAAGAATTGGATGCCCTCGATGCCTATGTCGGGGACCGCATCGAAGAGATCCCGCCGTCGTCCCGGCTGGTCATCACCCCGCATGACGCCTTCGGGTACCTGGCATCCAACTACGACCTCGAAGTCCATGCACCCCAGGGCATCTCCACCGACTCCGAAGTCTCGAACAGTACGATAGAAGAAACAGCCAACCTCATCATGTCCCGGGACATCAAAGCCATATTTGTGGAAACCACTACAAACCCGGATCAGATGAAACGGCTTCAGGAAATCATCGACTCCAGAGGAGGCGCCGTTGAAGTCGTCGGAAGCGAAGGAGAAGCACTCCTATCCGACTCGCTCGCCCAGGAAGGGGACAGCGGTGATACGTACATCAGCATGTTCAGGCACAATATCGATACGATTACCGAGCACCTGAAATAGAGGAGGAAAATATATGACACCACTCATCACTGTAAAGGACCTGAATGTCGCCTACCATGAGAAACCGGCATTATGGCACGTCAACATGTCGATACAGGAAAACAGCAGGACTGCCATAGTCGGTCCCAACGGTGCCGGCAAGTCGACACTCATCAAATCGATCATGAAGCTGATCCGCCCCGTATCCGGAAAGATTGAAATTGAAGGACGGGATGCCAGACATGCGCTGAAGCGCGTAGCATATGTGCCCCAGAAAGGCGAAGTGAACTGGGATTTTCCAGCCACTGTCCTGGATGTCGTCCTGATGGGCCGCTATGTCCATAAAGGATGGATCAAGCGGCCGAACAGAAAGGATGAAAGCATCGCGCTGTCCGCGCTGGAGACGATGAAGATGGAAGGCTTCAGAAACCGTCAGATATCCGAGCTTTCGGGCGGCCAGAAGCAGCGTGTATTCATTGCCCGCGCCATCGCCCAGGATGCAGACATATACATCATGGACGAACCTCTGCAGGGGATCGACATCACCACCGAAAAGCTGATCATCGATATAATGAAGCAGCTCCAACAGGAAGGCAAGACGTTCATCGTCGTCCACCACCATCTGGATACGGTGGAAGAATACTTCGACCATGTCGTCATACTGAACAAGACCGTCATTGCGGAAGGCACTATCGGCTCCGTATGGAATAGGAAAAACATCAACAGGGCCTACTATGAGATGAGTCGTGCCCATGATTGATATATTATCCGGCTACACCTTCCTCATCGTCGCATTCGGCACTGTCATACTGGCCTTTGCATCGGGCATCATCGGAACCGTCAGTGTAATCAAGGGCCAAAGTCTGATCGGAGATGCCGTCGGTCATGCCACCTTCCCCGGCATCGTGATTGCCTTCATGCTCGTCGGCATCCGAGACACACTTTCTCTCGCACTCGGAGCCCTGATACTCGGCATCGTTGCATTCTTGACCATCCAGCTCATTACGGAGCATTCCAAAATCACACTGGACAGTGCACTTGCACTTGTACTATCCTCATTCTTTGGACTTGGCATGGCGTTGATGAGCTTTGTCCAGGGGAACCCGGATTTTGACGGGACGCAGGGCCTTTCCGATTATATATTCGGCCAGGCCGCCTACATGCTGAGGAGTGATGTGTATCTCATAATCGCTGCCTCCATCCTGAGCCTGCTCATATTTTCACTGTTCTACCAGCAGATTAAAATATATATATTCGACCCCATATACAGCCGCAGCATCGGAATCAGCAATCCCTTGATGAACTTCATGGTTCTGGCCATCACAATCACACTGATTGCGGTAGGTCTCAAGGCTGTCGGAGCCATCCTCATCGTCAACCTGCTGATCGCCCCTGCGGTGATCGGCCAGCTGTGGTCGGACCGTTTTTTGAATGTACTGCTCATTGCCGGCACTACAGGTGCCATCGCGGCATTCATCGGCACCTATATCAGCACGGCCGGGGATGATATCGCCACAGGGCCTGCAATCATACTTGTATTGTCCGCCTTCGTCGTCTTTTCCATGCTCTTTTCAAGGAAAGGACTGCTCAGACGCAGCATCCATAGAAGGAAGTTTGGTGAACGCACATGATGATCGAAGTCCTTTTTGTACTCATCGTGACAGCGATGGCGACCAGCCTGCTTGGTGTATTCCTTGTACTGCGCGGCATGGCCATGGTGACGGACGCGATCAGCCATACGATACTGCTCGGCATCGTCCTCGCATTCTTCATCACGAATGATATCCGTTCGCCATGGCTCATCATTGCAGCAAGCCTCGTCGGTGTGCTCACCGTCTATATCATAGAACTGGTCTCGCAGACCCGGCTGATCCGTCAGGATGCTGCCATCGGGTTCGTTTTCACCGCTCTTTTCGCCGTCGCCATCATTCTCGTTTCGAAATATGCCGGTGATGTCCATCTGGACATGGATGTCGTACTCATGGGCGAAGTCATCTTTGCACCATTCAACCGTATCGAGATTTTCGGCCTCAGCATTCCGAATGCGCTGTGGCAGCTCTCGATCATACTGCTCATCAATATTGCATTCGTCCTATTGTTCTACAAGGAGCTGAAGATTACGAGCTTTGATCCGAAATTTGCATATATTGCCGGCTTCTCAGTCGCATTCATCCACTATGCACTGATGACACTCGTATCCGTCACCGCCGTCGCTGCCTTCGATGCAGTAGGATCGATCCTCGTCATCAATTTCTTCGTCGCCCCTGCGCTTACCGCCTATCTTCTTGTCAGGCGCATGGGGACGATGATCATTCTCGCCCTGTCTTTTGCAGTCCTGAACAGTGTCGCCGGCTACTATACAAGCCTCTACTTCGACCTGTCCGTAGCAGGCACGACATCCTTCATTGCACTGATCACATTCATGATCGTGTTCCTGTTCAATTCCAACGGATGGGTCAGCAGCTTTGTCCAGAAGACACGCCAGAAAAAGCAGTTCAATCGTGCAATGATACTGATGCTTCTGAATGAAAAGTCCCATGAATCTTTGACACAGGAAGAGATCATGTCACATTTCAACCTGACGCCAAAGCGGTTCAACCGTCACATCGATCACTTGCTGATGAATGAATACATTGAAAAGCATAATAAGAACTACAGGCTGACACAGCGGGGTGTCGAATTCACCCACTATACGCGCATCAAATATGAACTGCCTGAAATGAATGACCACTATTGAGGAATGGAGGGGTGGATGTGAGTCCCACTAAAGAAGACTACTTGAAGATACTGTTCGAACTCGGCGGCAGGACCGAACAGGTCCCCAACAAGGAGATAGCCAGCCGCTTGAATATTTCCCCACCCACCGTGACAGAGATGATGCACAGTCTCGTCAAGGCTGGATGGGTCGCCTATACACCCTATAAAGGCAGCAAGCTGACCAGGGAAGGAACGGAATACGCGAAGAAACTGATAAGGAAGCATCGTCTGTGGGAAGTGTTCCTTGTGAAACATCTCGGCTTCCCGATCAACGAGGTCCATACGGAAGCTGAACTTCTGGAACATTCAACAAGTTCTGTGCTTGCGGATAGACTTGAAGACTACCTCGGGAATCCTTCACACTGCCCCCACGGGGGTGTCATCTCGATCGATCATATGGATGACCAGGAAGCGAGCACGATACATCTGACGGAAGCGGAAATCGGCGCACCCGTCCGCATCTCCCGAATCGTCGATGACGAAAAACTTCACCACTACTTTAAAAATCATGACTTGAAGATCGGTGACCCGATTACAGTCACAGACAGGGATAGTGGACTCGACCTCCTTACAGTCCAGCATGGAACAACCGGGAAGGAAATCCAGGTCAGTCAGACGGTCGCCCAGTATCTTTTTGTTGAGAATATATAATATAAGAAGCCTTCTCCCATCAGGGGAGAAGGCTTCTACAATTTCATTGAATTTTTACTTTCCCTGTCCGTCCTTGATCCACTTGGCGGTTTCGACGGTGCGTTTCGCCTGATGCTTCACCGCTTCTTCAATATCTTCCACGATGCCATCTTCGCCTGCTGTTGCAGACACACCGTAAGGATTTCCTCCGGATGCAAACTGTACAGGGTCTGTATAGCCAGGAGGCACGATGATTGCACCCCAGTGGGCCATCGTTTTATAGATGGACAATACTGTCGCTTCCTGTCCACCGTGGGAGTTCTGTGCAGAGGACATGGCACTGACCACTTTATTGACCAGCTTGCCCTGACCCCAAAGTCCCCCGGTCGTATCGATGAACGCACGGAATTGGGATGCTTCCACCCCAAAGCGCGTCGGTGCACTGAAGATGATGGCATCTGCCCAGTCCAGATCTTCAGTCGTCGCCTCTTCCACATCCTGCGTCTTCTCGTAATGTTCTTTCCAAGCAGGGTTCTGCTCTATCGCTTCCATCGGTGCCGTCTCAGGCACTCTGCGCAATCTTACATTCGCGCCAACACTCTTACCTGCTTCTTCAGCCCATTGGGCCATCTGATGATTGGTACCAGTCGAACTATAATAGACTATTGCCAGATTCAGTTCTGCCATGATATCTCTCCTTTGTAAGAATGGTGTCACGGATAAGATACGCTATATCGAAACATTCTTCCCCAGCTTCTTGAGCAGTTCGATCAATTGTGCCTTCTCTTTCGGATCGAGGCCATCCGCCGCCTGTTCCAGGCGCTCGGCATGCTCAGGGAATATCTTATCCATCAACGCTTGTCCTCTACCCGTGAGTGAAACGTATGAAACACGGCGGTCCGCTTCATACTGCTCCTTTTTGACATAGTCCTCCTTCTCGAGGTTATTGACCACGTAGGTGATTGAGCTCGAGGATATCAGCACTTTCTCCCCGATGTGCTGTACCTGCTGTGGCCCTTTGCTGTAGAGGAGTTCCAATACAGCGAAGGCCGTCGGGTTGAGGCCATGTGTACGCATATCCTTGAATGCTTCCGTCTGGAAAGCATTGAATGCATGGTGGAGGACGACATAGAGTTTCAGGGAGAGTTCCCTGTTATTCGACGCTTTCATTTCTTCACTTCTCCATTCATCTAAAATTCCATCCGAATCGAATGGATGAACCTTGATATCATTGTATTATACCCCAACACACATCTGGTATATAAATTTCATGTTTTAATATGTTAGCATAGTGTATATGTTAATTGAATGTAAAAAATAAAATAAGTTAGGAGAATATCTATGTCGAACAAACCGAAGCGCAAAGAGTTCAAGACGATAGACTGGAAAATTTTCCTGCCTTCTGTACTCTTCATCCTGGCACTCAGTATTCCATTCTCCCTCTATGAATCGGAGTCACTGGAACTGCTCAATGGCATCTTCGATCAGATCGTTTCCTCCTTCGGCTGGGGTTATATCTGGTATGCGACGATCCTGCTTGCTGCAGGCCTCTACCTGTCCTTTTCCAAATATGGGCAGGTTGTACTTGGTGAACCGGACGAAAAACCCCGGTTTTCATTGTTCTCATATGCCTCCATCCTGATTGCCATGGGGCTCGGCTCCACAATCATGAGAACCGGTATGGTGCAGTGGGCTGAAGTGGCGAACAATCCACCATTCGGCATCGAACCGGGCTCCGGGGAGTCCTTCCTTTGGGGCAACGCCTACGCGATGTACATGTGGAGCTTCCAGATCTTTTCAATATTCGTAATGACGGCTCCGGCCATCGCATACATCATCCACGTAAAAAAACGACCGATGATGCGCATATCCGAGGCGACGCGGGTGATTTTTGGTGATCGGTTCACCGACGGCGTCGGCGGCATCCTCATTGACATCCTATTCCTTGTAAGCATCCTCTCAGGTGCCGCAGTGACACTTGGACTCGGGACACCGATCATTACATCCAACCTTGCCGCACTGCTGGACACTGAAGTGACGTTTACAATGACCATGATCGTAACGTTCATCTGGGTTGCACTATTCTCATTGAGTGCCTACCTCGGGATAGAGAAAGGGATACGGCGCCTCAGTCTGTTGAACATGTACCTGGCTGCATTTCTGGCCATCTTCATACTTATCGTCGGTCCTGGAATCTTCATCATGGACTTCTTCACCGATACCATCGGCCACCTGCTGAACAACTATCTCACATACTCGTTCTTCACCGATTCAGTAGCAGTGGAACAGACAGCCCATATGAGAAGTCATATGATCTTCTGGATTGCCTATAGTGCCACGTGGGCCATGCTTCACAGTGTGTTTGCAGCCAAGATTTCACGTGGCCGGACAATAAAGGAAATGATCCTGACCTACCTCCTGGCACCGACTGCACTTTCCTGGGTCGCGACAGGCGTACTCGGAGGCATTGGGGTGCACAGACAGAAGAATGGTGAGCTTGACGTTCTGGCACTCGCCCAGGAACAGGAAGCTGTACAGATAATTCCTGATATCCTGCAGACCCTCCCCATGTCCGGACTCGTCATGGTGCTCTATATCATCATGGCGATGATCTTCCTGACTACGACACTCGACTCCACCACATTCACCATTGCCGCCTATACCAGCAAGGAGGATATGAGTGAACAGGATCCATCGAAGTTCCTGAGGATATTCGTCGCTTTCGTCATCACAGGACTGGCACTTGTGCTGATGCAGATCGGCGGACTTGCACCGCTTGAAGTCGTCTCGGGCATGATGGGACTGCCGATCATCATCCTTCAGTTCCTGACCATCTATGCCGTCAAGAAGATGATTGACGAAGACGAAGCATGGAAATACAATATCAGAAAGCCGACAAGCGACGATGTCGATGTCTACGGATACAAGAAATAGCACAAAGAAAGCGCGAACCTGCACTTGCAGGTTCGCGCTTTTCAATGTGCCGCTACTGGCTGACTTCTTTTCCGAGGAAGGATTTGAGCATCCAGTTGTTCTTTTCGATATCCGTGATCATGCCGATGAAGATATCTGCCGTACGATCATCCCCGGCATCTTCTGCGATTTTTCTGCCTTCATCCAGTTCCTTGATGACAGTATCATAGTCCTGTGCAAGCTGCCTTACCATCTCATTTGCGTCAATGTCGTACTCCGCTTCCTTGACGCTTGCCTTCTCGATGGCATCCGACTGCTTCCCGATCGGCTCTCCTCCGATTGCAAGCAGCCTTTCCGCGAGTTCATCCACATAAGTTGACGCGGTGTCATAGAGCTCTTCGAATTTGTCATGCAGGGAGAAGAAGTTGTGCCCTTTTACATACCAATGATAGTTATGAAGTTTCGTCCATAGTACTGTAAAATTGGCGACCTGTAGATTGAGTGCTTCCCTTACTTCCTGCTTATTGTCTGAATTAGCCATCCATTATCACCTATCCTTTATTGTAATCATGATAACTATACCCTGGGCGGAACTGTTCAAACGCGTGCGCTACGGCTTCAAATATTCGTCACAGTATGGAATAATCCAGCACCTGATAGGTCCGGTTGTCGATTTTTCCAATCATTCCATCCGCTTCGAGCTTCTTGAAAATACGAGTCAATGTCTCCGGCTGCATGCTCAAATATGAAGAGAGGTCCTTCTTCGTCATTTTGAGTCTCAGGAAGTCTTCGTCATCGACATGGGTGCGTATATATTCGATCAGACGCTCCTCACTGTTCATCAATGCAATGTTCGTCGCCTGCTGCTCCACTTCATTCAGCCGTGTCGAGAACCGTTCGATGATCTTGATGCCGATATCCGGATATTCCTTGAGCAGGACATAGAGGTCTGCCTTCCTGATTTCACACACCCTTGAATCCTGCACTATCTCCGCATAGGAATCATGCAGCTTCTCGCCCCCAAAAAGCGCCAGTTCACCCGTAAAGTCACCCGGCAGCAGCACCCTGATGAGCTGCTCCTTCCCTTCCTCATTCAGCCGGTATATCCTGATCTTTCCACGATGGAGGACGAACAGCGAATCTTTCGGGTCTCCTGCCATATAAAGGTGATCATTCTTTTCGTAAGACCGGGATTCCACTTTCTCATATACTTCATTCATTTCCCCTTCAGTAAGATGATTGAAGATCGGTACTTTCCTGACACACATCTTATGATTGCCATGACTTGCTGCCAAATTATCTCCTCCCCGTTCAACACTCTCTTTTCTTACTGCTTATTCTGCTGTTCCAATATCCCATCCACTTCTCATTATAAACCAAGGGGACAGTTTAAAAATTGATGGCAGTCAATGATTCCTGAAAATAAAAAAGAACCGCCATATATGCGGTTCCCTGATGATGCTTGAGCGGTTCTCCTGTAATACGCTATTTGATCAGCCCGGCCATTTGCAGACCATGCAGAATGCCGTCTTCATCCACGTCTTTGGTGATATATTTTGCATGGGACTTCACCTTGTCCGCTGCATTGCCCATGGCGAAGCTGTGATGGACGGTACTCAGCATTTCAAGGTCGTTCGGTCCGTCCCCGAATGCATACTGCCTGTCGGCAGGCAGTCCGAGGCGCTCGATCACCTTCTCAATCCCATTGGCCTTCGATCCGCCCTTAGGCAGCACATCCACAGACACAGGATGCCATCTGATGAAGTCGAAGGCATCGTAGGCCGCTTCGTACTGCTGCTCCTCCCCTTCCGGACAGAACAGCAGTGTCTGGTACAGTTCCTTCACCTCATGATAGCTCGGATCATGTCCCGGCATCATATCGAGCTTCAAGGTCGATATGCCTTCCGTAATGTACTCGTGCTCCGGAACATTGGACATCATGTCATCTTCGTTCAGATAGACGACCGGATGATCGTTCTCGAGCGCTTCCTCAGTCATCCTATCCAACGCCTTTGCATCGAGAGGGTTCTTGTAGATGACTTCTCCTTCCAGCACCACATACTGGCCGTTGAAGCTGACGTATGTTTCGATGCCGAGCGATTCCCTGAGTTCCTTGAACATGAACGGTGCCCGTCCCGTCGCGATCGCTACTATATGACCAGCATCCTGCAACTCCCCTACTGCACGCCTTGTCGATTCCGGCAGTTTCTTTTCCCGGTTCAGTAATGTGCCATCAATATCAAAGAAAATTATGCTTTTGTCCTTCATCCACTGCACCTCATCCTGAATTTTTTATAATTTTAGATCACTCTCATCATACATTATGAAAAGCCTTCCATGTCAAAGAAAGTCCCTATTCCGTCTTCTCTTTCAGATTCTCATACCACTCATTCGTTGTAGAGTCATCCCGGTCATTGATGTAGGTGTGGATATTCCCGGTTACAATGACAAGCATGTCACTGGTACGATCTTCGATGTTCATGTCATATAACGCTTCTTCACCCTCCATGAAACCGTGAAGCTGCAGGTGGGTGCCGAAAAGATTATGGTTGAATGGAATCTCTGGTGCTTCCGATGTCATTTCGACACGATCGATCTCATCAAAAGAAATTGGTGTTTCATCGTTTATTGCGATACCGTCTGCTTCGAACCCGATATCCACATCATTTACGCTCTGGTTCCAAAAAGCGACCAGACCACCAATGATGAGCACCAGCCAGAACCCGGCCATGAACAGGTGGCTCTTCGAATATGTAACTGTATAAAGCTTCAAATCAACAATGACATTCAAAATCATCAGCATGGCGACCACCGATGCAATCGCCCATATCGACAGTATCGGATCGAAGAACAGATGAATGGATAATGCGATGAGGGATAACACGAGCATAATATTGAGAAAAATGCGTTCTATCCTACCGATCCCGAGATCCTGAACTTTAAGATAATCATCATCTGTAAAGCGCCGATCGTCGAAGCTGAAGTAGTTTCTTTTTTCCGAAAAGAAATGCGTGTAGAAGTTCTGGATCAGGATACCGGCCAATAGAATATAAGTTATAGTGAATATCATCGTCATACCTCCTTAGGGAATTATGCCATACCGGGGGAAAAATGACAAAAAGAGCATGGCTTAGCCATGCTCTTTTAAACTTTCTCCTCTATTTCATCAGGTCGACGCCACTTGCCCAGCGGCTGCTCATGAAATTCTCCGAGGCTCCTGTATTTGCGTTGATGTAATGTGTTTCCCTGCCGGATCGTCCCTCCATCTCAACTTTCCATAGAGGCAGATGGACGAGTCTCGGCTTGGATTGTTCATGGTCGGGCTTCTTGAGTACATAGGAACGGTCTATCTGATTGCTCTGCACATCCTTGATATATCGTCCAACCGACTGCACGCCGATGATAGGAGTGATGACCTTATCCTTCTCTACTTTAATTTCTGATATGGATGGGACGGTGGAGAGCAGCCCCCGGTATCCGGATACGGCATCGACGAATATCATATTCGGTATGCGCTTCGGTTTGAAGGGACGCCGCGTGGCAACGACTGTATTCCGTACAATCCACATGGGGTGATAGATCAACTCCGCAGTATGGATGCCGGCTTTGATGGCATCTTCACCCATTCCAGAGATCAACTTCCCCTTCATGCCAAAGGATTTCCTGATGAAGTCGGGGAGTTCGTGTGCTTCCACGGTCTGTTCCCCGAGCTGTTCAATATATTTCTCCTGCTTACCGATCAGAGTCATATCCATACCCCTCTGGCTGGATGACAGCTTCTGCTTTTGCTTCCGCTTCAATATGCGTATGATAACGGTCGACCTGGTTCTGTATCTCCCTGGACGGTGGTGCAGTCATCAGGCTGACACCGACGGTGAGCAGCAGGGATATGGGTGCAGCGATGATCGGTTCGGCGTTCGTCGGCAGAATCTGCAGTGACACGAGTATGAGGAATACGACTGCGCCGCCAAGCATACCGGCAAATGCACCCTGTTTGTTGGCACGCTTCCACCAGATGCCGAGCACAAATGGAATACCGAACGAGGATAACAGGAATCCGCCCACCCAGCCGACCATGATTGCGATGAGTTGGGGCGGGTTGATGGCGATGAGTATGCCTGCCACACTGGCCACCAGCATGACGATCAGGCTGAGCAGGGTGATTAGGCGCTCACTGGCATCTTTGTTGATGTTCTTCTTATATATATCATATGCAACACCTGCAGATACGGCGAGCAGCATCGCATCAGCGGAAGACATGATCGAGGCAAGGAGCCCCGCCAGCATGATGCCGCCTACAATCGGTGGCAGATAGTGTTCAATGACCGATACGAATATCATATCTGCATTGTCCAGCTGGTCTGCAATGCCGAGGCTGGCACCGGCCATTGCCACGACCATGCCACTCAAGAAGAGCAGCAGGTAGATGAGCGTCCCCCACATGGATGAACGGCGTGCCGTCTTCGCATCCCTTGATGCAAAGTTACGCATGACGACAGATGGAGATATGATGCCGAACCATAGGAATGCGATGAACAAGCCGAAATATGCCATCCAAGGCTGCGTGACATCACCGAAATTCGGATCGACTGCAAGCGCGTCGCTCAGCAGTGTGAATATCCCGCTGTGATCGAACAGTATGAACATGGCGAGTACCATAACACCAAGGAGCATGATCGCTCCCTGGAACAGATCGGTGTATGTGATTGCCCACATGCCCCCGAGTGCCGCATAGATCGTGAACCCGAGGCCAAGGATGATGACGGCCCATATATAATCAATACCAAGAACGTAAGACCCGATCAGTCCTGAAGCCGTCAGCTGCGGCACCATATAGAATGTCATCGCCAGCACGACGATGATGGCGGAAAGGATCTGAACAGAGCGTCCGAACCTCTGGTCGAAGAAGTCCGGCATCGTCTTGACGCCCGCTCTTCTCACCTGACCTGAAATGAGGAACATCGCAAAGGGCAGGATGCCGATCGCCCCGAATGCATATGCAAAGAAATACGGCAGACCGAGCGTCACGCCGGAGCCGACTGCCCCCATCAGTGAACTTGAGCTGGCAACGGCAGCTGCGATGGCAAACGCACCGACAAATGTATTGATGTTGGAGCCGGCGGTATAATAGTCTGATGAGGATGAACGCGCCCTTTTATAGAAGTAGAGTCCTATCCCAATCATGAATAGAAGATACAGCAGTACGATGATCGCTTCAGTTATTCTCATGCATCTCTCTCCTCTCCGTCTCTTCCTTCACCGATTTCTCCACATGTTCAATCCAGAAAACATAGACGACTGCGAGTGTGAACCACAGTATGATTCCGACCAGCATGAGCCAGGCAGTAAGCGCCACTCCTGCCACATATGTTTCGTGCGGCCACCAGATCCATACGACTGCCGAATACAGAAGTACGACAATCGCAAGGATGAATCCCGGATCCTTGAATTTTGAGCGTTGTACCATTTCCATCCCCTCCAAATTGATATTTTTCCCCTTGTTGATTACTGTAGTTTTCCGCACCCTCCATTTTCTGAATTTTCGAATACTTGTGCTTCATTAAAATTATCACATGCTTTTTCCGGGCGCAAGACATATAAAAATAGGCACTTCCTTTAAGGAGGTACCTATTTGATGATCATCACCGGTATTTTGGAATGTTTCGCCACCTTATGGCTGACGCTGCCGAGCACCATCTCCTGAAACATGTTCAGACCCCTGCTGCCAATGACCAGCACCTCATAGTTTCCGGAATTCGCTTCTTCAATGATCTTAAGGGAAGGGAGCCCCCGTCTTGTCAGGTATTTATGATTTATGTCCGCTTCATCAAAGTGGCCGATGATGGAAGAAAGTATATCCTTCTTCTGCTTGTCCCAGTTCCTCTCTGTACTTGAGCGTACAACATCCTTTTGTGTATCATCCGGATCCAGTACATGCAGGACAGTGATATTCGTGTCCCCTCCCACCAGCCTTGCGGTTTCGTATGCGGCCCTCCTGCTGTTTTCCGAGCCGTCTATTGCCAGAAGTATGTTTTTATAATGCATCCGTTCATCCTCTCATCAATTCATTTCAATCCGTTCCATTCCGATATGTCGTTTCCGGATCTTCTTCATCTCCGCCCCCGCTGCTTCTGCGTGCCTCCCTCTTCACAAAAAAGGCGTGCATCAGCTTAAGGATCGGGCGGCCAAGAAGCTGCAGACTGCCGAGCAGAAACAGCAATGTCCCGATTGTCTGGGTCGAACTCCAGAAGAACATGATGCTGCCGATTGTAAACCAAAGACCAAGGGACAGGTCGTTTATGATTGCAAGCAATTTGTAGCGCTTCCTGAAGAAGATTTCAAATCGGCCGACGTCCAGTTCGTATACGTTCTTTTCATTTTTGAGCCTCGGCATTCAAGTCATCTCCTGTCGATGCTTATAAATCCACTTGGTTTTAACAATACCCGCTCGGTAATGAACCTAACCGAAGGCCACATGTGCCTTGTGCCAAAACCAAAAAAGGTGGACACGAAATGCCAAGCCATGTCCACCACTACATACTTCTGCCTATCCTTCGATTGTAAATGCAATTTTACCCATCATATCCGCACTCTCCAAATATTTGAAGGCTTCTTCATATCCGGACAATGGATGTGCCTGATCGATGATTGGTCTGATCTGATGTTTCTCTGAGAATTCGAGCATCTGATGCAGCTCTTCCGTGCTTGCCATCGTGGAGCCTAGGAGGTTGAACTGGCCATAGAAGAATTTCCTCAAGTTAAATTCCACCGTGTCTCCTGTAGAAGCACCGAAAGCAACGAGAGTTCCGCCACGTTTGAGCTGGTCAAGCGCCTTGTTGAATGTGGAGGCACCGACGCTTTCGATGACCACATCGACCTTTTTGCCGTCCATTTCCTCATCCCAGTCGGCTTCACTGTCGATGGCGAAATCCGCACCGAGTTCCAAGGCCTTTCTGCGCTTTTCCTCGGAGCGTGAAGTGATGTAGACCGTCGCTCCCTTGGCTTTTGCAAATTGGATGAGGTATATCCCGGCCCCGCCGGTACCTCCTGGAATCAGAACGCTCATCCCCGCTTCCAGACCACCGCGGGTGAAGAGGGCACGATAGGCCGTCATGGCGGATAAGGCGAATGCCCCCGCTTCCTCCCATGATAGGTATTCAGGCTTCGGCACAGCATTCTCCTCCGGGACGACGATATATTCTGCAAAGGTGCCGTGTCCCGGGAGGCCTACAATGTCAAACCCTTCAGGCGGCACATCGCTGTTCTTCTGCCATCCCAGGGCCGGATTGACGATGACTGCATCGCCCGCTTCAACCTTCTCTACGCCTGCGCCAACCGCGTCGATGACGCCTGCACCATCTGATCCCAGGATGAGGGCAGGGTCTTCCGGCTTATGCCTTTCGGGCACAAACAGATCCCTATGGTTCAGTCCTGCCGAGCGGAGTCTGACCCTGACCTCTCCTTTCCCCGGCTCAGGCAACTCCATCTCTCCGTAGTTCAAACCTTCAAGACCTTTCTTCTTCTCATGAAACACTGCTTTCATCTATGCTCCTCCTCATTCTTTCTACTCCCATCAATCATAAGACGCTTACATCATCCTCGGCAAATGAAGTGCTTGTATTTTTGAAAAATTGCGAGTTTTTCATGCTGATGTATAATGGGGAGAAAAGGAGGGATCTCATGACATTAACCTTGGAAATGGTCAAAGAAGCACAGCCGAGGATCGGATCCCATATCATAAAAACACCATTGCTCAGAGCCCACGCACTTGATGCGCTTCTTGGATGCGAAGTCCATCTCAAGCTCGAAAACATGCAGGTGACCGGTGCCTTCAAATACCGGGGAGCGATCAATAAGATACTCAAACTCTCCAGCGAAGAAAAACAGAGGGGCATCGTCACCGCCTCATCGGGAAACCATGGCAAGGCAGTCGCCTACGGCGCCCGTGAGCTTGGAATCCGAGCAACCGTCGTCATTCCCGATACTGCACCGCCGTTCAAGGTGAAGGCCATTGCACAGCTCGGTGCGGAGATTGTATACTCCACTGTCACAGAGCGCTTCAACGTCAGCGAAAGGATGGCCGAAGAGAATGGATACACACTTTTTCATCCCTATGATGATGATGACATCATGGCGGGACAGGGGACCATGGGACTGGAGATCATGGACCAGCACCCTTCCCTCGACACCGTCATTGTACCCACAAGCGGCGGCGGAATGCTTGGCGGGATACTGACCGCCATGAAGGAAAGCGGCTCCGGCATCGGCATCCTCGGTGCAGAATCTGCAGCAATCCCCCGGTACAGTGAAAGCCTGGAACACGGGGAGCGGGTGAAAGTGGAGAGCCGCCGGACGATTGCCGATGCACTGGTTTCCGCACAGCCCGGCGGCCGCAATTTCCCGGTGGTACAGAAGTATGTGGATGGCATGCTCAAAGCTGAAGATGCATCGATCCTGAAAGCGATGAAGATGCTGCTGATGGAAGGCAGGATCCTTGCGGAACCTTCCTCAGCAGTAGGGCTGGCTGCAGTACTCGAGGACACCTATACCCCGAATAAGGACGAGAAGGTCTGCTTTGTCATCTCCGGAGGCAATGTCGGCTTCGATCAGTTGAGACAACTGGATGATGTCAGCTATGGCATATAATGAAAATGAAGCCGCCTGGCCCAGGCGGCTTCATTTTTCATCCAGTGCTTCTGCTATATACCGATACGAATTCCTTTTATCCTCCGGCGAGAAGGTGATGGTGATGATCATGAACTCATCCACCCCGGATACCTCCTGGATGCGTTTGAGCTCATCCACGACTTCGTCGGGATTGCCGATGATCATCTGGTCCCGCATGGCTTGAAGCTTCTCTTCATCCTCCTTTGTCAATTCGCAGGCTTTCGCCTCTTCGATCGACGGGATGCCCCGGGTTTCACCGTGGGATTGCTGAATCTGCCAGATGAGCCAGCTGTATGCGATATCGTGGGCAGCTTCCGTCGTTTCTCCACAGACGACGGAGACCCCCATGATCGTCTCCGGACTCTGGCCTTTACTGCGTGGTGTGAAGTTTTTACGGTAATGCGCAAGAATCTCCTTGCCGTCCTCCTCACTCATGAACTGCCCAAAACAGTAGGAGAGTCCCTTCTCCGCTGCGAATGCGGCACTTTTTCTGCTTGTGCCGAGCATCCAGAGCGCAGGTTTGACCGGCGGCTCCGGGTTGGCGGCGAGGTCCGCCTCCCCATCGATATAGTCAGCCAGTTCATCGACCAGTTCGGGCATTTTGAACACCTGCTGCAGAAACCCGTCGGATAGTGCTTCGGACGCTTCTGCCGGGCCGCCCGGTGCCCTGCCGATGCCGATATCCACCCGATCCTTGAAAAGCGATGCAAGCATATTGAAACTCTCTGCCACTTTATACGGTTTGTAGTAGGGCAGCAATACAGCTCCAGAGCCGATTCTGATCCGTTTCGTATGGGCACCGACATAGCCGAGCATCACTTCCGGGGCACTCGAGGCGAGACCCGGTAATGCATGGTGCTCAGCCGCCCAGAACCTGGTATAGCCGTACCTGTCGCCCACCTCGGCCAACTTTCCCGAGGCCTCAAGTGCTTCGGACGCCGTCTGACCATTGGATATCGGCGCCTGATCCAAAATACTCAGTTTCATATCTCCTGCTCCTTATACTTCCTGTAGTGTGACCCTGAACTCGCCAGTCTGACCTTCTTCATAGAGGTTGTCGAGGGAAGTTGAATAATTGATGATCGTTCCCTTGAAATCCAGGCCTTCCTCCGGAATCCTGATATCGAATGTGCCTTTATATAGAAGGACCGTAACATCGTGGTATTCTTCGCTCGTCACATCAAAGATGAAGGATACTACCTGATGTCCTTCTTCAGTCTTTCTATCATAATGCTTCACTTCAATTTCCGTATCATTCAGAACTATATTACGAACCATATTCTCATCCTTTTCCCCAAGAATAACACAGCCGCCCTCCCCATATGGATGGAGGTGCTCAAAATGAATGCCCCACCACATCCAAAAATTGGAATGGCGGGGCGGAAGCTATTCGCTCTTCTTTCTTTTTTCCAACAGTCGTGTTCGTCCTTGATTCTTTGCTTTACCGGCTGTCCTGCTGCAGTCGTCCAAGAACGACTTCACCCAGGGTTTTTGCTGACATCAGAAGTGCACCTTCATTGGCTTCAAATTTAGGATGATGGTTCATATACGGCTCGTCCACGCCTTCAGGCTTGGCGCCGATATAGTAGAAGGCGCCCGCTGTCTTTTCAAGATAATAGGCAAAATCCTCAGACCCTGACAACGGCTTGCCGAATTCTACGCCTTTCAGATATCCACCAATGTTCGGCTTCAGAATGTCTTCCACGGCATGGGCAAGCTCAGGTGTATTGTAGAGCACAGGGTAGTCGTATTTGTAGTCGAGGTCGACCGTTACTCCAAATGCACTTTCCAGGGATTCGGCAATACCCTTGATTGCTTCATATGCCGGCACTTTGTTCTTTTCGCTCATGTATCTCACGGTACCTCTCAATGTCACCGAATCCTGGATGACATTGTAGCCGCCCGGTGCATCGAATGAAGCTACGGTGACAACCACCAGGTCTGCTGGATCCATTCTTCTTGAGACGACCGTCTGTACTTGTGTGACGAAATGGGCGCCGGCCACCAATGCATCCTTCGCTGTGCTCGGCATCGCGGCATGGCCGCCTTTCCCCTGGATTTTGAGGTCGAAGTTGGACCGTCCAGCCATCGATTCACCCTCTGCCAGGATGACTTCCCCCACTTCAAAGTTCGGGAAGATATGTATGCCGTAGACTTCATCCAGATCATCCAATATCCCGGACTCGACGATGCCCTTGGCTCCGCCTGGAGGCACTTCCTCAGCATGCTGGTGGATCACCTTTATTGTTCCACTCCATTCATCTCTGAGCTCATAGAGGGATTCCGCAAGAATCAGCATATAGGCCGTATGCATATCATGTCCACATGCGTGCATGACACCTTTCTTTTTGGACTTGAATGGCACATCCGCTTCCTCCTCGATCGGCAATGCATCGAAGTCGGCACGGATCCCGATCACCTTTCCGGCTGAAGCACCTTCAATTTCCACAATGACCCCATGGCCCCCTCCGGCGCCCGTCGTCACCGTGACATCCTTGCCGTCATAGAAGTCTGCGATGTACTTCGCCGTATTCTCCTCCTCGAAAGACAACTCCGGATTTTCATGAAGATGGCGCCTGATTGCAATCATTCTCTCTTCTTTCTCTTCAAGCTTCTGCAACAACTTTTCTTTAACAGACATGAAATCCCTCCACCTTTTAAAATCAAAAAATTTATTCTATTCAGTTATTGTATCACTATCGATTTCATCATGAATACCAGACAGGGTTAATTTTACACATAAGAGAATGTTTATCACATTTTTTAGTATATCTTCACAAAATGAAAGCTCGGCCATTATTCATGATGACGTTCGAAATGTTCAAATCCTTTATTACCCCCAATTTCGGGTAAGTGAATTATAACTTTGTTTGACAGGAGAGGATACAATGGCAAGAAAACAGGAAATCAGCCATGCCAAGCCAGCTATGAACATCTGGTCCGGAGTTCTTTTCGGTATCGGGCTGATGGCGCTGATTGACGAAATCATCTTCCACCAGCTGCTGCAATGGCATCATTTCTACGACCTTTTCACACCATTCATCGGCATATTGTCCGATGGTCTGTTGAATGCTTTTGCACTGTTTGCGCTGGTTGCCGGCCTGTTCATGTTTGCAGATATACAGCGGCGGCATATTGCCCATATGCGGACATGGACTGCATCATTATTCCTCGGGCTTGGAGGATTCCAGGTATTTGATGGAATCGTGAACCATAAGCTGCTGCAGATCCACCAGGTGCGATATGGGGTCGAAATATTGCCCTACGACTTGGCTTGGAACATTTCCGGCCTCATGCTGCTGATCATCGGCACTGTTCTGTTCACTCAGGCCAGGAAGCATATGAAACCAAGTGAGGCCCGATGATATGGAACACGCAAACTTCCTCCCCATCGAAATAGCTGCCGCCTTAATTGCGCTTGCTGCCCTGATCCTGTACCCGGCTGGTATGTATATATCGGGTAAGAAGCACAAAAAATGGCCCTTCCACCGTTTTATATTATGGTCGGCCGGGGTTGTCCTGGCTGCTTCCGCCCTCACCGGGCCGCTCGCCCAACTGTCGCATACGAATTTCACTGCACATATGATGGGGCATCTGCTGGTGGGCATGCTGGCTCCGCTTCTCCTCGTATTCGGCAGGCCGATGACATTGCTCATGCGCACTCTAAATGTCCGATCAGCGAAAAAATTGAGCCGTCTGCTCAACAGCCGCCATATCAGCTTCATCACCAATCCGCTGGTTGCAGCCACTCTGAACATCGGCGGCCTGTTCCTGATCTATATGACCGGCCTGTTCACGATGATGCACATGTCGGCATGGCTCTATGCCCTGATCCACCTGCATGTCTTCCTTGCAGGGTATCTATTCACAATCTCACTTATCTACATCGATATCACAACGCATAGATACAGCTACATGTACCGGGCCCTCGTGCTCATACTTGCACTCGGTTTCCATAAAGTGCTATCCAAGCTCATCTACGCAGCGCCTCCCGAAGGCATCCCAAAGGATGCAGGAGAAAGCGGCGCACTATTGATGTACTATGGCGGTGATGTCATCGATGTCGGATTGATCATCATACTGTGTTGGCAGTGGTATCGGGCACGGTCTCCAAAAATGCAGAAGACAGCAGGCCCCACCTAGCGGACCTGCTGTCTTTTTTCGTCTTCTTCATATTTCCCGGGAAATTATCCTGTTGTCTTCCTTTCCATCTATTCTGCATTAGGGTTGGAGACATATTTCGCATACTGTGAATCCAGCATGTTTGCAAGCAAGCGTGTTTCAAACCCGAAAGCCTTCATGACCAGCAGGTGGATTTTCGCCTGCGTAACAGTATAGAGGATCCATGGAAGCGTCGGTTCGTACTCGTGGATGGCAATCAATACTTCATCCGTATCCAGCACACGGCGGAACTCGAGGCGCGCCCGGCCGTCCTCCCTAGTCTGGGAGAACTTTCCTCCTTTAATGTAGTAGAGGATCCGGTCTTCATACGAACGCTCCTCCGATTTCTCCAGAATTAGGATCGGCGATTTGAACAGAGGCAGTGCAATTGATGTCTCCTTGTCCTTCACACGCGTACTTATGAATTTCCCTCCGATTCGGGACAGCCAGTTCACATAGTAGTCGGCTGTATCATTTATCGTCCATTGCTTTGGAATCCTTATACGCTGGACGGATTTCACATCGTTCTTCTCTATGTCGCTTTTCTGTATGATTTCAATGCCTTTTTTGGTGCTTGAATCTATTTCATCATCCAGCGCGATACGGACACTGTCCTTGAAGCTCGTTGGTGCATCTGATATGCCCTCTACGCAGTTCTCATCCCTCATCACCATGTTATGCGAAAGACTTTCAAGTAATGGGTAGACCATCTCTTTCGGCTTCTGCGCAATCAGGCTGACCCAGAGCTTGGAAAGTGTGATCGGGATGATCGGCACATCGATCATCGGCAGCTTTTTGCCCATGACTTCCGCCGTCTCTTCAAAAAGTTGTCTGTAGGACTTTTCCTCGGGCCCGCCGATATCGATGGATTCATTTCGGCTGGACTCCCTTTCGATTACCCGAGTCAAACCTGTAATGACATCCTTCAGTGCCACCGGGTGCGTCCTGTTGTATGCCCAGGATGGGAGCAGAAGCCCCGGCAGGCGCTTCACCAGGTTGTGGAGGATCGGGAAGGAAGACCCCTTCGGTCCCACAATCAGTCCGGCACGCAGTGTGGTCACGGGAATCCCGTAGGCACCAAGTATCCTTTCACATTCCAGTCGGCTTGCCAGGTGTTCTGAAAGTGTATCATCATCCGGAATGATGCCGCTCAGATAGACGATCCGCTTCACGCCCTTCTGCTTGGCAGCCCATGCGAAATTATCTGCGAGTATCGCATCCATATCTGCGAACTTCGCCTGCGAAAGCTTTGATGAGGGCTGCATGGAATGGACGAGGTATACTGCAATATCTATATCCTCCATCACATTCTCGATATCTATCTGTGAATAGAGATCCGCTTCCTTCCATGTGACATTCTCTTCGTCTTCCTTATTATCCGCATGTCTGGAGATCGCTATGATCTCATGATTTTCTTTGAGCTTCTCCAGAAGATTTCCGCCAATATATCCGGACGCACCGGTCAGTAATATTCTCATCAACATTCATCCCCTTTTCTTCTTTTCAATACGTACTTATACCCTGAAATGAAATATTTAGACCAGCCACTAGAAATCCGCATTAAAAATGGTACCCCACTCCCATCGGGTACCATTCCATCAATATGTCCATATTACTCCGCCCTGTTCAACGCTTCACTTAAACGGACTTGCCTCTCATTGATATATTTGTAATCAATATCATACAGTACACCCTCATCGAAACCATCATATACATAGCGGCTGAATGCTTCTATATCCCGCTTCACATCATCTGTACTATTCAGGGCGATATTCTCGAGAGCCTCAATGAGCGTCCTGAGGATCGTCACATCCTGCCTCCCGTAGAAACTGATCTGCGACAGCATCTTATAGAGTTTATCTTCCACACTGCTTCTTCTAACCACCAGTCGTCCCAGATGCTTTTCATCATTGTATATGACGTACGTACCGGTATATTTGAAATTCTTTATGAGCGCTTCGGAAAGGTAGTGGATGCACTGGACAGCGGTGTTGGGGTCATTGATCCCGGGGGACAGCGCACGTATCGCAACATCCACAATCTTCTGCAGGCCATAGTCGACATCCTGATATACGCTCCGTTCCTTGCCGAGCTCAATATTCCTGATCAGACTGTCCGGGATTTCAGTCCCTTCATCGTGATGGATGGTGATAAGGATGGTAGAGGTCGTCACAAACTCCCCCACCAGCTGCTCGACATGGATGACAGCCCCGTTCTCCTCGGCCCATTCAAACAGCCTGTCATGGTTCATGAACTGAATGAATCCGAAGTCTTCGGACTGGAGTGCAGTCGTCGCGTCATACGACTCCACCACCTCCGGCTTCAGCCCGCTTACTGCAACATGATCCTGATCGATCCTCTTTTCTTCCTTTTCTATCTCGTCCTTCACATCCTCGACGAGAGAATTGATGAGGTTGCTGACCTGTATGCTGGAAGCGACGAAATGGATGAAGTACGCAAAGAAGAAAAGGCAGAGTACGGCAAGCATGACCGCCACAATCGCCGAAATGACTTCCCCTTCGAATGTGGCCTGCTGCATGAAGGCCAGGGACAGGATCGAATACAGAAAACCGCCCATGAAGACACCAAGGACCCGCATCGTCCTCCTGTCATTCACAAAGTTGGTGAGCACCCGTGGGGAGAACTGGGATGAATATGTAGTCAGCACTACCATGATGGTGGAGAACGTAATCGTTGTCATCGTCAACAGTGCCCCCGAAATCGAACCGAGGATCTCTTTGGCCAGATCGACCGATGTCGCCAGGAAAAACGCCAGCTCGAAGTTGAGCAGCGGCAGTATCTTCATGTCTATGTAGACGACAATCAGAGCCAAAGCAAGCGCCATCAGACAATAGATCACAGGAATGACCCATATGCTGTTTCTTATTGTTTTCAGGAATTTCATCATCATACCCCATTTTCATAGCTGTTAAATCAATCATAACCGGGATGGGGTGAATACTCAATAGAAGGTCAGGGACGACCCACGGGAATGAGACGCGGCAAAAGACCCGGCTCCATATGGAACTGGGTCCTTGATGAAACATGAACTATTCAGTCACTTCGCGCTTTCTCGTCGGGAACTTGAACCTGCGGGATGTGCCATCTTCATTCTCACGATACAGGAAGTGGTCCACTCCGAGGCTTCCCGCCTTGTGGCCTCCAGCAAGTATGACCAAGCCGATGAGGATGTAGAGCGGGTTTACTGAGACTGTGCCTGCAAACAGGAATGCGAAGTTCATCATCAGTCCGAAGAATGCAGCATATGCGGTCAGTCCCCCGAGAAGCAATCCGAGTCCGACAAGCACTTCACCCCATGGAATCATGACGTTGACGATCGGTGCCATCGGCAGAAAGACATTTTCCACAAGGAATGTATACCACGGATAGACTGCACTGCCGTCCGGACCGACTACAGGATTCTGGACTGCATTCTGCAGATATCCTGAAGCATCGAAGCCATTCATCACTTTGCCCAAACCACTCGTAAACCAGCCAAACCCGAGGAATATCCTCAAAATAAGTAATACATATTTGCTCGCCTTATTTTCCCTAAACCGTCTGATCATTTGTATTTCTCCTCTCTGTTATCCGTTCTTTTCTATAGGTTCATTATATGTGAATATTATCACATATGCAATAGTTTTTGTTATTTTTTTCACATTAATTTGCGTCATTAAGGAAAATAAAAAAGCACAGCCGTAGGCTGCGCAGAATGATGATCAACTTATGATCTGGGAAGCGGTTTTATTCAGGAAGCGGAGGAGTTGGTCATTGACGAATTCAGGCTGTTCCTGATGGACCCAATGTGTCGCATCCTCGACCCAGATTACAGCATCGCTGTCGATGAGCTTAAGGCTCTCCTCTGCCAGCTTGCTGGAAAGGAACTGGTCACCTTTGCCCCATATGATCTTTACGGGCACTTCGATATCGTGCTTCCGCCCACTCTTCATGCTGGAGGGCATTGCACGATACCAGTTCAGCATGCTCGTCAGCGTCTTGGGCCTTGCCCAAGCAATCTTATATGCACCAAGCTCCTCTTCTGTGAATGTCCCTTTTCTACTCGTCATCTTAAGGGCCTGCTCCATATACCGGTAATCGTTGCTGCTCATGATCTTCTCCGGTACTTTCGGAATCTGGAAGAACAGCATGTATGAGCTCCTCAGCCACTGCAGGGGTGTCGTCAGCATGACTTTGGGAAATACCGGCAAGTGCGGCATGTTGATTGCCACAAAGCCCCGAACCAGTTCGGGATGCGTGCTCACCAGATGCCAGCCTACCGCACCGCCCCAATCGTGGCCGATGATGGCTGCATCCTTATGTCCAAAGTAGTGGATGAGCCCGATGATATCATTCCTGAGCGTATCGATGTGGTAAGCCCTGACCCCATCCGGCTTGTCACTTTTATTATATCCACGCTGGTCGGGGGCGACGACCCTATATCCCGCTTCGGCCAACTCACGGATCTGTCTTCTCCAGCTGAACCAGAACTCGGGGAAACCATGGAGCAATATCACCAGAGCTCCATCCTTGGGGCCGGAAACTGCAACATGGAGTCCCACTCCATTCGTCTCGATATGCTCGAAATCGATGTTCATCATGATACCCTCCATTTCCTAATATGAAGCCGTTTTGCCGTTCTTTTATTTATTCCCGGTCTAGGGCCTCACTAAGCACAATCTGGAAAGCCGGAGGCAATCATGCGATTCCAACAGATTATTTGGACAATGCGATCTTAATATGTTCCAGGTGATGCTCTTCATGCCATGCGAGTTTCGCCACTTTTGTTGCTACAGTGATCTTACCGTTCGTCTCATGGATGAAATATCGGTCCAACTGCGCCTCCGTCAGGTTGCGCGCCACTTCTGTGATGCGTGCGTTCATCCCTTCGAGCATTCTGATGGACGCCTCTACAGGAAGTTCAGTATCCGGCTGCACCGCCCATTCCTCCTGGAGAAAGCCGGGCACCGTCGGTGCATCGTCCGTAAGTGCCAGTTTCAGGCGCTGATACATATTCAATTGAGAATCCGCAATATGGTGAACAAGCTGCCTTACCGTCCAACTCCCTTCACGATAGGTTTTTGATAGATCTTCTTCATCCAGATCATCGACTGTTCCCCTCAGCTGGCCTGTATAGGACTCGATCTGATCCGCCCACTCTTGTACATTTTCAAGCGTTGGTGTTTCTGGTACATCCAGTTTACCTATTGGAAACTTAACATCCATTAAAATTCTCCTCCCATAACAATGTCTTCCATTTCAATATACTATACATCCAGCTTCGATTTCGATTGTACGCTCAAAGCGATGAATAAAAACTATCCTTTATCCACTGTACTCCCGATCTTCTGGCGGAACAGCTTGAGGAAAGCTTCCTTGTCCTCCTTTGAGAATGGCTTCGGTCCCTTCGTCCGCCCGCCGCCTTTACGTATCATGCTGCCCATATAACGCGTCTCAAGCAGATGATCGATATTCCTGGCGTCATATTCAAATCCTTTATGATGGAGTACTGTGCATCCCTTCGGCAGAAGCAGGGAAGCAAGCCCGTAGTCCTGGGTCACCACGATATCATCCGCTGCTGCGAGCTGCACCACTTTGAAGTCCGCAGCATCCGGACCCGCTTCCACATAGACAGCCCGGACATGATCAGGCAATTCCTGGGTGGAATAGTGCGACAGACTCGACACCAATACGACCGGCACCTGCCTGTCCCCTGTTTCTTTTATGATGATGTCCTTCACCGGACACGCATCCGCATCAACAATCACTTTCATCCAATCACCTTTCCTTAATGACACCTTGGAGACGGAAGTAAATTGGAACAGGCGTCATCTCATCCGTACTTCTTCTGATGTGCCTTCTTCAGCTTGAGGTAATCTTCGTCCTCCCGCACCGTCTTCCATTTCTCTTCAAAGATCGCGGCCGATTCGGCCTTCTTCTCGTCAATATCCCGTTCGTTCACTTCACCATTCTTGTCGTACTTCCTTCCACCTTTATAATTGGCATACCGTCGGGAGCGCGTATATCCCATCTGGAGGAATTTCCTCGCCATGTCCATCCCGACAAAGTCGTCCTTTTCCTTATAGTCCAGATACATCTGATAGATCTTATCCGAGGATTCCCGGGCAATCTCAGGCGTCTTGAAACGCCAGTGCGGGAGTATTTCACTTTTATAGGGTTCCACCATCAGCACTCCCTGCTCGCCTCTTCCCACTCTGTAGAGTTCAGGCTGTTCACGAAAGTCGATGTTGTCAAAATCCAGGTCGTAGTCGAAAGCCATTCATATCCCTCCAGATATATTTTTATTGGTAAATGTCATCTTTATATATACCCTTATTCCAGAAGGTTTGAACTTCCCTACCCGGTATTGACTATATGTACAAAAAAAGAACCCCAAATATGGGGTTCTTGAAAGTATCGGAATCGTATCCTTAACGTTTTGAGAACTGTGGAGAACGACGGGCTTTCTTAAGTCCGTATTTCTTACGTTCTTTCATACGTGGGTCACGTGTAAGGAGTCCAGCTCTCTTAAGCACGCCACGGTTTTCCGGATCTGCTTCCAGAAGTGCTCTTGCGATACCATGACGGATTGCCTGAGCTTGTCCTGTGAAGCCGCCACCTTTAACGTTTACCAGTACATCGTAGTTACCTTGTGTTTCTGTAACTGCGAATGGCTGATTCAAGTCAAGGATGAGACTTTCGAATGGGAGATAATCCCTCATGTCACGTCCGTTGACTGTAACATTGCCTTCACCTGGTACGAGACGTACACGCGCTACTGCATTTTTACGACGACCTGTTCCTGTATATTCTACTTTAGCCAATGATTTAACCTCCTATCCTTAACCGCGAAGTTCGTAGTTTTCTGGTTTTTGTGCTTCATGCTTGTGCTCGCTTCCAGCGTATACATGAAGTTTCTTGCCTTGTGCGCGACCGAGTCTGTTCTTTGGAAGCATGCCTTTGATGGAGTTCTCCAACAGACGGACAGGGTTCTTCCTTTTCAGTTCACCGGCTGAGATGGATTTGATTCCACCTGGGTGGCCAGTGTGTCTGTAGTACATTTTGTCCTGTTCTTTGTTGCCGGTCATTTGGATCTTTTCAGCGTTGATGATGATTACGTTATCACCTGTATCAACGTGTGGTGTATAAGTCGGTTTGTTCTTGCCGCGAAGTATGGATGCAACTTCAGAAGAAAGACGACCAAGTGTCTGTCCTTCTGCGTCGACAACATACCATTTACGTTCAATATTGGCTTCGTTTGCCATAAATGTTTGACGCATTTCCAGTCCTCCTAAATATATGAGTGGTGCTCTCATTCATGCTCTCTAAAATAAAAAAGCTTCGTTTGCTTTATATCGTTTTGCACAATAAGTTTCCGGGGCTTATCGTGGGTGATATAAAATTATACCGTTGTCTATGATAACCCTAAAAGGGTATTTTGTCAATGTTTCAGTGGATTAAATTATATTTTTCCAATGCCTCATTCCGTGATTCTTCATCGAGGAATACACGTTCCAGGTAAAGGCCTTCTGGCGGAGCCGTCTTGGGCACGAGGGTCCTGTCCCTTGCCTCTATGATCTGAGGTGTGCGGGAAGCTTCCCACCGGCCTTGTCCGACTTCAAGCACATAGGCGACGAGGATTCTGACCATGTTGTAGAGGAAGCCGGAACCGATGATCAGGAAGTCATAGCCGTTATCCGTCCTTATCAGGTCGAAACGATAGATGTGGCGCACCTTGTTTTCGATCGGCGACTTGGCGCTGGAGAAGCTTGTGAAGTCATGGGTGCCGACGAAATGCTGCATCGCCTCCCGCATCTTTTCTTCATCCAGCTTATACGGATAATAGGTTTTCAGGCCCTTTTCGAATGGGTCCCTTATATCACCCTGGTAGATGCGGTAGCGGTAGGCCTTACCTTCTGAATGGTGGCGTATATGATAGTCTGGACTGATCCGTCTGACTTCGTGGATCGCTATGTCCCCCGGCATTGCACTGTTCAATGCATGCTGCCACTTCGGTTCAGGGATATTCAGATCCGTATCGAAATGGAAATACTGCTCCCGTGCATGGACCCCGCTGTCGGTACGTCCGGCCGGGTGAATTCTGATGGGGACCTTATGCATCCGCTGCAGTATCTTTTCTATCTCCCCCTGGACTGTACGTCCCTCCATCTGGTACTGGAAACCGTTGAAGCCGGCACCATTATAGCTTGTTCTTACTAGATAGCGCATTCCTCTACTCCTTACTGTCTGATCATCCACAGGATGATGCCGAATATGATCATGAGAATCAGTGCGAAAGTGTCCTTCCACTGCCAGTTGAGCACACGGTAGTGTGTTCTGCCTTCCTCTCCCTGATACCCTCTCACTTCCATGGCGATGGCCATCTCCTCGGCCCTTTTGAAGGATGAAATGAAAAGCGGAATGAAGATTGGTGTCAGCGCCTGCAGTCTGGACATCAGGCTTCCGGTCATGAATGTCGATCCCCTGGCACTCTGGGCCTTGATGATCTTCTCCGTCTCATCCATCAGTGTCGGAATGAACCGGAGGCTGATGGACATCATCAGCGCAATTTCATGCACGGGCACCCTGAAGAACTTCAGTGGTTTCGCGATGCGTTCGATTGCATCCGTCAGCTGCAGTGGGCTTGTGGTCAGCGTCAGTATCGTCGTGATCAGGACAAGCATTGCGAGCCGTATGGTGATATAGATGCCCCGGACGATGCCTTCCGATTCTATTGTGAAGAAGCCGGCATCGACAAGCACAGTTCCCCCTTTAGTGAAGAAGAGGTGCATGAAGAAGGTGAACAGCAGCAGTATGAGTATCAGCTTCAATCCATTGAAGAGGAAGCGGATGGACAGGTCTGCAGTCTTGGTCAGTACAGTGATGAAGACGATCAGCAGTGTGTAGCCGGTCCAGTGGTTGGCAAAGAATACGATGGCCATGAAAAGGACGACCGCCAGTATCTTTGCACGTGGATCCAGCTGGTGGATGATGCTGGACCCCGGGATATATCTGCCAAGCAGCATTTTACTGAGCATAACCCGCCCTCCATTCCCTATAGAGTTCGGTGAACTGCTCGACGTTCCTTGGCATGCTGTCGAAGACGACACCTTTGTCTTCCAGGTCATGGATCAGCCTGACGATGTCCGGCGGTTCGAGTGCAAAACGTCCAAGCAGTGCTTCATCAGTGAGCAGGTCGAGGGTTCTGCCTTCCCTCACAAGATGGCCGCTGCTCAGTACCTTCACATAGTCGGTATACTCGAAGACATCGTCCATATCATGTGTGACGAGGATGACGGTGATGCCCATCTCCTCGTGGATCCGCTTGAAAAGCGCCATCGTTTCGATATGACTTTTCGGGTCCAGCCCTGCCGTCGGTTCGTCCAGAATGAGCACTTCCGGCTCCATGGCAAGGATGCCTGCGATGGCCACTTTCCGCATCTGTCCGCCTGACAGATCGAAAGGTGAAGACTGGAAGAGAGACGCATCAATGCTCAGGAGATCCAGATAGTATTCCGCTTTTTCCTGTGCCACAGCTTCATCCATTCCCATATTCTTCGGTCCAAACATGACATCCTTGAGCACCGTTTCCTCAAACAGCTGATGTTCAGGAAACTGGAATACCATGCCCACATGTTTTTTCACCTGGTGGATCTCCTTCTGTTTCGACTTCCTCTTCAGCAGAATATCACCGACACGCACCTCTCCCCTATTTGGAAGGAGCAGGCCATTCATCGTCTGGATCATCGTCGATTTTCCGCTGCCCGTATGGCCGATGATGCCATAGTATACACCTTCCTCGAAGGTTGTACTGATGTCGTTCAGTGCAAGATGTTCAAAGGGGGTGTTCTGGTGATAGATGCTCGTCAGATTCTTGAATGCGATCCTCATAGGCGTTCCACCAATTCATCGTATGACATGAAGGAACCGTCTAGGAGCTGCTTGGACAGCTTCATATGGAAAGGCAGCACCAGACGGCTTGCCACCAGCGCATCCGCATCCTGATATATCTCCTCCACCGTGCCTTCACTGATGACACGGCCATCCTTCATGATGACGGCATGGTCGCTCTCTTCAATCTCTGACAGGTCATGTGTGATGAAGACGAGCGTCGTCTTTCCCTGATGGTGGATGGCCTTCAGTATATCGAGGACTTCCTGCCTGCCTTCCGGATCTATCATGGAAGTCGCTTCATCCAGAATGAGCACTTCAGGTGACATCGCCAAAGCCCCTGCGATGGCTACACGCTGCTTCTGTCCCCCCGACAGCCTGGATGGTTCATGTTCACGGAATTCGAGCATATTGACCGCCTTGAGCGCCTCCTCGGTGCGCCTTACCATCTCTTCCCTCTCGATGCCATTGTTCTCAAGGCCGAAGGCCACATCATCTTCAACCGTCGCACCGACAAACTGGTTGTCGGGGTTCTGGAAGACGATGGCAAACTTCTTCCTCAGTTCTGCACGGTTTTCATCATCCAGCACTTCCCCATCGACGGTGATGGTGCCTTCATAGTCATTCAGTATGCCCATGAGTATTTTGACGAGTGTACTCTTGCCAGAACCATTATGTCCGATGATGGAGACCCATTCCCCACGCCGGAAGGTCAGGGAGATATGATCCAGAGCTCTATATTCACCTGTCCGATAACTATAGGTTATATCTTCAAGACCAATCATAACTCCACCACCATTTTTATGTAATAAAAAAGCGCGTACCCTGCACATGGGAGTCGCGCGATGATTCAGTATTGCCTGCAGGGTACGTTGAGCTAGACAATATGGCCCTCAGGCCACATTATCGTAACACTCATTCTGCTTTTATAAGAGATTACGCTTCTTCAGTCGCAGCAGTGCCTTGTACGAATTCGATGATTACGAGTTCAGCACCGTCTCCACGGCGTTCACCAAGTTTCTTGATGCTTGTGTAGCCGCCCTGGCGGTCTTCAAAACGTGGTGCGATATCATCAAAAAGCTTTTGAAGTGCGTACTGTGTCGTACCATCTTCATTTGCGATTTCAACATTGCGTACTGTCTGGCCTGCACGACGTCTAGACGCGAGGTCTCCACGCTTGCCAAGTGTAACCAGTTTGTCTACCACTCTGCGAAGTTCCTTCGCTCTCTGTTCAGTTGTTGTAATGCGTTCGCTCACGATGAGGGATGTTGCCAGATCACGGAGCATCGCTTTTCTTTGGTCGGACGTGCGTCCTAGTTTTCTGTAGCCCATTGCAATTTACCTCCTTTATCAGTCTTCTTTACGGAGCCCCAGACCGAGGTCCTCAAGTTTAAACTTAACTTCTTCAAGAGACTTGCGTCCCAGATTTCTTACCTTCATCATGTCTGCTTCACTCTTATCAGTCAGTTCCTGTACTGAGTTGATGCCTGCACGCTTCAGACAGTTGTATGAACGTACTGACAAGTCGAGTTCCTCGATGGACATTTCAAGCACTTTCTCTTTCTGGTCCTCTTCCTTCTCGATCATGATTTCTGCATTCTGAGCTTCATCAGTCAGACCGACGAAGATGTTCAGGTGCTCTGTCATGATTTTGGCAGCAAGGGAAATGCCTTCCTGCGGGGAGATGGAACCATCTGTCCATACATCCAGGGTGAGTTTGTCGAAATTCGTCTTCTGGCCAACACGCGTGTTTTCAACTGTATAGTTGACACGTTCGATTGGTGTATAGATCGAATCCACCGGAATCACACCGATTGACATATCACTCTTGTTATTGCCCTCTGCAAGGGTATAACCTCTGCCACGATTTGCGATCATGCGGATCTTCAACTGACCACCATTGGATACTGTTGCAATCTTCAGGTCGCGGTTCAAAATCTCAACGTCGCTGTCGTGGGTGATGTCGCCGGCTGTGACGATGCCTTCACCACTGAAGTCGATTTCCAGAACTTTTTCATCTTCGGAATAGATCTTGAGTGCAAGCTTTTTGATGTTTGTGATGATTGTTGTAACATCTTCCACAACATTTTCAATTGTAGAAAATTCATGCAGTACATTTTCTATTTCTATCGTTTTGACTGCCGCACCAGGTAATGATGATAAAAGAATGCGACGCAAGGAGTTTCCAAGTGTTGTTCCATATCCTCTTTCAAGAGGTTCAACAACAAACTTACCAAACTTAGAATCTTCCGATACTTCGACTGTTTCAATTCTAGGTTTTTCGATTTCTATCATTTGTCTACTTATCCTCCCTCTAAACGCCGGAAATATTATGCAGCCATGTGTTTTACATTACACTCGGAATTGTCCTGTGACCAGTAATTATACACGGCGACGTTTAGGCGGACGGCAGCCATTGTGTGGTACAGGAGTGACATCTTTGATTGCTGTAATTTCAAGACCTGCAGATTGGAGTGCGCGGATTGCTGATTCACGACCTGCCCCTGGACCTTTCACTGTAACTTCGACAGTTTTGAGTCCGTGTTCCATTGCAGCTTTGGAAGCTGTCTCTGAAGCCATCTGTGCAGCGAATGGTGTAGATTTCTTAGAACCTCTGAAACCAAGTGCACCTGCTGATGACCATGACAGTGCGTTACCAAAATCGTCAGTGATAGTTACAATTGTGTTGTTGAATGTTGAACGGATATGCGCGATACCGGAGTCAATATTCTTTTTCACTTTACGTTTACGTGTTTGTTGTCTACGAGCCATTTTTTCTCCTCCTTTTCCCTAATTATTTCTTCTTGTTCGCAACTGTTTTAACTGGACCTTTACGTGTACGGGCATTGTTTTTGGTATGCTGTCCACGAACTGGCAGTCCACGACGGTGACGGATTCCCCTGTAGGAAGCAATCTCCATCAGACGCTTGATATTAAGGTTCTGCTCACGACGGAGGTCACCTTCAATCTTGTACGTGTCGACGACTTCACGGATTTTGTTCAGTTCGTCTTCAGTAAGATCCCTTACACGTGTACTTTCAGATACACCTGCTTTTTCAAGGATTTCTGCCGCTCTTGAGCTGCCGATACCGTAAATATAAGTGAGAGAGATTACGACACGTTTTTCACGTGGTACGTCTACTCCTGCAATACGAGCCATATGTTACACCTCCGATTTTATAATTTAGCCTTGCTTCTGTTTGTGCTTAGGGTTTTCACAGATTACCATTACTTTGCCGTTTCTGCGGATGACTTTGCATTTTTCACAGATAGGCTTGACTGATGGTCTTACTTTCATGTGTTTTACCTCCTTAGAATGTGGAGTCCATTATTTAAAACGATAAGTGATTCTGCCACGTGTTAGATCATATGGTGACATTTCGACTGTTACTTTATCGCCAGGAAGAATACGTATATAGTTCATACGGATTTTCCCTGAAACATGGGCGAGAATCTCATGCCCGTTTTCAAGTTCCACTTTGAACATAGCATTCGGCAATGTGTCAAGCACTGTGCCTTCCAGCTCGATAACATCTTGTTTACTCATTTCAAATTCCCCCTTTACAGCATTCTAATCTATATTAGAAATCCACTTCAGGTGAAGATAGACTACACTTAACGTCAAAATATGAACTTGGATATTTTTCGTTATAATACAAGCAACATTCACTCAGAAGTGTCTGAAGAGGTGAATATCCTTATATATTTTGCAGAATCGCATCAACATCGCTGAACACTTCATCAATGTCCTGGGAACCGTCCACTTTGACAAGCACTCCCTGATCTTCATAGAAGTCAAGCATCGGTGTTGTCTGCTGGATGTTTACTTCCAGACGATTTGCAACTGTTTCAGGGTTGTCATCTTCCCTCTGATACAACTTACCGCCATCAAGATCACAAACGCCTTCCTGCTTCGGTGGGTTGAACACAAGATGATAGGTAGTGCCGCAGACTTCACAGATGCGGCGGCCAGTCAGACGATTCATCAGTTCTTCTTCTGTAACTTCAACATAGATCGTTTTGTCGATCTTTGTTCCAAGTTCCTTCATGATGCCGTTCAGTGCTTCCGCCTGCTCCACAGTACGTGGGAAACCATCCAATAGGAAGCCATCTTTCGCATCACTTTGGCTCAAGCGTTCCTTGACGATGCCGATTGTCACTTCATCTGGGACAAGTTCACCCTTATCCATATAGGACTTGGCTTCCTTGCCGAGTTCCGTGCCATTCTTGATGGCAAGACGGAACATGTCGCCAGTTGAAATATGAGGGATCGGGTATTTCTTTATAATCTTGGATGCCTGTGTGCCTTTACCTGCACCAGGCAGTCCCATCAATATAATATTCATACGCTTTTCCTCCTACCTACGCTTTCTAAAACCGCGGTATTCTCTTTGGTTTGCTTGTGCTTCCAACTGTTTCATGGTTTCAAGTGCAACACCAATGACAATCAGAAGACTCGTACCTCCAATTTGAATCGCTTGCGGCAGATCCATGAACTTCGTAATAAGAAGTGGCAGGATGGAAATGCCGGCCAGGAAGAGTGAGCCTACAAATACGAGCCTATATAATACAGACGTAATGTAGTCTTGGGTGTTCCTACCCGGACGGATGCCAGGTACGTAACTTCCCTGCTTCTTAAGGTTATCTGCCATCTTTTCAGGATTAACCTGGACAAATGAATAGAAGTACGTAAATGCAATGATCAGGGCAACATAAAAGATCATTCCTATCCAATCGGACGGATCAGCGAATCTTGCGATCGTCTGGGCCCAGTTGGCATCAGGGAAGAATAGTGTCAGCGTCTGCGGGAGCATGAAAAATGCCATCGCAAAGATGACCGGAATTACCCCTGCCGGGTTGACCTTGAGCGGCAGGAATGTCGATTGTGGTGCCAATTGTGATGAAGTTCGTTGACGTTTGGCATATTGTACCGGAATTTTACGCACAGCCTGCAGTATGAATACAGCAAAGGCTGTAATCAGTATGAGCATGATGATGAGTCCAACCATCTGCAGCACTGCCATCGTCGTATCATCTGCACCGACGAATTTCTGCTGGTAGAGCTGAATGATTGCGCTTGGCAGAACGCTGAGTATACCTGCAAAGATGATGATTGAGATACCATTTCCGACACCATGTGTCGTAATCTGTTCTCCCAGCCACATCAGGAAGGCTGTTCCTGTTGTGAGCACGAGTGCAATGAGCAGGTAGGAGCCAATATTACTATTATCAAGGAGCATACCTTCGAACATCTGGTTGAAAGCAAAGGACATTCCCAACGATTGTATGAACGCGAGTATGATCGTGAAATAGCGTGTAAATTGACTGAGCTTGCGTCTTCCGACTTCACCCTGTTTTGCCCATTCAGCAAACTTTGGTACAACATCCATCTGCAGGAGCTGCACCACGATTGATGCTGTAATGTAGGGCATGATGCCCATGGCAAGAATGGAGAAGTTCATCAGTGCGCCACCACCAAAGGTGTTCATAAGATCCAGCACGCCCTGTTGGCCTGCTCCCATGTCGAACACACTCGGATCCACACCTGGAACCGGTATATATGTGCCGATCTTGAAAATGACGAGCATTGCCAAAGTAAAAAGAATTTTACTGCGGATTTCTTTAATTCTAAAGAAATTGGATAACGTGCCGAGCATTAGATCACCTCGTAGCTTCCGCCCTGTTCCTCAATTGCTTTAGCAGCTGAACCAGAAAACTTATGAGCTTTGATTGTTAATTTCTTCTCAAGAGTACCATTGCCGAGTACTTTGATTCCAGATTTTGCATTCTTAACAATACCATTTTCTTTCAGCATTTCAGGTGTAACTTCAGTGCCGTCTTCGAAACGATTCAGATCGTCCAGGTTAAGCACTGCGTATTCTTTACGGTTAATGTTCGTAAATCCACGTTTTGGGATACGACGGAAAAGTGGAAGCTGTCCACCTTCGAATGTTGGCCTTACTCCGCCACCGGAACGTGAATTCTGACCATTATGACCGCGTGCAGATGTCTTACCGTTACCAGAAGACATACCACGACCTACACGGTTGCGGTTCTTACGCGCACCTTCTACTGGTTTCATCTCATGTAATTTCATCCTTGCACCTCCTATATCATAATATCATTATTTTTCTTCTACTGAAACTAAGTGGCTGACTTTCTCAACCTGACCTCTGAGCTGAGGTGTATCTTCAAGCTCGACCGATTGCTGGAGCTTTCTGAGGCCGAGGGAAGCAACTGTTCTTCTCTGCGTCTCAGATCTCCCGATCAAGCTTTTTTTGAGGGTGATTTTAACTTTAGCCATGTCTGTAAATCCCTCCTTAATTTTGTAGCTCTTCTACTGATTTGCCGCGCAATTTAGCAACTTCTTCTGCGCTTTTGAGTTCAGTAAGGCCTGTCATTGTTGCACGAACAACATTGATCGGAGTGTTAGCACCAAGAGACTTGCTCAAGATGTCGGAAACTCCTGCAAGTTCGAGTACGGCACGGACCGGTCCACCAGCGATAACACCTGTACCAGGGGCTGCAGGTTTCATGAATACTCTGCCGGAGCTGAAACGTCCAATGATTTCGTGTGGGATAGTACCGTCTACGAGTGGTACTTCGATAAGGTCTTTCTTAGCAGCTTCGATTGCTTTTTTGATTGCTTCAGGCACCTCTTGGGCTTTACCTGTACCAAAGCCTACACGTCCTTTTTTGTCTCCTACTACAACAAGTGCAGAGAAACGGAAACGACGTCCACCTTTTACAACTTTAGCGATACGGTTGATTGTAACAACGCGCTCTTCGAATTCCTGTACTTTCTCTTCTCTACGAGCCATAAATGTTATTCCCTCCTTCTATTAGAATTGCAGACCGTTTTCACGTGCAGCTTCTGCGAGTGCTTTCACACGTCCGTGATATAGATAACCACCGCGGTCGAATACTACGCTTTCTACGCCTTTTTCTTTGGCACGTTTAGCTATCAGTGTACCTACTTCAGCTGCTGCGTCTACATTGGATCCAATTTCATTCTTGAAATCAGCATCTTGTGTAGAAGCACTTGCCAATGTCGTCTGTTGACTGTCATCAATCACTTGAGCATAGATATGCTTATTAGAGCGATAGACATTAAGACGTGGTCTTTCTGATGTGCCAGAAAGTCTGCTGCGCACGCGCTGATGTCTTTTTTGACGCACTTTATTTTTATCAATCCTAGCGATCATTGATGTTCACTCCTCACTTTAATTAATTATTTACCAGTTTTTCCTTCTTTACGGCGTACTTGTTCGCCTTTGTAACGAATACCTTTTCCTTTGTACGGTTCAGGTGGACGTACGGAACGGATCTTGGAAGCAAGAGCTCCAACACTTTCTTTGTTGATGCCTTCAACTTTGACGTTCGTATTGCCATCCACTGAGATGGAAAGGTCCTCGGAAGGTTCGAATTCAACCGGGTGAGAAAGCCCAACATTGAGTACCAATTTCTTACCCTGCATCTGCGCACGGTAACCGACACCAACAAGCTCAAGCTCTCTGGAGAATCCTTGGGATACTCCGACAACCATATTGTTGATCAATGCACGTGTTGTACCATGGTTTGTGCGATGATCCTTGGAATCACTTGGCCTTACGACCTGAAGTGTGTTGTCTTCCAATTCATAAGTCATTTCTTCGTTAAACGTGTTTACCAGTTCACCTTTAGGTCCTTTGACTGTAACTGTGGATCCATCAATATCAACTGTAACATCACTTGGTATTTCAATAATACGTTTACCTACACGGCTCATTTGTTTACACCTCCTGTTAATTCATTACCAAACGTATGCGAGAACTTCCCCGCCGATATTTCTTTTGCGTGCTTCTTTATCCGTAAGCACACCTTCTGATGTTGAGATCAGTGCGATACCTAGACCGTTGAGGACCTTCGGCAGCTCTTCTCTTCTTGCGTATACCCTAAGGCCAGGCTTGGAGATACGCTTCAAACCAGTGATGACTCTTTCGTTCTTGCTACCATATTTAAGGAATACACGGATGACGCCTTGCTTGTCGTCTTCGATATATTCTACATTTTTTACAAAACCTTCTGTTTTAAGAATCTCTGCAATTTCCTTTTTGATGTTGGATGCAGGAATCTCCAGTGTTTCATGCCTCACGATATTCGCATTCCTAATGCGCGTCAGCATATCTGCAATTGGATCTGAGATTGTCATTACTAATTGCCTCCTTTCAATTTATGGCGATTACCAGCTTGCTTTTTTAACGCCAGGAATCTGACCTTTGTAAGCAAGTTCACGGAAACATATACGGCAGAGCTTGAATTTGCGAATGACTGAATGTGGTCTTCCGCAACGTTCGCAGCGTGTATATTCTCTAACTTTGAATTTTTGTTTCTTTTGCTGTTTAGCAATCATTGATTTTTTAGCCACAATTTCGCCTCCTTATAGCTTACTTTTGAAATGGCATTCCGAACTGAGTGAGCAGCTCGCGTGCTTCTTCATCTGTGTTCGCTGTTGTAACGACAACAATATCCATACCTCTTACTTTGGATACTTTATCATAGTCGATTTCAGGGAAGATGAGCTGTTCTTTTACACCGAGTGTGTAGTTGCCGCGTCCATCAAACGCCTTCTTGGAAATACCTCTGAAGTCTCTTACGCGTGGGAGGGATACTGAAACCAGTTTGTCCAGGAAATCGTACATTCTTTCCCCACGAAGAGTAACTTTGGCTCCAATCGGCATACCTTCACGAAGTCTGAATGTCGCGATAGATTTCTTAGCTTTTGTGATTACCGGCTTCTGACCTGTAATTGCTTCCAATTCTTCTACTGCAGTATCAAGAACTTTTGCGTTTTGAACTGCTTCGCCAACACCCATGTTGACTACGATCTTTTCGATCCTAGGCACTTCCATGACGGAAGAGTAGTTGAATTTATTAACAAGTTCATTTTTGATTTCTTCATTGTATCTTTCTTTTAAACGTGCCACTGTATGGACCTCCTTCCATTGCTAATTAATTTTTGTCGTATTGTACAGTTGGAATTTCTTTTCCTGACTTTACAGCAACTCTCACTTTAGTTCCGTCTTCTTTGATTTCATGACGGATACGAGTGCGTTCTCCTGATTCAGGGTCAACGTGCATTACGTTGGATACGTGGATAGCCGCCTCTGTTTCGAGGATGCCGCCTTCAGGGTTCATCTGTGAAGGTTTGAGATGTTTCTTCATCATGTTGACACCTTCAACGACTACGCGGTCTTTGGCAGGGATTGCTTTGAGCACAGTGCCCTCTTTACCTTTATCTTTACCGCTGATTACAACGACTTTGTCTCCAGATCTTACGTGCATGGGAATCGCACCTCCTTGTTTAAATGTGGATTAAAGTACTTCTGGTGCAAGTGAAACGATCTTCATGAAGTTGCCTTCACGGAGTTCACGTGCTACTGGTCCAAAGATACGAGTACCTCTTGGGCCTTTATCATCACGGATGATTACGCATGCGTTCTCATCAAATTTGATGTATGAACCATCTTCACGGCGTACACCGGATTTAGTTCTAACTATAACAGCTCTTACTACTTCACCTTTTTTAACAACGCCACCAGGTGTTGCATTTTTTACGGTTGCAACGATGACGTCGCCGATATTTGCTGTCTTGCGGCCTGTTCCACCCAAGACTTTAATAGTCAGCACTTCACGTGCACCTGAGTTATCTGCCACTTTTAAGCGGGATTCCTGTTGGATCATGCGAATAGACCTCCTTTATCTTCAATTGTTTAGATGATAACTGATTCTTCAACAATTTCCACGAGGCGGAAACGTTTAGTTGCAGACAATGGACGTGTTTCTTCGATTCTTACGATATCGCCCATCTTTGCAGTGTTGTTCTCATCATGCGCTTTGTATTTTTTAGAGTATTTTACACGTTTGCCAATGATCGGATGTCTCTTTTGTGTTTCGACAACCACTGTAATCGTCTTATCCATCTTGTCGGATACTACGCGACCCTGGTAAACTTTACGTTCGTTTTTACCTTCCACTATGTGAGCCTCCCTCTAATATTATTGGTTTGCTTTCGCTTCGCTGAGCTCTCTCTCGCGGATAGTTGTTTTCATTCTTGCGATAGTTTTTCTAACCTCTTTGATACGAGCAGTGTTCTCTAGCTGACCAGTAGCTAGTTGAAAGCGTAGGTTGAAGAGTTCTTCCTTCAGTTCTTTGACGTTGTTTTCTATTTCAGATGTTGTCAGATCACGGATTTCATTAGCTTTCATTCGTATCACCACCTAATTCTTCACGTTTAACGATTTTAGTCTTTACTGGAAGTTTGTGGCTCGCAAGACGAAGTGCTTCTCTAGCAACCTCTTCCGGGACACCTGCAACTTCAAACATTACACGGCCAGGTTTTACTACAGCCATCCAGCCTTCTACAGCACCTTTACCTGAACCCATACGTACTTCCAATGGCTTTTTAGTATATGGTGTGTGCGGGAAGATGTTGATCCATACTTTACCGCCACGCTTCATATAACGTGTCATGGCGATACGCGCTGCTTCAATCTGTCTGGATGTAACCCAGGCAGTCGTTGTAGCCTGCAGGCCGTATTCACCGAAACTCACTTCAGTTCCGCCTTTAGCGCGTCCCTTTGTATCCGGACGGTGTTGACGACGGTATTTTACTCTTTTAGGTAATAGCATTGTTAATTTCCTCCTTTACTTTTTGTCATTCTTGACAGGAAGAACTTCTCCACGGTAGATCCATACTTTAACACCGAGTTTACCGTATGTTGTATCTGCTTCTTCATGTGCATAGTCTATGTCTGCACGAAGAGTATGCAGTGGAACTGTTCCTTCGCTGTATCCTTCAGAACGTGCGATATCTGCGCCACCGAGACGGCCTGAAACTTGAGTTTTAATACCTTTAGCTCCAGCTCTCATCGCTCTTTGAAGTACTTGTTTTTGTGCCCTACGGAAAGATACACGGTTTTCAAGCTGACGTGCAATATTCTCGGCAACAAGCTTCGCGTCCATGTCGACTTTTTTGACTTCTACGACATTGATGTGGATTTTCTTGCCTGTAAGGTTTGTCAGTGCAGTACGGAGCTTGTCGATTTCGCTACCGCCTTTACCAATTACCATACCTGGTTTGCCAGTGTGAAGCGCAATGTTCACACGGTTGGCCGCGCGCTCGATTTCCACTTTGGAAATAGCTGCGTCTTTAAGATTTTTTTCGATATATTCACGAACTTTGAGGTCTTCGTGCAGCAGGTCTGCAAAGTCTTTCTCTGCGTACCATTTCGCCTCCCAATCACGGATGATGCCTGTACGAAGCCCAATAGGATTTATCTTCTGACCCAAATTAATTCCCTCCTTGTGATTTTATGCGTTCTCTTCTACTTTTGTTTCTTCTGTTTCCTGAACCTCTTCTTCAGCTGGTTCTGAAACTACAATAGTGATATGGCTTGTACGTTTGTTGATCTTTGTCGCACGGCCTTGTGCACGTGGACGGAAACGTTTCAATGTCGGGCCTTCGTTAGCATACGCTTCAGAAATATATAGGCTGTCGATATCCATGTCATAGTTATGTTCAGCATTGGCTACAGCTGATTTGATCAACTTTTCAACTACTGGCGAAGTTCTTTTATTCGTTAGTTTAAGAATTGCGATTGCTTCTCCGACTTCTTTACCGCGAATGAGGTCAAGAACCATTCTCGCTTTACGAGGAGCAATTCTAACTGTTTTTGCGACTGCTTTCGCTTGCATCTTTCGTTCCTCCTTTATTCCGTCTTATCCCTTATCGTCTTGTTTTCTTGTCGTCGTTTCCGTGGCCTTTGAACGTTCTTGTTGGAGCAAATTCTCCAAGTTTGTGACCGACCATATCTTCTGTAACATAGACCGGTACATGCTTGCGTCCGTCATATACAGCGATTGTATGACCGATGAAATTAGGGAAGATTGTGGAGCGACGTGACCAAGTTTTGATTACACTTTTTTTGTTATCTTCGTTGAGTTTTTCCACCTTGTTCATGAGGTGATCGTCAACAAAAGGTCCTTTTTTAAGACTGCGAGCCATTTTGGCGCCTCCTTCCAATAATGCGTGCGGATGTAGCATCCGCACACTTTGGTTTCATTTATTTCTTCTTCTTGCGTCCTCTTACGATGAGCTTATCAGAACGGTTCTTGCCTTTACGTGTCTTCTTACCGAGGGTTGGTTTACCCCAAGGAGACATTGGTGATGGACGTCCGATTGGCGCACGGCCTTCACCACCACCGTGTGGGTGATCGTTAGGGTTCATGACAGAACCACGAACTGTAGGGCGCTGCCTCTTCCATCTGGAACGACCGGCTTTACCGATATTGATGAGTTCGTGCTGCTCGTTGCCGACAGCACCGATTGTTGCACGGCAAGTTGCAAGGATCATGCGCACTTCGCCAGAGCGGAGTCTGACAAGTACATATTTGCCTTCCTTACCGAGTACCTGTGCACGCGCACCTGCTGACCTTACCAGCTGGCCGCCTCTGCCTGGTTTCAATTCGATGTTATGGATTGTTGTACCTACAGGAATATCAGTGAGTGCCATAGCGTTACCTACTTTGATGTCCGCATCTGGGCCACTCATGATTTCATGTCCTACTGTTACACCTTTAGGTGCCAGGATATAGCTTTTCTCTCCGTCTTCATAAACGACAAGAGCGATGTTTGCTGAACGGTTTGGATCGTATTCAATCTGTGTCACGCGCGCAGGCACACCATCTTTGATGCGCTTGAAGTCGATGACCCTGTATTGGCGCTTGTGTCCGCCGCCTTTGTGACGAACAGTGATCCTGCCCTGGTTGTTGCGTCCCGCTTTTTTCGGAAGCGGCTGTAACAATGACCGTTCTGGTGTCGTGGATGTGATTTCTGAGAAGTCGGAACCAGTCATATTACGACGAGCGTTTGTGGTCGGCTTATATTTTTTAATCGCCATCTCGTTTTACCTCCTTATTGGTAAGTGCCCTTAGAATATTTCGATAGAGCCTTCTTTAAGTGTTACGATTGCTTTTCTTCTTTTTCTTGTATAGCCGCTGTAACGTCCCATACGTTTTTTCTTCGGCTTATAGTTCATTATGTTCACTTTGTCGACTTTTACGTCAAAGATTTCTTCAACTGCATATTTAACTTGTGTTTTGTTTGCTTTTACATCCACATCAAAAGTGTATTTATCAATGGACATCAAGTCAGCAGAACGCTCAGTGATTACCGGGCGTTTAATGATATCGCGTGCATCCATTACAGAAGCACCTCCTCTGCTTTATTGATTGCGCCTTCAGTGAAAATAACACGGTTTGCAGCAAGGATATCGAGTACATTGAGCTCTTCCAGCGTCAGCACTGTGACACCTTGGAGGTTACGGGATGAAAGTTCAACGTTTACATCTTCGTTCTCAAGTACGAGAAGAACCTTTTTGTCTGCATTCAGATTTTCAAGGATCGCCGTGAAGTCTTTTGTCTTCGGAGTGTCGAGCGCAAGGTTGTCCACTACTGTCAATGCTTCTTCATTGACTTTTGCGGAGAGCGCTGAGCGAAGAGCCAGACGGCGCATTTTTCTAGGCATTTTGTAGGAGTAGCTTCTTGGCGTAGGGCCGAATACCACTCCACCTCCACGATAGTGAGGTGCACGGATTGTACCTTGACGTGCATTACCTGTTCCTTTTTGTCTGAATGGCTTCTTGCCGCCACCGCTGACTGCGGAACGGTTTTTTACTGAGTGTGTACCGCGGCGCAGTGACGCGCGTTGCAGGTTCACAGCCTCAAACAGCACATGCTGGTTTGGCTCGATGCCAAAGATATCCTGGTTAAGTTCTATAGAATTAACTTTGCTTCCTTCTTTAGTTAATACATCTACGCTTGCCATGTGTTAAATCCTCCCTTCCTAAATTGCTATTATTTAACACTATTTTTAATTGCTGATGCGATTTTTACATATCCTTTACGTGGGCCAGGAACGTTGCCTTTTACAAGGATCACGTTGCGCTCAGCGTCCACTTTTACGATTTCAAGATTCTGCAATGTGACAGTTTCTCCGCCCATGCGTCCCGGCAATGCTTTGCCTTTGAATACGCGGGATGGGTCGGCACCCTGCCCCATTGAACCAGGTCTTCTGTGGTAACGGGAACCGTGGGACATAGGTCCGCGGCTCTGGTTGTGGCGCTTGATTGCACCCTGGAAACCTTTACCTTTGGATGTTGCCGTCACGTCCACCAAGTCGCCTGCTTCAAATGTATCTACAGTGACTTCTTGACCGACTTCGAATTCATCTGCTGCGAGATTTTTGAATTCGCGTACGAAGCGCTTAGGAGCTTTGCCGGATGCTTTTGCATGGCCGGTTTCAGCCTTGTTTGCGTATTTGTTTGTTCTTGCACCTTCAAAGAACTCACGTTTGTCGTCGAAACCGATTTGTACTGCACTGTATCCATCAGTTTCTTCCGTCTTCTTCTGCAGCACTACGTTGCCCGCTGCTTCTACTACTGTTACAGGGATGAGCTCGCCGTTTTCTCCGAAAACTTGAGTCATTCCCACTTTTTTACCTAAGATTCCTTTGGTCATCGAAAGTCGCACCTCCTGCTATAATTTATAATTTGATTTCGATGTCCACACCAGATGGCAGGTTGAGTCCCATGAGGGCATCTACCGTTTTCGGTGTAGGGTTTACAATGTCGATAAGACGTTTGTGCGTACGCTGTTCAAATTGTTCACGGGAATCCTTGTACTTGTGTACCGCACGGATGATCGTGTAAACAGTCTTCTCTGTTGGAAGTGGGATCGGGCCGGAAACATCCGCACCAGAACGCTTTGCTGTTTCAACAATTTTCTCTGCTGATTGATCCAATACTCTGTGATCGTACGCTTTCAAACGAATACGAATTTTTTGTTTTGCCATTATTTAACCTCCTTTTGGTCGTCATCATTGATTGATAGACTTCTCCACGAAAATTCTCTTGCACGCTGCCATGGCAAAGCGGCCGGGCGTGTCAGTAACCTCTCGCTTCATCGATTCAAAACGCGCACCCCTTTATGTAAGGCGGTGTGTTTTTATATATGGACGGTAGACCATCCATTTCAGTCCAACGTTAGATATATTACACGAAAAAAGTGAAAAAATCAATAGGTTGCCCAAGATTTTTTCACTTTTCCCCGAAGGACTTGCAATACGGTGTCCTATTATACAGTTTTCAGTTACAAATTACAAGGTGTTATTTATTCCGTCATGAAGATGAAATATAATATGAAGACTACAAAGAGGCCATACATTATCGGATGGATCTCTTTTCTTCTTCCTGCCATGATCATCGTGATCGGATAGAATACGAAGCCGATTGCAATACCTGTCGCGATACTGTACGTCAGCGGCATCATGAACATGGTCAGAAATGCCGGAACCGCCACTTCGAACTGGTCCCATCTCACTTTGGACAGGTTTGATACCATCAGGGCTCCAACGATGATCAGTGCTGGAGCCGTCACCTCGGAGGTGAAAGTCACGATGAGCGGTGACAGGAAGATGGCCGACAGGAACAGCACGCCTGTTACGACGCTTGCAAAGCCTGTCCTGGCACCTGCTGCAACACCGGCGGTGGATTCCACATACGAGGTGGTGGTCGAAGTGCCAAAAATAGCCCCTGCTATCGTCGCAATGGAGTCGGAAAGCAGTGCCCGTCCGCCTCTTGGCAATTTATTATCCTTGATCAGGTTGGCCTGGCTGGCAACACCGACAAGTGTGCCCGCTGTATCGAAGAAGTCGACGAACAGGAAGGTCAGCACAACAATCAGGAATTGGATGTTGAATATTTCCGAAGGATTCGAGAACGCCTCGAATGCGGCACCGAAGGTAGGCTCCATGCTCGGCACTGAACCGAAGAAGCTTTCCGGCCGCGGCACCAGACCGAACAGCAGTCCGAGGATTGCAGTAATGATCATACCGAAGAAGATAGCTCCCGGGACTTTTCTTGCCATCAGTACGGCTGTGATGAAAAGCCCTCCTACGGCGAGCAGCACCTTTGGATCATGCAGAACACCCAGACCGACGAGTGTCGCATCGTTTGTAACGATGATGCCTGCACCCTGCAGGCCGACGAAGGTGATGAAGAAGCCGATCCCGGCACTGACCGCCATCTTCATCTCCATTGGTATCGAGTTGATGACATATTCCCTCAGACCACTGATGGTCAGAATGGCGAATATCACTCCGGAGAACAGCACACCGGTCAGTGCGGTCTGCCATGGAATGCCCATGGTCAGAACAACGGTAAAAGCGAAGAATGCATTCAGGCCCATGCCAGGCGCAAGCGCTATCGGATATCTGGCATAGAGCCCCATGATCAGGCAGCCGATGAAGGCAGCCAGTGCTGTTGCCACGAATACGGCGTCCATGTCCATCCGCATTGATTCGGGTATACCTTCTATCCCCTGAAGGGAGAGCACAGAAGGGTTGACGGCGAGTATGTATGCCATGGATAGGAATGTCGTCAACCCCCCGATGGTTTCACGTCGATAATTGGTACCGTGATCCTCAAAGCCAAAAAACTTTTTCATAACCTGCTCCATTTCTTGATTAAATTATTCAAAGCTATATGATCCTGATGATTTCGTCATCCTCTCCGCCCAGAAAGCTGACGAGCAGACGACGGGTCAATGGGAGCCACATTTCTATGAGCTTGCCCAACCCGACTATGATAACGACTGTGCCGATGAACACCGGACCCCCTAGGAGATATCCGGCGACAGCAGCACCCAGCTCCATGATATTCCTTGCCATGGAAATTTTCAATCCAAACTTTTCGACAAGCAGCAGCATCAGGGTATCCCGTGGACCCGCGCCAAGATTCGGCGTTATGTAGAATGCTACACCGAATGCCATGACGAACAGACCCACCGTAAAGATGATGATATGCTGTGTCCACCCTTCAAACTCAGGAATGAGCCAGTTGAAGATATCAATAAAAACTCCCACCGCCACCATGTTGATGTAGACGCCAAGTTTCGGCAGGCGCCGTGTGATGACAGCAGTGAATAGGACGATTGTGGCTCCGGCAATGATTGCCCAGCTTCCTATTGTCAGACCAAAGGTCTGCCACAGTCCATAATGCAGCACATCCCATGAACTGAGTCCGAGGAGCCTTCCTTTTATTGTCAATGAGATTCCGAGAGCCAGAATCACCAGTCCCACGATATAGAACAGCCAGCGCTTTGTCAGATTCGTTATCACATGGCATCCCCTCACCTCTTATTATTTAAACTAGTTTACGCCTCTGTGAAGAAAAACGCAATATTGTTTGCCAATACACCTTCCACGTTTGAAATGGCATATGGAAGGGAAGGTTTGAAGTAATCAATTTAAACGATCAACTTAAAATAGGAGGATTCCAAATGGAGAATAGATACAAGCTCGCAAGCGTCCTGATGTCTGCATCACTCGTAATGGCCGCGTGTGGCGGTGCCGATGAAAATCCTGATTCAGCAGATGTCGACGAAGTTGTGGAAGAGAACGAAGAATTCTCTTCAACCGAGGAGTCTGCTGAAGAATCAACCGAGGAGTCCACCGAGGAATCCAGTGGCCAATCTTCAGGCAGCACCGGTGATACGATTGCCCCTGAAGACATCAATCATGATGCCGAAGAGGCAGTGGATGCTGCATCAGAAAACTTCGATGGAGAACTTGTGGAAGTCGAACTCGATGACGAGGATAACCAATGGATATACAAAGTAGATATGGAGAGTGAATCTGAAGAATACGAGGTGAAATTGTCTGTGGATGACCTTTCCGTAGTAGAGGAGCAGACGGAGAGCGATGATGACTTCGATACGGACGAACACTTCAGCTATGGCGATGCCGTGCCTGCAGAGGAAGCGGTGCAGACTGCCATGGATGAGACCAATGGTGAACTGGAAGGCTGGACCCTGGATAGGGATGACGGACAGCTGCAATATGAAGTGGATATGAAAAATGGTGATAATGGAGATTCTGATGTGACCATCAACGCCGAGAACGGCGAGATAGTGGAAACGGACGACTGATGAGAAAAGGCGCAACCAATGTGGTTACGCCTTTTCTTATGCTTCCACCAGCTGAATGAACTGGTTCATCTTTTTCTGATCGACATGATCCTTGATCCGATACCCCTCATAAAAGTATTCCAAGTATTCACGACCCAAGACCCTCTCAATATCAAGTGCCATGGCGGCAAGGTCAAAATACCGGTCCCTTACTCCAATTCCTATCATATCCACACTGCCTGTAATGTAATTTTCGTTTACTATTACATTGGAGAGTCTAAAGTCCCCATGGCTGAAAACCAGATCCGTATGGACGGCATCCTCAGAATAGACGAACGGACATCCCTCAATCTTCTGCTTATGCAGAAAACTCAAGTATCTGCCAATCTGCTTCAGTGTGGAAACGATGACCTCAGGCGGCTGCCCCTGTAGGAACTTCTCGGCATCCACGCCCGGAAGAGCCAAATAGAACATATAGGCACCGGCCTCTTCATATAATGTCACCGGCTTCGGCACACCATTGATCTTATTCAGCTCCATCCATAGCAGCCGTTTGTATTCCCGCCGTGTCCGCTTCACATCATCAATGTAGGATTTTGCAATCAGCGGTTCCTGCGGCTGGTACATATTGGGCGGGTCCTCCCCGCCGTATGTAAGCAAATGCACCCGGGCTTCCGAATCCCCTTCAAGCGGTGCCCAATCGTAATATTCTTCATATATTTCAAAAGTGTGCATCCAATGTCCCTCCATTCCCTTCCATTCTACTTCAATCATCCTTAAAATGTCATTAGTGATTCCCCTAATATCGATTGCATTATGATATGATACTACTATAATTCAAGGTGGTGAAAGTAATGGATCTGGAATACAGACTTAAGGAACTTAAAAATGAGTATGTACGCATCCAGGGTGATCTGGAAAAGCTCGAATCCACTGGCAACCGCACATCAAAAATGGAAGACCGCCTCACTCAGATAGAAACAGAAATTGCACAGACAAAAAAAGAAATCCGGAATCAGAAATAACCAATAGGAAGTGCCCGCAATGAAAAAAATGATCCTATTCATTATGATCATACAATTCCTCATATATTTCGGCTTCAGTATGATCATACCGGTCATACCGGAACTTGTGACCGAACTCGGCGTGTCCACCCTGCACATGGGCGGGCTGCTTGCCGTCTATTCCATCGCCAGCTTCATTTCCGCGCCCTATTTCGGCAGATTGAGCGACCGCAATGGCCGTCGGCCGATTCTTCTGTATGGACTGCTCGCCTTCAGCCTCAGCTTCCTCCTGTTCGGCATGTTCATCGATGTACTGTGGGTGCTGTACCTGACACGTCTGCTTGGAGGCGCCGCTTCAGGAGCCCTCTATACAGCAACGACCAGCATGGTGGCGGACTTGACGACGCGTGAAGAGCGAACGCGTTTCATGGGACTGATCGGCATGTCCATCGGCCTCGGATTCATTTTCGGACCGGGAGTGGGCGGACTGCTTTCCCAGATCAGCCTGAGCTTTGCCTACTACATGACGACCATTGTCATTGTGGGCGCACTGATATTCAGCCTCTTCAAAATTGAGGAGACGTATCGTCCAGGCGTCAGCGCTGGGAAAGACATCACTCTGCCAAGCGAGTACTTCCTTAAACCTGTCGGCATCCTTCTCATCTCCACATTCTTCGTCATACTGACGATGAGCGGGATGGAAAGTACATTCCAGCTGCTCGGCATAGAGAAGATCGACATCACCCCTACAGAGATGGGCATCCTCTTTGTAGTCGGCGGCATTTTCAACGCTGCTGTCCAGGGCGGCTTCATCGGCCGCCTCAAGGATGGACAGGAGTACCCGGTGATGATTGCCGGACAGGTCATGACACTGATCGCTTTCATCCTGCTGCCGTTCATGTCCAGCCTGTTGTTTGCCGGGGTGTGCATCGTTCTGCTGATGACGGGGAATGCCCTCGTCAAGACGCTGCTCACCTCCCAGATTACAAAAGAGACGCACCAGGACGAAATGGGCCGTATGACCGCTGCTACATATTCCCTGGATAGCCTGGGCAGAATATTCGGACCGCTTGTCTTCAATCTGCTGTTCATTCTGACTGCAGGATTGCCATTCTGGTTCGGTGCGGTGATGACCCTGCTGTCCACATACTTCATTTTCCAATACTTCAGGAAAAGGAGGACCCTCGCATGATTCTGACAGTCCTTATGCTGCTCATTTATCTCGTCATCAGTGCAATCACCATATTGCTGATGAGAAACAGGGCCCTGGATATTCTGAGGGTCATCGCAGGTGTCGCCCTGCTGCTCATGATGACCCTGATTTCCCTGGAAGCGCCCAATCCCGACGGCCTGCTGATCTTTTCGCTGGCCATTTCCCTCTTCATAGCAGTTGAAATCACTGCCTTCAAAGAAGCAAAGGGAGACCATGCACGCCTGTTCATGATACATGTCTTCACCCTCATGATTTCAGCCGTGCTCATCATCATGCTGCTGACACTGTAAAAGGAAGAGAGGTGGCCATATGCGCCGGGTCATACTTATTCTGCTCATACTGATGCAAATCATGTTTTATATAAACTATATAGTCAATGACGGAATCATCTTCTTCAACATCTATGTATGGGCCCTGCTCAATCTGATCTCCCTTACGGCAGGATGGAAGGCCGCAAAATCGGAACCAAACCTGTACGAAAACCGGCACATACACTTTGCTCTGTCGATGACGCTGCTGCTCATGTCGGTGATGTCGCTGATCTTCATACTGCTGATCATCCTGACCCGGCCCTACTTCCTATAGACAGAGTACAAATAAAGCCAGCTTCCACACGGAAGCTGGCTTTATTTATGCCCGCATCATTCTGCCTCTTCTTCATATATGTCCATGCCGTACCATTTTTCGGATATCTCAGCCAGTGTGCCATCGCTCCTCAATTCAGCAAGCACATCATTGATATCCGAAATCAACTGCTGATTTTCCGGCGTATCCTTGAATGGCAGGGCGACAGGCTGAACTCCGAAAGGCTCCCCTGCTATTTCAAGCGCTATATCACGATCATTGATCATTGCCAACAGCTGTTCCCGCCCAAATAGGTATGCATCAATCTTGCCGGCAATCACATCGTTATAGACCACCTCGTTATTCTCATAATCAATGATCTCGCCCCCATGATCCGGGTATTCCTCATTCAGTACATTCTGGAAGTTCGTGCCCAGTATCGTACCGACATCGGCCCCCTCCAGATCACTGACGGATTGGATGGTCTCATTATCCTGGGCCACCGCCACCGCTGCCTTCGAATTATAGTAGGGGTCGGAGAAGGTATACTTTTCAGCCCTTTCCGGAGTCATGGCAAAATTGCTGGCCGTATCCACATTCCCTGTATCAAGATTGGCCAGCACACCTGTCCAGTCTGTCATCACCCATTCTATCTCATAGTTCAGTTCATCGAATATCGCGTTATAGATATCTGCATTGAATCCCTTCACTTCCCCGTCTTCCTGGAAAGAGAGCGGATAGCCATCAGGTGACGAACCGATTTTGATGATATTTTCCCCTTCCGTCTCTTCCACACTCCCGCTTTCCGCTTCATTTCCGCATCCTGCAATCAAGAGCAGGACGAATGCCAACGGTAAAATCCATTTCTTCATAAGAATCCCCCTGTATGTAAGTTGTCATATAAGCACAGATCCATAAAACATAGTTTTTTACTATGGATTAATGGGTATAAGTCTATCATGACAGTAACTCTTTAACAAGAGGGTCTCATATAGGGAATTCATGGACTCCATATAAGAAATATCTATAAGAAAGAGCGCCGTGTATTTCAACGGCGCTCTTTCAGTGCTTTGAGTGTCTGATTCAATTTTACTTTCCCCTTTTGGAACATCGGCACGCCGACTTCGGCAAGGGTGTACAGCGGGCGGTGGAGAACATAATCGAATTCTCCGATTTTCTCACTCACTTCCGTCCCCCATACTTTCTTGAACTGCCACAGGCCGAAATGTGGGGAATCCTCGGGCGGAGAGACGCTGACACCGCCAAAGTCATATGTCTTGGCACCATTGTCCCGTGCATACTTCATCATTTCATACTGCATATGATGGTTCGGCAAGTATTCACGGTACTGGTCGGAAGATGCCCCGTAGAGATAGTATGCCTTATGTCCAGACTGGGCAAGCAGCGCGCCGGAAAGGATGACGCCTTCAGGATGCTCTTTCTTGATTTCTTCAATCTCCTGCTGCTGTTTCTGAAGCTTTTCCATTCGGTTGTTGAGATCCTTGATCTGGTTCTCCTTCTTGCTGCCATCCTTCTTCTTCATGGCTTTTTCCAGATCCTTCCCGACCTTATCCAGGTCCGCCTCCAGGGAAGCCGCAACTTCCGCAGGCATCAGTTTCACCAGGAATAATTCCATGTGCCCATTTTCGTGGAGATTATCATAGAGGGATTCAAAGTAGGTGATGTCACGGGTGAGGAACCCATCCCGCTGTCCGGTCTCCTTCATGAGCCTGACGAAGGTCTGGAGATCCCCACGCTCCGCCCTGTAGACTTTGGTCCCCCGGCGGATGGCATTGCGCACTTTTGTACGGTTGTTCCGCTCAAAGCTCTGCAGCAGTTCCTTGTCATCCTTATCGATCGGGGCCACCATGGTCTGCCTCGGCTGTATATTATCCTTGCTCATGCCATCTTTCAGGCCACGGTGCCTGAAACCGATCGATTCAAGGAATCCTATCGTATCCCGATGTGTTTCAAGTGGAAGGTCCGGATCTATCTTTATTGCATAGGCCTTCTCGTCCCCGGCTATCTTCAATGCCTCATTCAGCATGAATTCCACAAGAAGCGGGTCCTTGTAGTCGCAGACAAAGCCTCTGGATATATAGCATAGTGTATGGTTCAGTTTCGGCACCTTCTTGAACAGGAGAAGAGCCGCGCCAAGCGTTTCATCCACCTCGTTTCCTACGGCAAACCGTCTGGAGTACCATCCGGTCAGTTGCTTGGAACGTGCCCAGTCCGTCAACTGCAGCAGGTCTCCATGGGGGTGCCCTTCAATAAACTGATCATGTTCGTCTTCAGTCAGGTTCAACAATTTAAGCATAACGGTCTCCATTCAATTAAAATCTGATATAATATTCCATGAAAGGTGGTCCTATCATGAGACAAGCTATTCTAATCTTTCTTCTGATCATCAACATCATAAGCATCGTCCAACTTGGTCAATATGACAGTGGGGATCTCATCGCTCTGATGAGTGTCAGAATCATCCTCGGTGTAGTCACCATCATGCTGAGCATTGCGTATATCCTTGTGAAAGGCACAAAGTCAATCGTCCTGATCAGCATCATCACAGCACTTTCTGCACTTCTGCACCTTGGACTCATCATCTATATAAATTTGTAGACTGCTCCTCTATAAATCGCCGATTCCCCGTCCATCCCCAATTCCAGGGTGATCGACGGGTCTTTATTTTCTGAGATGGTGAGCGTCGTATGTGCATCGACTTCACCTTTCCAGACACCGATTACATCAAAGAAAGCGTCCCACACCTTCACATTCCTCACTTCATGATGAATATTCATTTCCGGGGAAATGAACGTCCCCCTCAAGTTTCTGATCCTCTCCAGACGCGCCGATTCCTCTTCCTCCCATTGTATGAAGAAGGGCAGCACCTCTTCATCATCCAAAACGTAGAGCAGCTTCCAGCGTATCGTTTCGCCATTCGTCGTCCGCTCCATATCCACTGGGCCTACAGTTCTGAACCCTTTCGCCCGGTATCGGTCGGCAAGCTGGTGTATTTCTTCTGTGGCAAGTGCATAGCGTAGGAAGCCTTCTTCGTACTCCATGCGGTCAATCGTACCGACAAACGAATCCTCCGACTCTTCCAGATGGCGTTTGAATCTTTCTTCGTCGTCGATGGCGAGATATTCCACATATCTCTGATCGAAATAGGACAACAGGTTCGCAGTACCCAGATGTTCATGTTTTCCGCCCGAATGGATGGGCAGCAGGCCATCTTCCTCTACCGGTTCCAGCTTGTTGACATAATGTATGATGTGATCGAATTTAACCATGCTATTCACCTCTTTCCAACTATATCATATTACCGTTAAATCGTCCCAGACATTAAAAATTACAGCCTGTCCATGTGGACAGGCTGTATCTCTATGCCTTGATGACACCGGATGTATCCTGCTGTTCCAGACTTTCCTTCTCCTTGGCGCGCTCTTCTTTCGTGACGATGCGTTTATGCGTGTCATTATCGAAGAAATGCCCCTTGTTCATGTCGAACGCAAACTTCACGATGTCTCCCGGCTCAAGCTCATTGCGTGCGTCGACACGCGAGATGAATTCCTGCCCTTCGAGGTCTGAGTAGAGCATGATTTCGGAACCGAGAAGCTCACTTACTTTGACTTCCGCATTGAAGGCGGAAGCAAGCTCCGATTCGACGAAGACCGCTTCCTCCCTGACATCCTCCGGACGGATGCCGAACTTGATCGGCTTGTTGTCATATCCCTCATTCAAAAGCATGCGACGCTTGAATTCAGGAATCTTGATTGTCGTCTCCCCAATTACAAGTTCACCATTCCTGATCTCTGCATCAAACACGTTCATGGCTGGTGAGCCGATGAACTGCGCAACAAACACATTCTCAGGAAAATCATATACTTCCTTCGGCGAACCGACCTGCATGATATCCCCTTTATCGAGTATCACGATGCGGGTGGCCATCGTCAGCGCTTCCGTCTGGTCGTGTGTCACGTATACCGTGGTCGTCTTCAGGCGCTTGTGCAGTTTGGTGATTTCAGCACGCATCTGCACCCTCAGTTTCGCGTCCAGGTTGGACAGCGGCTCGTCCATCAGGAAGACGCTCGCCTCCCTGACGATTGCCCGGCCCAGCGCTACACGCTGCCTCTGTCCACCTGAGAGTGCCTTCGGCTTGCGGTCCAGGTAGTCCGTCAGACCAAGAATCTCGGCTGCATGCTCAACCCGTTCTTTGATTTCCGCTTTCGGCGTCTTCCTCAGCTTGAGACCGAACGCCATATTGTCGTAAACGCTCATATGCGGATAGAGGGCATAGTTCTGGAAGACCATTGCGATATCCCTGTTCTTCGGCTCGACATCATTCACCAAGCTGTCATTGATGTACAATTCCCCGCCTGTGATCTCTTCAAGTCCGGCGATCATCCGCAAAGTCGTCGATTTCCCACACCCGGAAGGACCAACCAGTACGATGAATTCCCCATCATGGATTTCCAGATTGAAATCATCCACCACCGTCGGACCTTTTTCATATGTCTTCTTTATATTCTTCAGCTTTAAATCAGCCATAAGATCACTCCTTTAAGCCCACCACATGTCAGTCGGCTGTTCTTTTATTATGACACCCTGCAGATTTCTTACAGCGGTCTGGAAGCCTTCTTCTATGGACATCAGACCATCTTCATGTTCAATCGAGACGACATAATCATAGTCGTAGGTTCTGAGCGCACTCATCATGTTCGCCCATTCATCCATACTGTGGCCCAGGCCGACGCTTCTGAACGTCCAGCTCCGTTCCCTGATGCTGCCATAAGGGTTCATATCGAGATAGCCGTGCATATTAAGGTTATCCTGATCGATATACGTATCCTTCGCATGGAAGTGATGGAGCGCATCTTCACGCCCCAGAATCTTGATTGCTGCAACGGGATCGATCCCCTGCCACCACATATGGCTTGGATCGAGGTTGGCACCGATGTATGCGTTCGTCGCCTTCCTCAGTTCAAGCATCGTATGCGGGGAGTGGACGAGAAATCCGCCATGAAGTTCCAACCCGATCTTCACATCGTTCTCTTTCGCAAGTTCAGCGATGTCCTGCCAATATGGAATCAGTCTGTTCTTCCACTGCCATTCCTTTATCTCCGAATATTCCTCCGGCCAGGGGGTCACCGGCCAGTTGACTGCCGTGTCCGTCTCATTCCCAGCAGGCGTACCGCTGAATGTGTTGACTACAGGTACATCCATCAGGTTTGCCAGCCTGATCGACTTCCTCAATATTTCATCCGACTCCCGACGGAAAGCTTCGTCCGGAGAGATCGGATTTCCATGGCAGCTGAAGGCGCTGATGATGAGCCCCCGTGATGTGAACTTCTCCAAGTATGCCTCTCTTGCATCTTTCGATTCAAGCAGTTCATCGACATTGCAGTGCTTATCTCCAGGATAGCCGCCTGTACCGATTTCTACTGCATCCAGCCCGGATGCTTTGATATAATCCAGCATTTCTTCCAGCTCCATGTTCTGGAACAGCGGATTGAATACTCCCAGTTTCATCTGTCTACCTCCTAAAGTCTGATGCTCCTCTGTTCTTTCGAGCTTAAGTATATTGCTTCGATGATCTTCGATACTTCTTTCGCTTCTGTTGATTTCACCGTTAGCGGGGTGTTGTATTTGATCGCTGATATGAAGTTTTCAGCCTGAAGTCTGCTGTAGGGCTCATCCACTTTTATATAGTCGATGCGCATCGTCGTCATCAGGTCTTCATCGGCCTGGTTCACTTTCATATCGAACACATCAAGGCCTGCTTTGGCACCTGAGATGCTGATGTGGTTTTCATCTTCCGGGATATTTGCGGCCCAGCTCGTTTCAAACAGCATCGATGCACCATTATTGAACCGTATGAATGCACTGACATGGTCTTCCACTTCAAAGGAATCCCGGTTGAAATGTCCCCATTCGTTGACTGTATTTGTACGGCTCAGCTGATTGTAGGTCGAGCTTGATACTTCCACAGGCTTTACGTCACCCATGAGGTACATGGCCAGGTCGAGGAGATGGCAGCCATAGTCGATCAGTGCACCGCCCCCCTGAAGTTCCTGGTTGGTGAATACCCCCCACCCAGGAACTTTCCTGCGCCTGAGCCCTTTCACACGGACCACGAGGGGATCACCGATTGTGCCGCGTTCGATGATCTTCTTCGCTGCGATCGCCTCTTTCATGAAGCGGTAATGATAGGCAATGTGAAGCTTCACGCCATTGCGTTCCTCCGCTTCAATCATTGCATTGCACTCTTCTGTACTCATGGCCATCGGCTTTTCACAGAGCACATGCTTGCCGTTGTTCATCGCATCGATGCTGATTGATGCGTGGAATTTATTAGGTGTGGAAACCACCACCGCATCGACATGGGGGTACATGTCCTCAATTGTAGAACATACTTCCGGAATGTTGAGCTCGTTCGCCACCTTCATTGCACGCTCCACATTGACATCCTGTATGGCTGTAATCTCCACATCATCGAAGGTCCTGAACGTGGGAATGTGCCGTCCTGTCGCTATTCCCCCAACACCAATGAAACCCAGTCTTATTTTAGCCATCTGCAACACCTATTCTCCAGTAATGATCTTCTTCGTGCGATCGGATTCTAAAGCATTCAGTATGATTTCCACGGATTTTTTCGCATCTTCTGCCGTCACCGGTACCCGCTCTTCATTCACAAGGGCATTGATGAATGCATCCATGACCAGCGACTTCTTCTTCTGGCCCGCTTCATCATTCGTCTGTATACCGCCGTAGTTCTCCTTGACGACTTCACCGTCTCTGCCTGTGAAAATGAAGGAATGCTCAGAATCTGCAAGCAGGCTGAGCACACCCTTTTCACCATAGATGACGGTGGAGTTGTCCTCTTCCCCATAGAATGACCAACTCGCCTGCAATGTGCCGACGATATTCGATTCGGTGCGCAGAATGCATACCGCATTGTCATCCACATCGGAAAATTCCTTCGCTTCCTTGGAAATGAAGCTGCCTACATCCAGAACCTCTTCCCCGAGGAGATAACGCATGAGATCAGCCTTATGCACACCAAGGTCTCCCATTGCGCCCATTACCGCTTCCTCCTTCTTGAAGAACCAGCTGTCCTTGCCGTCGACACTCCAGTCCTCCGGGCCGGGATGCCCGAACGCTGTACGGAAGGAATAGATCTTGCCGAGTCTGCCTTCATTGATGTAATCGCGTGCCACCTGGTGCTCTTTGATGAGACGCTGGTTATGGCCGACCATCAGCTGCTTGCCGGATTTCCTTTCCGCTTCAATCATGCGGTCCATCTCATCCATCGCAACACCCATCGGCTTCTCGCACAATACATGCTTGCCTGCTTCCAGTGCCGCAATTGAAATCTCTGCGTGCATGTAGTTCGGCGTACAGACGCTGACGGCATCGACATTGCTGTCCATAAGCAGATCTTTATAACTTTTGTAGGATGCGCCGCCATATATCTTCTGTTGTGCTTCAGCCCGTTCGATCACCGGATCGCAGAATGCAACCAGCTTCACGTTTTCATTTTCTTTATATTCGGCAATATGCCGCTTCACTCCGATGCTGCCGCATCCTATAATACCAACGTTGATCATGATTATTTCTCCTTTATCTCTTCCAGTGGTTCGTGATTTCCGTAGTAGTGTTTCTTGCCATGGACACTCCCTGCCCAGTTCACACCATTATTGATGACCTTCTGGACGTTCTCATCATAGTATGTCGGATGTGTCTCATGACCCGGACGGAAGTAGAATATCTTGCCGTTGCCCCGTTTGAATGTACATGCACTCCTGAACACTTCGCCGCCTTCAAACCAGCTGAGCATGATCAGCTCATCCGGCACGGGAATGTCGAAATGCTCGCCGTACATCTCCTCTTCAGGCAACTCGAAGTATTCACCGAGACCATCAACAATCGGATGCGTCGGATCGACCACCCAGAGGCGTTCCTTTTCATTCGCTTCACGCCACTTGAGGTCGCAGGATGTGCCCATCAGCAGTTTGAACGGCTTGGAGAAGTGCGCTGAATGCAGGATCACCAGGCCCATGCCGTCCCAGACACGCTGACGCACCTTTTCTGCAATTTCGTCAGCGACCTCATCGTGGGCTTTGTGCCCCCACCATATCAGGACATCTGTATTATCCAGCACTTCGTCAGTCAAGCCATGCTCCGCTTCATCCAGAGTTGCCGTCGTCACTTCATGCCCTTCAAGGAAACTCGCAATCTGACCGTGGATGCCTTCAGGATATATTTCACCCACCACTTCTGATTCCTTCTCATGCCTGTATTCGTTCCAGACTGTCACTTTCATCCGCCTTCCTCCTTCTGTGTTGATCTGCGTTCTATAATGCGCGTAGGTACCGTAATGATTCTTTTTAATTTATCTCCATCTCTTATCAGGGTGATGATTTCATTTCCAGCTTCCTTGCCAAGTTCCTCCGGGAAGATGTCGACAACGGTCTGGGGCGGGGCCGCAAACTTCGTCAGCAGAGAATCACTGAAAGTCGCGGTGGCCACATCCGCCGGAATGCGAATCTTCATCTGATAAAGATGGGAAATGATGCGGGCATTCAGAACACCGTCCAGTGTCAAAAGCGCCTCCGGTCCGCCATCTTCAAATAAAGATTTCAGCATGTCGCTGATGGAACGGGGGTCATCTCCACATTTGACCACCCTGCCCATGGCTGATAGGCCAGCCTCATGCATCGCCATTTCAAAGCCACGAATCCTATCTCTAGCGACCGCAAATACATCGTTATCTACAATCATCGTAATTTTACTATAACCTTTCCCAATCAATAATTCAGTTATGGACACCGCCCCCTGTACATTGTCATTGTCCACATAGATGGCTTCACGATCGTTGCGTATATCCTTCCCTATGACTACATAAGGGAAGCCGGCTGCCGAGAGGAATGCTGCTATCGGGTCGCCCTCTTTTGAATAGAGGAGTATGAACCCGTCGACCTGCCTTGAACTGATCAGTTCCTTCACTTCCGCAAGAAGACTGGCATCATCAGTCGCGGAAGTTGTAAGTGTCGAAAAACCCTCTTTCCTGCAGGCTTCGGAAACACCGAGGTTCACTTCAGAGTAGAAAGGGTTCAGGTTCACTTCATGCATGCCGCTCTTGATGACCAGGCCGATGGTATTCGACTGGTTCGTCACCAGATTCCGTGCCGCGATATTTGGTGCATATCCACTCTCTTCCATTATTTTTTGGACTTTCTTTTTTGTGGCGGCACTGATTCCATCATGATCTTTGATCACCCTGGATACAGTAGAGGGAGAAACTCCAGCTATCCTTGCCACATCTTTTATCGTCACCATCTCATAATAAGCCTCCTACCTACTTCACAGCACCGTCCGATACACCTTTGATGATATGTTTCTGAGCAATGAAGTAGCCGATTATGACCGGTATGATGGAAATCGTCAAGCCGGCCAGTGCCAGGGTCCACTGTTTCGTATACTGTCCGAAGAAGAGGAACAGTTTAAGTGGAATCGTTTCGTCCCCCTGGCCAAGCACCAAGCTTGGAAGGAGGAAGTCGTTCCAGATCCAGATGACATTCAAGATCGCCACCGTCACACCAATCGGCCTCAGAAGCGGGAATATGACATGCCAGAAGGTCTGCCATTTTGTAGCCCCATCAATCTTTGCCGCCTCATCAAGGGAGAGCGGGATATTCTTCAGCGCTCCATGATACAGGAACAGAGAAAGGCCGGAACCGAAACCGATATACATGAAGATCAGGCCCCATTTGTTCAAGCTCTGAAGCTCACTGAATATCTTGACCAGCGGAATCATCACCGACTGGAAAGGAATGAGCATGGAGGCGACGAACAGGAAGAATATCAGGCCGCTGACCTTGCTCTTGTTCCTTGAGAGTGCGTATGCAGCCATTGCCGAGAAGAATACTATGCACACAATGCTCAGCGACGTAATCAGGAAAGAGTTGAAGAATGTCCTGAGAAAGTCGAGTTCCTGAAAAGCCTGTACAAAGTTCCCAAAAATGGGTTCCTGCGGTGGTGCAAGCGTATTTTCAAACATTTCCCGCTTGGTCTTGAACGCATTGACCAGCATGATGTAGAAGGGGGACAACCATAGAAGTGCGAGCAGAATGCCGACGATTTCCAGAACAATGCGACCGGTCGTCTTTTTCTTCTTCATTACAGCTCCACCTCTTTTTTCTTATTATAGTAGACTTGCGTCAAACTTAAAATTGCCACGATTATGAAGAAGATGACCGCCTTGGCTTGGGCCAGTCCCATCGTGTTCATCGCAAATGCCGTATCGACAATATCCATGGCAATCATTTTCGTAGTGCCACCAGGGCCGCCTCCGGTGAGGGAGAGGTTCTGATCGTAGATCTTGAATGCACCGGACAATGTCAAGAACATACTTACTGTGAATGCCGGAGCCACAAGCGGCATCACAACATTCTTCAGCTTTTGAAAGTAACTTGCTCCATCCATATCCGCCGCCTCGAGCAATTCGTCAGGGATGCTCTGCAGATATGCAATGTAGATGATCATGATGTAACCGGCCATCTGCCATACATGCAGAATGACGAGTCCCCAGAAGCCCGTCGCAGGGGTCGCCAGCCATCCCTGCAGCATTTCGACACCCATGGCGTCTCCAAGGGCATTGAAGATATTCGTGAAGATGAACTGCCAGATGAAGCCGAGGATCAGACCACCGATCAGGTTCGGCATGAAGAAGATTGTCCTGAGCAGGTTCTTTGATTTTATGTAGCTCGTTACAATCAGTGCCAGTGAAAAACCAACGACATTTATGATGATTACGGTCACGATTGCATACTTGAAAGTGAACCAGAGCGCACTCAGGAACGTTGGGTCGGACATCAGACTTTTGTAGTTATCAAATCCTGTAAACACCGGTGTCTGCGCCATGTCGCCTGACCACTCTGTAAGGGAATAATAGATCCCCCAGATGAAAGGCACGACTACAACAATCAAAAGTGCCGCCAGAACCGGGGCAATGAATACCCAGTACATGATATTTTTGGTTTTCATATTAACACCTCTTTGTAAGAAATAATGGAGCAATATGATTGCCCCATTATGATTTCATTTATCTATTCTCTTCCCAGTATGCTTTGGAGTTATCTATCGCTTCTTCCCATGTGATATCTCCGGAAATGTACTGCTGAACATTATCGCCGAATGTCTCTTCAGCGAAACCGGTAGGATATCCAAGGAATACCCATCCGCTTGTATTGCCTTCTTCGGAATACTCATAGATTTCCTGGGACAATGGATCTGAGATCTGGCTTGTGTCATAGTCCTCATATGCCGGAATGAAGTTGAAGTCGTTCAGTACGATTTCCTTGCCTGCGTCGGATGTGTACATATAGTCGAGGAAGTCTACAGCCGCCTGCTGAACATTATCTTCAGCTCCGGAGTTCACTACCCAGTACTGAGGTACGCCTACAGGCATTTTAGACTCGCCGGCCACCGGAATAGGAATGATGCCGGAATTCTCAGCCACTTCAGGTGCAATCTGTTCAATGGAAGGGTATGCCCAGTTGCCCTGTTGGATCATGGCAACCTTTTCCATGGAATAGAGGGCTTCGACTTGTTGTGAATAGTCGAGGCTCAATACTGGCTGCTCGGAATAGTTCACTTGCATATCGATGTAGTTCTTCAGTTCTTCGGAATGTTCAAACTCAACCGTGTCGGACTCGAATGCTTCGATAACGCTGTCATTGAATTCAGGTGCGAGGAATGAACTGCTGGAGTGGTTTCCATATACCCATCTCTCTTTGCCCGGGAAGGCGAAGACGGCATCCAGGCCAAGTTCTTCTTTCATACCATCCAATGTATCTACTGCTGTCTGCAGATCTTCCATCGTCGTCAGTTCATCAGGGTTGATTCCTGCTTCTTCAAAAATACCCTTGTTGTAGATCAGGCCGTATCCTTCAAGGTTGTAAGGGATACCGTAAACTTGATCATCGACTGTAACTGCATCAAGCGTACCTTCCAGCGCTGCGTCGACTGCTGCGGAATCTTCGATTGGTGCGATACGGTCCTTATGATCTTCATAGTCCTGAGGTCCGCCGATATTGAAGATATCCGGTTCGTTGCCAGATGCAATCTTCGACTTCAATGTGGCACCGTAGTCGTTTCCGCCACCGACCGTTTCAACGTTGATTGTCACATTCGGATTCTCTTCTTCATATTGTGCCACGAGGGATTCGAACTGCTCCTTGAATTCCACTTTGAACTGATAGAGGTCAATCGTTACGGATTCACCATCGCCACCTTCTTCACCGTCTCCTGAAACTGAACCGCCAGCGTCTCCACTGTTGCCGCATGCTCCCAATACGAGAATCAGGGCAAGAAGAAAGGCATAACTCCACTTCGATCTCTTCATTTTTCATCCTCCTTGTATGTAAGCGTTATCAATCGCTTGTATTTTGATTATATATTCAGAATTCTTTTAAGTCAACACTTTTTTGCAAACGATTGCATAAGTTTATTTCCTTTACATACAGGATTCCTTATAACGTTTTATCATGTTCAAGTGCAAACGATTGCCCTCCAAAGGAAAAACATCCCGGCAAGCGCGTTCTGGTCTAACGGTGGTATTTGATGACTTCGCGGGCAAAGTCATTCATATCGCCGACGTATTCAAATGTTCCCTTCAATACGGGGTAGATGCTTTTCACGCTGACTTCGCCGAGCGAAGAAACGATGAAAGTGACGACATTCAACTTCCTCATTTTAAAGACTGCACTGAAGAGCGTGGCCAGATGATTGATGTAGTCCGCAGGTTTCTTCGTGTCCTTCTCCGTATTTTTTACACGATTGATGTAGTCCGCAGCCCGGGGGATGTCCTGACCGATCACTTTTCCATCCTCCTCAGTGACGCCATAGTGCGATTCGGTCATTTCCTCTATCGATTTGTAGGAACGGCTGAGTATGATGTCCTTGAAGCTTGGAGACAGCAGTTTGGCAGCCAGGCTGTTCATTTTCCTGGTTAGGAATTTCTCAAGATACTGGGCACTTCTGACCCTCTTGTCGAACATTGCGTCCTTCTCTTCAAATATATCATTCAGTTTCCTTCTCAGCTCATCGATCCCCGCATCATCCTTCACACTGGCAAAATGATAGGACAGCGGCTGATCGAGATGCTTCTTGAAGGTCACATGGAGCTCCGTGTCCTTGTCGTTCATCAGTGTCTTCTGTGCACGCTCTCCGGAAACGTCCACAAGTGTATCGGTCTTGTTGTAGACGAATGTGATATGGATGCCTTTCTTGGCAAGGTACCGGATAACCATTTCATCCGCATCCCGTATCTTGGAAGAGAAGATGTACAATACGTGTCTGACACCTGTCCTGGCTATCAGCTTCTTGTACTGCACTTTTTACTATGAGACCAATAGTATACGACTTGTTCGTAACAAGATTTCTTGCAGCAACATTGGGCGTATACCCCATCTCCTGCATTATTTTGCGTATTTTTCTTTTGGTATCTGAACTGATTCCTGGATGATCCTTTACAACTCTTGAAACCGTTGAAGGGGAAACGCCAGCAGTTTTTGCTACATCTTTAATTGTAACCATCAGATCACCCTATCTAACCTTTAGTCGATCCGGACATCAAGCCGGAAATCAAATACCTCTGCAGGAAAAGGAACACGATTGCTATAGGTACTGCAATCAGGATCGACCCTGCGGCAAATCTTGTGAATGTATTGGCAAATTGATCATTGACCATATTGTAAAGCCCTAATGCCAAGGTGAAGTTTTCTGGACTTCTCAAAACGATACGCGGCAAAATAAAGTCCATGAACGGTGCCATGAAATTAAACAATGCAACTACTGCAATAATCGGTTTGGCCAAAGGAATCATTATTGTAAAGAATATACGAAAATGTCCTGCGCCATCCATTTTCGCAGATTCATCCAACTCTCTTGGGATGGTATCGAAATAACCTTTAACCAAAAATGCATTCATCGGAATCGATCCACCCACATATACAAGAACAAGTCCCCAGAGGGAATCCAGAAGTCCTATTGTATTGAGGAGGATATAGATTGCCACCATGGCCATCAATACCGGAAACATCTGCAGGATAAGAAAGGCATACAGACCGTATTTACGTCCGACAAAACGATATCTTGAGAAGGCATAGGCAGTCAAAGTAACGAAAACCACTGAAAGGAAAGAGGAGGCCGCTGCTACAATCAAGGTATTCTTATACCATGTCAGATACATGCTCTGCGGGTCTGTAAACAACCATTTATAATGGGTGAATGACCAGTTTTCAGGAATCATATTAGCCCCATACAAATTATTCCCCGGATTTAATGAAATTCCAAAAGTCCAAAGGAGAGGATAGAAGATCGCCACCGTCATAATGAACAGTATGGTATACATGACAATCTGCTTTAAGAGATTTTTTCTTTTTTTAGTCATCATATCTCACCTTCCTCTTGAACTGCTCTAGTACGACTGAACTGGAATGCAGCCACCGAAGCTACAATAAGACCAATGATGATGGAAATTGCGGCGGCCATATTATAGTTCTGGGTTTCGAAAGTCAGTTTATATACCCATGAAATCAAAATATCGGTGCCGCCAGCATTTTGTTCTCTTATAGCAGGTCCACCAGCATTGAATAGATAAATGATGTTGAAGTTGTTGAAATTCCCTGCATATTGCATTATGAGAAGCGGTGCTGTAGCAAACATGATGTGCGGGAAAGTTATTTCAGTGAACTTCTGCCACCCTGACGCACCATCCATATCAGCTGCTTCATACCAATCGTCGGATATACTTTGAAGGACGCCCGTGAACAAGGCAAAGACAAATGGGAATCCTAACCATGTTTGAATCATTATCAGAGCAACTTTTGCCCAGAAGGGATCTGATAGCCACGGAATTGAAAGGCCGAACAATGGTTGCAGAATGTCATTGTTGATAGCCCCGAACTGGTTATTGAATAGTGCAGAGAAAATAAGAATCGTCACAAATGCCGGCACTGCCCATGGCAAGATAAGTATAGTGCGTATCAGCCTTTTGAACTTTATCAAAGGATGATTGACGATGATTGCAAGAAGTAGGGCCAGGGCGATCTGTAATGTTGTTGCCACGAGTGTCCATACGATCGTCCATGTAAAGACGCTGAAGAAAGTATTCCTCCAGATGTCCACTTCAATCAAAGCCTTAAAGTTCTCGAAGCCAATATAATCCAGAACATTTCTAGGCGGTGCATTATAGAGATTATAGTTCGTGAATGCCAGGAAGAACATATACAGCAGTGGGAATACCACTATAAAGATGAGTAAGAAAAGCCCAGGGGCGACGATTGCATAAGGGAAACTCTTATCCCATGCATCCCTGAATTGCTGCCTCATCGTCCTGAAGTCCCCGCTGTTGATCAGTTTGGCATCTTTGTACGCATCTATGATATTAGCAATATAGAAGGTAATTGCTATTACGACTACAAGAAGGGATATGATCCCCTGTGCCAGTAAAATCCTTGAATCATCTACACGTGGAATTTCACCAAGAGTAAAAAGTCCCCAGAATCCAATATTCAAGAAATTATAGAAAACTGCAAAAAATGATATAAAGAGAATAAAGAGGCCACCTGCTTTGGCGTACCTCTTATTGTATAATTGGCCCAGTCCAGGAAGGATGGACAGGACTGCAGCCAATTTCGGATTTTTCTTCATAGCCCTTTCCTCCTAACCTTCGATACTACTCTTCAGAATCCTGTCCACCTGAAGCTGAGTCTATATCAGTTTGTATTTGTGATTTTGCTTCTTCCAAAACTTCGCGAGGATCGTCCCCATTAGATATGAAGATCAACGCATCTCCCATTGGTTCCCAAACTTGTGCCATTTCCGGAATATTAGGCATTGGGTTTGCGTTCTCGGCCTGCTCATTAAACACCCTCAACAGTTCATTGGAGCTTTCAACATCTGAGCGTGGCACTGTTTCCCTGAGGCCCTCAGTGACCAATTTGCTGTTATCAGCATTAGTCATAAACTTCAAGAGGTCTTTTGACCAGTATTCGTTCTCCGTATATTCGGAAATCATCCATCCCTTGACTCCCATAAATGGTGTCATTGTTTCTCCATCAAGTTCAGGTAGTGTTGCTGTACCCAGTGAATCTCCAAGTGCATCAGAATAGTCTGAGAGTTTCCATGGGCCTGTCATTGCAACAGGTGCCTTTCCATCTGTAAACAATCCATCAAGCACATCACCGGTCACATTCTCACTAAGGTATCCGGCCTGGAACCACTCTTGCATACGTGTTGCTTGCTCAACTACACCATCTGTAGCGACTTGAAGATCTTCAGAGTTGTAGCTTCCATCCTCTTCTTGGCCGAAAATCTGCTCATCTCCAGAGAACAGCAGTGGATATGAGAAGTAGAAGTTGGTTGCTTCCATCAGGAATCCGTATTCATTATTACTTTCATCCGTATACTCTTCCATGATTGCTTCGAGCTCCTCAACTGTTTGAGGCGCTTCGTCTATAATATCCTTATTATAATAGAGAGCAGCCGCTTCAACAGCAAATGGTACGCCCATCAATGAGCCTTCGTAAGTGAATGCTTCAAGTGCATTTTCGTTGAATGCATCGAGTTCGAATTCAGAGGGGTCGAGTTCCATTCCAAGACCTTGGAGATAAGCACTACCAATCATATCGTGTGGCTGTTGATAGAGGTCTGGACCCTGTCCTGCCGGAGCATCCAATGATAATTGTTCCAATTGGTCAGTCATGCCTACTTCTGTAAATTCAACAGCAATACCTGTTTCTTCTTCATACTTCTCAAAAATTTCACCGTATACTTCCATCTGATTTTCTCCATCAAGCCAAACATTCAGCACTTCAGGCTTTTCTGGTTCAGAGCCTTCTTCACCTGAGCCGTTGGCTCCTTCACCAGCAGCTTCTTCCCCACTCTCTGGTCTGTCCGGCCCACAGGCTGCCAACATCAGAACCAATGCAAACATCATCAATAGAAACCATTTGTTGCTCTTCATCATAATCCTCCTCTAGATATGTAAATCATTTCATACTTTTATAATAAAGCGTTTTCACATAGTAAGTCAATATTTTTTGCAAACGATTGCATAAATTTATCTCTTTTACATGCAGGATTCCTTATAACGTTTTATCATGTTCAAGTGCAAACGATTGCCCTCCAAAGGAAAAACACCCCGGCGATTGCCGGGGTGCTTTGGTCTAACGGTAGTATTTAATGACTTCGCGGGCAAAGTCATTCATATCACCGACGTATTCAAATGTTCCCTTCAATACGGGGTAGATGCTTTTCACGCTGACTTCGCCGAGCGAAGAAACGATGAAAGTGACGACATTCAACTTCCTCATTTTGAAGACTGCGCTGAAGAGCGTGGCCAGATGATTGATGTAGTCCGCAGGTTTCTTCGTGTCCTTCTCCGTATTCTTCACACGATTGATGTAGTCCGCCGCCCTGGGGATGTCCTGGCCGATCACTTTTCCATCCGCCTCAGTGACGTCGTAGTGCGATTCGGTCATCTCCTCTATCGACTTGTATGAACGGCTGAGTATGATGTCCTTGAAGCTTGGGGACAGCAGTTTGGTCGCCAGGCCGTTCATTTTCCTGGACAGGAATTTCTCAAGATACTGGGCACTCCTGACCCTCTTGGCGAACAGTGCGTCCTTTTCCTCGAATATATCATCCAGCTTCCCTCTCAGCTCATCGATCCCTGCATCGTCCTTCACGCTGGCGAAATGATAATACAGCGGCTGGTCGAGCTGTTTCTTGAAGGTCACATGGAGTTCTGTGTCCTTATCGTTCATCAGCGTCTTCTGTGCACGCTCTCCGGAAACATCCACAAGTGTATCGGTCTTGTTGTAGACGAATGTGATATGGACGCCTTTTTTGGCAAGGTACCGGATAACCGTTTCATCCGCATCCCGTATCTTGGATGAGAAGACGTACAATACGTGTCTGACACCTGTCCTGGCTATCAGTTTCCTGTACTGTTTTGGTGAATATTCCGTTGTTCCGACACCTGGAAAATCAAGGATCTTTCCCCTTTTTCCGTAGGGGTGCTCGGTAATTGTGCGTGTGGCATCAGTCTGTGTGGAAATAAAGGAATCGGCATCCGCCAACCGGTTTACCAGGGCACTTTTGCCTGCGTCAACCTGTCCCAGCACAGCAATGCGGTAATCGATCGTAGATTCTATATATTCATGATAGGCCATGACCAAAGGATGGCTCTGTTCCATATCCTCGCCTCCATTCAGATTGTATCTTCATTGTCAGCACCCATGTACCAGCTGATTGCAAACCCCAATATGGCGGACAGCACAGTCACTGTCCAGGATAGGGCTGTATCCGGAAGGCCGGGGTAGATCGCAAAGACGGATCCAATGACGAGCCCCAGTATCAGTGCATAGGTCAAATAGGTGAAATGTCTGAGCATATATTGGATGATGCGGCTCGCAACAAGCAGACCCAGGACGATGCCGGAACCGACGGCAATCAAAATCGGCAGTATTCCAAGATTGAAGCTTGTCAGCTCACTGACTGCATAGATGACGATGGAATACGAACCGAGTATCAGGAGCACCAGCGACCCTGATATTCCCGGAAGAAGCATCGTCGTTGAAGCGAGTATACCACTGAAGAACAGTTTGACGAGCAGCGGGAAGGTGATGGCGACATCATTGATCACCTGTTCCTCCCCCCTGCTCATTCCCATAACAAAGAGTAGCGCCACCGCCATGAACAGGATGATGTAGTGGCCTGCCCTGAATTCCACTTTATAATTCGAAATCCTCAGCATCATTGGAACGACGCCGATCACCAGACCGATGAAGAACCAATGCGTCGGCACCATGTGATTCCGCAGCAGATAGTCTATCAGGTTGGATAATGTAAGTATCGCAATCCCCATCCCGAAGACCAGCGGCAGCAGGAATAGAATCGCCTTCCTGTAGTGCTTTGATACGATTTTACTGATGGCCCCGAGGAACTGGTCATAGATGCCGAGGAGGAGGGCCATCGTGCCGCTGCTGACTCCAGGAATCAATTCACATATGCCCATCAGAAACCCTTTGAAGATATTTACCCATTTTACCATTTATAGTATCCCTCAACTTTTAATTTTTACCATCTGATTGTAGCATATCTTTGCCTACCTGTTGGCAAAGAGCATGTATATTGATTTGATAAACCGCTTTTATACTGATATAACTGTCTTAATACCATTCGTGAGGAGTTGTCACAGTGAGAGATCTAGGAATTTATTTCGGCACCTTCGCCCCGTGTCATGTAGGGCACTTTGAACAGATCATCCGGGCCAAAAGGGAAAACCGGCACGCTTTCGTGATTGTCAGCGGCTATGAGGGGGATCGGGGAGATACCCACGGCATGACGCTCGATAATCGGGTCAAATCCATGCGGCGCCTGCTCGGCCCCGATGACAATGTCACCATACTCAAGCTGGATGAAACACATATACCCAGATATCCGCACGGTTGGGAACCGTGGCTCAAAATGCTGGCAGAAACCATCCTTCTGGAAATGGATGCCCTCTTTTTTTCCGTCGGAGAGATGACCTATTATGTCGGGGAGGAGGAGTATACCGATCCCCTCAAGGACTTCTTCTGCAGGGAATGGCCTCATATCGATACATCCATAACGATGGTTGACCGCAAAATACTCGGCATCAGCGGTACAAGCATCAGGGAAGAGCCCATATTGAACTGGGACTACGTCATGCGGACCTTCAGGAAGTTCTTTGTCCAGAATGTACTCATCATAGGAGCACCAGGAACAGGCCGCACTTCAATGGTCCAGGATCTGGCAAGGCGTTATTCTACAAGCTACTCCATAGAGTATGCAAAAACTTACTGCCGCGAGCACCGGATCGCCGATGATGAGCTTGACGTCAAAGACTTCCACGCAATAGGCATCGGACAGTTTGAGAACAACAGGCGCCATATCCACTCCCCCGGCACACGCAAAGTCTTCTTTGCGGACACTGATGTCATGACTACAAAAGTCAATATGAAGCGGTACGCAGATGGGGAGGAATTCAACCGCCTGAAATCAGTTTTCGACTATTATATACATCTCCAGCACTGGTCCCTCATACTGGTCCTTCCTCCGGAAGCACCGAAGGATGAGGCGGCTGTGCATGTCGGAGATAAAAATGAGATTCATCAAATGATCATGGAGGAACTGGAGCTGCATGATCTGATGTCCATCACGCACATCCTCGACGGTGATTCCTACCGGGACAGGTATCAGGAAGCCCATAGGTTGGTCGATGAAATTCTGAAAGACGGCAAAGACAACTGATGGAAACGCTTTATTTGATAATATTACACTTTATAAAAGATTGACCCCTTATAATTATGGAAAATACAGAAAACTTTGATATTATAGTGTACATCTATTCTATGGAGGCAGATATATATGGAACCAAACTTGCTACTCACACCCGGTCCGACGCCCATCCCCCCTCAAGTAACGCGTGCAATGTCAGATGGCATGATTGGACACCGTTCTTCCGACTTCACTTCCCTCATGGAAAATGTGCAGTCCAATATAAAAACATTATTCGGTACAGAAGAACCTGTAGCCATACTTACTTCAAGCGGTACAAGTGCATTGGAGACGTCCATGGTCAATCTTGTAGAACCTGACGAATCCATTGTCGTCATCGTCAGCGGTGCATTCGGTGAGCGTTTTAAAAGTATCGCCCAGACATACCCATACGATGTCCATGTTTATGAAGTACCCTGGGGCGAAGGGGTGGATCTCCAAAGCTTCAAGTCGTTCCTTTACGGTAAAGAGAATATCAAGGCTGTATTCTCCCAAGCCTGTGAGACCTCCACAGCCGTAGTCCATCCCATCCATTCATTGGGGGAACTGGTCAAGAATTACAATAGTGATACCCTGTTCATCGTCGATGGCGTAAGTGCAGTGGGCGGCATGCAGTTCGATATGGCCCGTGATTCCATCGACTGCCTCGTTACAGGGAGCCAGAAGGCATTGATGCTGCCGCCGGGCATCGCTTTCGTGGCAATGAACAAACAGGCGAGGAAACGTGCCAGTCAAAACGAAATATCAAGATTCTACCTTGATATCAACAAATACTTCAAATCCCTGGAAGAAAACTCCACACCGTTCACACCAGCCGTATCCCTGATCCAGGGACTGGACCAAGTGCTTGAACTCTATAAGGAGGAAGGAGTGGAGCAGGTATACGACCGCCACCTCAAGATGCGCAATATGCTCAGGGCGGGCCTTAAGGCGCTTGATTTTGAACTTCTTGTGGAGGATGACCATGCTTCTCCGACCGTCACTGCATTCAAGTCCGATGAAGCTGAACTTTCCCATATCAAAGACGCCCTTAAGAAAAAATACGGCATCACAATTGCAGGGGGCCAGAAACAGCTTAAAGGAAAGATTTTGCGCATTGGACACATGGGCTATATGTTCCCGAAGGATATGTTGACAGTTCTGTCTGCACTTGAGGCCATCACAAGTGACTATCGCGGAAAGAAATATTATGGCAGCGCATTGACTGCTGCCCAGGAGGCATATTATGAATCAATATAAAGTACTTGTACTGGATCCAATCAGTGAAGACGGCATCAAAGAACTGCTCGACCATCCGAATTATGAAGTGGACATCAAAACCGGCCTCTCCGAAGCGGAAATACTGGATATCGTCCATGATTACCATGCCATGATCGTCAGAAGCCAGACGACCGTCACAGAGGAGATCATCCAATATGCACGTTCCCTGAAGGTGATCGCCCGGGCAGGCGTCGGTGTGGACAATATTGATATCGATGCCGCCACCAAGTATGGCGTCATCGTGGTCAATGCCCCGGATGGCAATACCATATCCGCAACCGAACATACGATGGCGATGATGCTGGCTCTGACAAGGGAAATCCCTGCAGCCCATAAGGAACTTTCGGAAGGTGTCTGGAACCGCAAAGCCTATAAAGGTACCGAAATGTACGGCAAGACCCTCGGCATCATCGGGGTCGGTAAAATCGGCTTCGGTGTCGCCCGCCGGGCCCAGAGTTTCGGCATGAAGATTGTTGCGTTCGACCCCTACCTCTCGGAGGAGAAGGCCAAAGAAGCGGATATAGAAAAGATGGAAGTCGAGAACATCGCAGAGCATGCCGACTTCGTTACGGTCCATACTCCCCTTACCCCGCAGACAAGAGGAATTGTAGGAAAAGCATTCTTCGAAGCTGCCAAACCGGAACTTAAAATAGTCAACGTGGCGAGAGGCGGCATCATTGATGAAGCAGCGCTACTCGAGGCACTGGATGAGGGCCAGATAAGTGGCGCAGCCCTCGATGTATTTGAAGAGGAGCCGCCGACCAACCAGAAACTTCTGAACCACCCCCGCATCGTAGTGACCCCGCACCTCGGTGCTTCGACAGTGGAAGCACAGGAAAAGGTGGCCATCAGCGTTTCCCGGGAAATAATCAACATCCTTGAGAACAACACGATTGTCCATGCGGTGAATGCACCGAGGATGAGCGAAAACATCAACGAGGAACTGAAGCCTTTCATAAATATATCCAGCCATATGGGTGAAGTGGCGATACAGCTGATGAACCGACCGCCCCTGGAAATCAAACTCAAGTACCATGGAGACCTGGCATTGGATGACACAAGCATACTCACCCGGTCATTTGTTGCAAATATGCTGAAGCCCCATCTTGGAGAGAACGTCAACATCATCAATGCCCTCTACCTGCTCCAGGAGCAGGATGTCACTTACAAAGTGGAGAAGAAAGGACAGACACATGGCTACAGCAACTATCTCGAAGCAGAACTGATCAACAATGATGAAAAACTGACGATCGGCGCCAGCGTTCTGAATGGCTATGGAGAACGCATTGTAAAGATAAATGGCTTCCAGGTCGATATCAAACCGACAAAGCACCTGCTCTTCATCAACCATCTCGACCGTCCCGGCATCATCGGAGAGATGGGCCATACGCTCGGCAAGTATGACATCAACATTGCGAGCATGCAGCTGGGCAGGAAGGACGAAGGCGGTGCCGCGCTATTGTCCCTTAGACTCGACCAGAGCGTAAATGACGAAGCGATTGAAGAACTTACAAAAATAGAAGGCTTCCATAAAGTGAAGCAGGTCGATCTGTCCTGAGAGGAATAGGGTAATCCAAAAAAAACCATCACTCATGAGTGATGGTTTTTTAATATGATTTCCTCTACACCAAGAACATCTTCCACCATGTCGGTGACGCCCAGTGCTTCAAAATTTGGAATGATCGCCCGTCCGGTCAACCCGGTCAATGTAGCAATGAATTCAGCCCCGATTGCTTCTGCACAATAGTAATCGGCCACTGAATCCCCTACAATGACAACCTTGTCGTCGGATGTGTTCCTTTGATTCAATGCATCCTCAAAGTGCACTTCGTCATGTTCATACAGGCTCCATAGGTAGCTGTATGGGTGGGGTTTGGCGAGAGAACCTTCGGCCTGATCTGTTGCTTCTGCCGCAAGCACTTCTGATGCCGTTGAGATCCTGTTGTTCCGGAATATGTCCATGAGACGTTCCTGGTGGAATGGAATCAGCGTCTCCTGTCTCGGCCGCCCTGTGGCGACGCCGATCTCGACTCCTGCCTCAAGCAGGCGCTTCAGCATCCCCCTGATGTCTTCAGGGGCAACAATCCATTCTTCATCATGAATGAATCCAGGCTTGTCCAGCTCTTCTGCTTCAATGCCTGTAGAGGTCTTGACGTCACTGCTGCCAAGATACCATTCCTGATATTTATACTGTCCCTTCTCCCATATGGGACCTGCCATCTCAAAGGCCGATGCATCTTCAATGTTCAGCTTCTCCCTGGCATATGCCATGAGCGCATCATATATGGAATCCTTCGTGTAGGTGTCACCCTTCAGGAATTCGACCACCTTTTTGTAATCCACTTCCTGGGTGTTCATCATGCCGCCAACGCCTTGGATGTCGGCGAGGTCCATTCCTTCCATCTTCAGGTCCGCATTTCTCATCAATTCTATATATAGGATGGAAAATGTCACAAAAAGCATATCCCAATTGGAGTTCAGACCCATCTGCTTAAAACGGTCAAGCACCTCATCGTTGCTGAACACTTCCGCCCTGATTTCCTTTATTTCCTGATCGCTGTAATCCGTACGGAACTGATATGTATCCAGGTTCAGATATCTTGGACTATAGAGCATCTCGTGCACCGCCAGGGCGGATACATCGAAACACCTTTCCTCACTTAAAAAAACGCCATCCACATCAAATAGTACGACCGTCACACGCTTGTCCTCCCCATCTACACTATGTATTATAATCTCAAGTTTCTCATATCGTGCGGGAATTGTCGATATTGGTTTTGATAATTTGAAATCTTGCGAATTCATTTTTCCATTTGGAAGTAATATTATACTATACCATTCGTTATACACCAGAATTGGCGGGGTTTGAAACGCTTTTATCTAGGGAACAACAAGTTATGAAATAAAGCGTTTCACGCCAAATATAAGAATTTAACCCGGGTTAATTTTTTTATTCTGATGCAATTTCATTTTTTTCATCCTATAATGTAAGTCGTAATATGAATGGTAAATATTGCGTTAAAATTATTAATATAATATTAAGGTACGTTGTACCTGGGTGGAGGAATATTTATGGAACTCAGTCCGATGGAAGTCATCTTTCTATTTCTCGGAGGACTTGGTATTTTTCTTTATGGTATCAAACAGATGGGGGATGGCCTGCAGGCTTCCGCAGGAGACCGGTTGCGTGAAATTCTGAACCGGATGACCTCGAACCCGATTAAAGGGATCATTGCTGGTATTGTCGTTACAATACTGCTACAGACCAGTACAGGAACAACAGTACTGACTATTGGACTCGTTTCCGCAGGCTTTATGACACTGCGTCAATCCATTGGTGTCATTATGGGTGCCAACATAGGTACTACAGTCACTGCCTTCATCATCGGACTGAAGATTGGTGATTATGCACTGCCGATTCTGGCCCTTGGTGCATTCCTCATATTCTTTCTGAAGAACAGCCCAAAATCCTATAACATCGGTCGCATACTCTTCGGTTTCGGCGCCCTGTTCTATGGACTTGACCTGATGGGGCAGGGTATGAAACCTTTGGCAGATTACCAATGGTTTACAGATCTGATGCTGGACATGTCTACCAACTCTCTTCTTGGAGTTACTGTCGGTACAGTACTTACGGTCATAGTCCAAAGCTCGAGTGCTACCATCGGTATCCTCCAGAGTCTTTATAGTAATGGACTGCTCGACCTTAGCGCCGGTTTGCCATTACTGCTCGGGGATAATATAGGAACAACAATTACTGCTGTCCTTGCAGCGCTTGTAGGCTCCATCGCAGCCAAGAGGGCAGCTGCCGTCCATGTCATCTTTAACGTAATCGGTGCAACGATTTTCATGATCATCATGCCGTTGTTCGTAAATCTCATTTCATATCTGCAGTCTGCAATGGATCTCAACCCGGAAATGACGATTGCTTTTGCACATGGTTTCTTTAATATCACAAATACACTTATCCACTTGCCGTTCATTGCCGCTCTTGCATGGATTGTAACCCGTATAGTCCCAGGAAGAGACTTCTCCGAGGACTATAAGCCAAACCATCTGGATCCTCATCTTCTTAAGCGCTCGCCTGGCCTTGCCCTGCAGGGTGCGCAAAAAGAAGTGAAGAACCTTGGCAACCTTACACTGAGCATTCTGGATGATACGAAAGAGTACAGCGAAACGAACAACCCTAAACTATATAAACAGATCAAGGAAAAAGTGAATGTCGTCGATACGCTTCAGGATAGCCTGCGGTCATATATCATCGACGCATCAAAGTATGATATTTCTCCGGAAGATGCAGAAAGACAGTCAACCTTGCTTGAAGTGACGCGCATCTTCTATAAAGTCAGTGGGCAGATCAATGAATATGCAGATTTGTTCAATAAGAAACATCGTGAAAACATCGAGCTTTCAGAACCCGCCCAGGAAGGCCTGGAAGACCTGTTCAATCATGTATACAAGTCCTTCAGGAAATCGATAGAATCTCTCGATATATACAACCCTCAAGATCTGGAGGAAGTCATCAGACTCAGCCAGAAGTCATACAAGATCGAGAACAAATTAAGGAAACAGCATGTCAAACGTCTGAATAAAGGCATCTGCTCCACAGATGGCGGCCTGCTTTACGTAGACCTCATCAGCACACTCGAGCGTATCGGCTATAACGCAAGAAACATTTCCGAAACGAACTTGAGCGATGAAGTCGATGACCTCGCTGAAGACTTTACAATCTATGAATAACCAATAAAAAACTGGACCAGATGACTGGTCCAGTTTTTTATACTTTCCCTTTCAATAATGCATACCAGTACATGATCGGCAGCATGTTTTTCTTGAACTGATAGAAAAACCATTTATCATCTGTCTGGTTGAGGAATGTCGATTCCTTTGGAATATTATCATAACCGAATTCCGCCAGTATCAGGTGACCATATTCTGTAGCTATCGGACAGGCTGTCTTTCCATCATATTCGTGAGATGGTTCCTTATCATCCATACGCTCCAGAAGGTTTTTGACGAGGATTGGCATCTGCTCCTTTACCGCACTGCCCATTTTGACTGTCGGCAGGCTTGAGGCATCCCCCAATGAAAAGACTGTAGTGTACGTGTTGTGCATCATCGTGTGCGGGTCTACACTGACCCACCCTTCCGGATCCAGAAGGCCGGAATCCTGAAGAACCGAAGGACCACTCATGGGAGGGGTGATGACGAGCATCTCGAAAGGCACCACATGCCGCTCACCCGTATCGAGATTTTGAAATAAAGCCTCCTTATGCTCGCTTCTGACCTCTACAAGCTCCTCCTTCATTTTGTAGTCGATTCCCTTTTCCTCCAAGCGTTGCACCATCTTGTCGCTGTATTTCTTCACCTTGAACACTTCATCACGGCCGCTGCGGAATACGATATTCGCATCCCGGTCGTTATCTTTTATATACTCATCCATTGTGAAGACGGAGTTTTCAGCAGAGACACCGCCTTTTATCCTGGACTGGGGTTTCGTGATCACAATATTGCCCTCTTTGACCTTCTGGAGGGTCTCGTAGGTGTAATTGACATGCTCGTATATATAATTCGTACATACACCATTCGATCCAAGTGCCTCCGTGGCGCCTTCAATCGCATCGTAGTTGAGCTCTATGCCAAGGGCTACAACCAGGAAGTCATACTTGATTCTGTATCCGCCTGCCTTTACCTCACGTTTGACGGGGTCTACACTCTCCACTGTTTCCTGCAGCCACTTTGCTCCTTTTGGCATCACCTTATCCATGGGCTTCTTAGTAGACTCAAGACTCATTTCTCCACTGCCTACCAGCGGCCAGCCCGGCTGGAAGTAATGGTGTTCGGATGGCTCTATGATAAGTACATCCTTCTCCAGACTTTTGTCTTCGCTTAAAATCCTGCTTGCTGTGGAAACACCTGCGGTCCCTCCACCCAATATGATCAGTCGATAATGATTCTTCATTCTTTCGACACCTCCATTTTTAAGTCTCATTCCCTCTTATTGCTTTATTTATTCAGTTGAGCTCAATAATCCCTCTTCTGTCTGACCACGGCTGCCTCATCTTTGAAAATTCTTTCACCATATCTTTATAATGGTCAGCGTTACCTCATAAACCCCTCCCGAGCACGCTTATCTCCATTCAAAATAAAAAAACACCGCCCTGCGTTATTGATCTTTCATCCAGCATAAAAGCAAGCTGCACAGCAAAAAAAAGGGATGAGGCCATGGCCTCATCCCTTTTCTTCTAATATTGGTTCAAATACTGTTTGAGCTCCCAATCGGAAACTTGTGAACGGTACATATCCCACTCGACGCTCTTATTGCCATGGAACTGTCTGTATATATGGCTGCCCAAAGCGTCAATGATCACTCTGTCTTCCCTCATCGCCTTGAGTGCTGTATAGAGTGTGGATGGCAGGTCCTCTACTCCTACCGCTTCCCTCTCCTCGCGGGACATCTCATAGATGTTTTCGTTTACCGGCTCTGGCAGATCCGTCTTATTCTTGATGCCTTCAAGTCCGGCTTTCAGGATGACGGCAAGTGCGAGATACGGGTTCGCTGCCGGATCGACCGACCTTACTTCTGCACGTGTGGACAGTCCACGGGAGGACGGTATACGGAGCAGTGGTGAACGGTTCTTCCCACTCCATGCAATATAGCTTGGCGCCTCATATCCCGGTACGAGACGCTTGTAGGAGTTCACAAGCGGGTTGCATACTGCCGTGAAGCCGCGTGCGTGCTTGAGGATGCCGGCCATGAAGTATCTCATATCCTGGCTCAGACCGATATCGTCATTTTCATCATAGAAGGCATTCTCTCCACCCTTGAACAATGACACGTTGAAGTGCATACCATTTCCGTTCAGACCGAATAACGGTTTCGGCATGAAAGTAGCATGCAGGTTATGCTTGCGTGCAACCGTCTTGACCACGAGCTTGAATGTCTGGATGTTGTCACACGCTGTGATGGCATCTGCATATTTGAAGTCAATTTCATGCTGTCCGGGAGCCACTTCGTGGTGGGATGCTTCTATTTCAAAGCCCATGTCTTCGAGTTCAAGCACAATATCCCTCCGGCAGTTTTCGCCGAGATCAGTCGGTGCAAGGTCGAAGTAGCCGCCCTGGTCATTGAGCTCGGTTGTAGGCTGTCCTTTTTCATCAAGCTTGAAGAGGAAGAACTCAGGCTCAGGCCCAAGGTTGAATGCAGAGTAGCCCATATCTTCCATCTCTTTGAGCACACGCTTCAAGTTAGATCTCGGGTCGCCGTCGAAAGGCTCTCCATCGACATTATAGATGTCACAGATGAGTCTTGCTACTTTTCCTTTGCCAGCTGTCCATGGGAAGATTGTCCAAGTGTCCAGGTCAGGTACCAGGTACATATCGGATTCTTCGATTCGAACAAATCCTTCGATTGAAGAACCGTCAAACATCATCTCTCCATCGAGGGCTTTGTTCAGTTGGCTGATCGGTACTTCGACATTTTTAATCGTTCCCAAAATATCTGAGAACTGGAGTCGCAGATACCTGACATTCTCTTCTTCTGCAATACGGATGATATCTTCTCTTTTATACTCGCTCATTGTTCACTCTCCTATAAGTTATTGGAAAAACCTTGATAAATCTCCGCGGTTCAATAAGGGCCGTTGATATTCATTATACTTGAGTATTTCAGGTGTATCGACTTTATGAGGTTCATTTAGGATTTCCCCTATCCTTTTCATAGTGAAACCTTTTTCCATGTAGTTTTGGATCGAAAGAAGAATATCCAAGTCATTCATCGAAAAGATCCGATGGTTGCCTGGTGTCCTTTCAGGAGAAATAAGTGATAGGGATTCATAATATCTGATTTGACGTGCTGTGAGCCCGGTCAGCTTCATGGCTGATGACATTGGAAAAATAGCTGTATTACGTCTTATATGATCCTTATCCAAAATGATCACCCCTCGCCATGTTCATAATATTAGCACAACATTTTTCAAAAATCTAATCCATGTAAGATATTCTGACATGTCACTAAACTATAATGAATTTCTTTAAAGGGTAATCTTTTTCATAATGGTCATGCCAGGCTATAATGATTCTTTTGTATGTATAGGCTCTCCCTTCCAAAAACAAAAAGAACTTCCGGCCTGTGCCGGAAGTTCCCATCTAACCTATTATGCTTACCGCGAATACAATCAATATCACTACTGGAAGTACGAATCTCAGCATGAACATCCAGAACTTATAAAATCCATACATTTTGCTGCCTTCATCGACATTCAGCTGGTTCATCGTTACACGCTTGTCGATGACAAAGCCGACAAACAAGGTCGATACAAGGGCGCCGATCGGAAGCATGATATTGGAGACAAGAAAGTCCACATTATCAAAGATCGACCTGCCGAAAATGATGACGTCACTCAGGACCCCATAGGACAGCGCAGATGGAATGCCCGCCAGAAATACGAAGAACCCGAAGATATAGGCTCTACTGCGACGTTTGCTCTCATCGCCCTTTATTGCATTGGCCACATTGATTTCAATCATTGAGATCGAAGAAGTCAGAGTTGCGAACAGGAAGGCTCCGATGAAGAGGATATAGAACAGCACCCCAAGCGGAATCTCTCCAAATACTTGTGGCAGGACGATGAATACAAGTCCCGGACCTTCAGCGGCTTCCATTCCAAGTGATGCGATTGCAGGAAAAATGGCAAGTCCAGCCATGATGGAAATGACAACATTCATGAGTACGATTGAGAGCGCAGATTGCGTAAGATTGTGCTCTTCTCCCAGATATGATGAATATGTAATCATCGTCGTCGCACCAATGCTTAATGCAAAGAAGGACTGCCCCAGTGCATACAGCAGTGCTGTAGAATCAATTCCGCTGATATCCGGCGTCAGGAAGAATGCGATGCCTTCCATCGCTCCAGGAAGAGTCACTGAACGGATGATTACAATCAGGAAGAGGACGAATAGCAGGGGCATCATCACTTTGGATGCACGTTCAAGTCCTTCCTGCACTCCTTTAGCCACAATGAAGGCTGTCAGCAGGATGAAGACGCCCTGTGCCACAACGACATATAGTGGATTGGCGATGATGCCTTCGAAAGCAGCTCCGTAATTATCAATCTGGATCAGGTTGACGGCATCGCCGAGGGCGACAACAAGATAGATCAGTATCCAGCCCCCAATGACACTGTAGAAGGAAAGAAGCAGGAAGACCGCTATATTCCCGAGCCAGCCAAATACCCTGTAGAACTTCTTTCCGCCAAGATATTCGAACCCTTCAATCGGGTTGCGTTGGCTCGAGCGTCCAATAACAAACTCGGAGAGCAGAAGCGGCATTCCAATAAACAATGTCATTATAAGAAATACAAGAAGAAATGCGCCGCCACCATGCTCGGCAGTCATATAAGGAAAACGCCACAGCGCACCAAGTCCAATTGCTGAACCGGCAGCTGCCAGGACAAACCCTATTTTGGAACCCCATCTCACACTATTCATAAACTAACCTCTCTTTACTATTTATTCACTTTATACATTTTTGATAGAGTTCCTAATATAGTAGCATACCTGTTATACATTTGAACACTCCGTGCCGGAAATTCCCTAAGTAAATAACGCAAAAGGGGCGTCCCCATGAAAGGAACGCCCCTCTTAAGATGTTAGTTTGGATTGTCTTCAAGATCCGGCACCGGCTTTTCGTAGTACTGCCTGTCCTTGTTGGCATTGAAGTGATCCGCCTTCTCCAGTTTCACGTCGACTGTATAGTCGGGCATCTTGGCAAAGTTCTCGTAGATTCCTTTAGGCACAAGATAGTTGCCCTCCGGGAACTGGATACCAAGATTCCCAGATCTGATATCCGCACTTCTTGCAAACCCCTGGAAAACGCCGTTCTTGTTATAGAGTACGATCGCTTCACCATCCTGGATGCCTTCACGTTTCGCATCTTCCCTGCTGATGAGCACATCATATCTGCCCATCGCATTGAATGCATCCGTATCACCATAAACCATGGAGTTGAACTGTTTGCCCCTTCTCATCAGAAGCCTGAACTCTCCAGCCTTCTTATTGTTATCCGGTATGTCGATACCGATGAGATTTGCTCTGCCATCCGGCGTCGGACATACGCCTCCCTCACAAAGCCAGGCACCTCCGTATTGATAGACCTCTCCCGCCTTCTTGAGGTACTGTACTCCGTCATACTGCGGATTGGCCTTGGCAATCTCTTCCCTGATCTCCTGTCCGGAGGCAAAGTCGATGAGTTCTGCAGATTCCGGCTTCACGCGTTTGGCGAGGTCCACATAAATCTGCCATTCGCTCCGTGCTTCCTCGATGCGGTTCCGGTTCCCCTCAATTTCCGGGGAGAAATAGACCATCCGCTCTGTTGATGTCGACAGTCCGCCACCGTCCTGCTCATACCTCGTCTTGGCTGGAAGGACAATCACCGTCTCTTTCGCATCAAGCAGTGTTGAAGTATTCAGGATGATGTCCTGATGCACACGTACTTCCAGATTGGAAAGTGCTTCTGCTACAAAATCAGGATCCGGCATCGTCTCAAGGAAGTTCCCGCCTGACATATAATACAGCTTCAGCTTTCTTTCATTGTCTTCAGGCAGCATGGCATTTTCAATCGTGACTCCAACGGAATCCCCCGGCCATTTCGGCAATGAGAAGTTCCATATCTTTTCGATACGTTCCCTGTTCGCATCATCATAGTCGCCTCCAGGCAGAACGAATGGGTCCGCACCCATTTCACCTGAACCTTGGACGCTGGAATGTCCACGCAGGGGCATGAGTCCACAGTTTTCCCTTCCAAGCCAGCCGCGCAGAAGTGCGAGGTTGGCGACTTGTGAGATATTATCCGTCGCATGCTTATGCATAGTCAGTCCAAGTGCCCATACCATTACTCCACTGTTCGACTTCGCCAGGAGTTCTGCAAGTTCCGTAATACGCTCCCGGCTGATGCCGGAAGATTCGACGATATGTTCCCATGTCTGGTTTTCTACAGTTTTCTTCAGCTCATCGTAGTTGTTCACGTGCTCCTCTACAAACTGATGGTTGACCGCCGAGCCGGAGTTTTCTTCCTCCATTTCGAACCAGTGCTTCATGACGCCATGCATCATTGCAATATCTCCACCGATGTTCACTTCGTAGAAGTCATCTGCAATTTTGGTGCCGAACAGTGCGGACTCCGTCACGGACGGCACCCAGTAATTCTCCATTGCAGGTTCCTTATATGGATTGATGACGATGATCTTGGTCCCACGCTTCTTCGCTTCCATCATATACTTTGTGGATACCGGACTCGAGTTTGAAGCCACACTGCCCCAGAATACCAGTACATCCGTACCGAGCCAATCCTGATAGTTGCATGTCGAAGCCCCTACACCAATGGAACGCTTCATGGCCGTCTTGCTTGGTGAATGGCATATGCGGGAAGCATTATCTATATTGTTTGTACCAAGGAACCTCGATACTTTTGCTGCGGTATAATACGATTCGTTGGTGATGCCTCGGCTTGTCAGGTAAAAAGCATACTGCTTTGGATCCAGGGCCTTCATCTTATCCGCCACCGTGTCCATCGCCTCATCCCATGAAATGCGGATGAACTTCCGATCTCCCTTGCGGCGCATCATCGGATACGGGATGCGCCCCAGCTCCCTGAGTTCTGCACTCGTCATCTTCCTCAGTTCATCGATATCCTGGTGCAGGATTTTAGGCTTGATTGGAGGCGCAGTGTTCAGGCGGAGGACGTTGAAGCGGGTTGTGCACATATGCGGACCCTTCAACGTCTGATCCTGCAGACCGGACACCCCAAGGGCACATCCGTCGCATACTCCTTTAGTGATTATATTTTTGGCATAATTGAGGTTATCTTTATTCTTCCATGCAATTTTGGCCGTATCTCTGATGTGATGTGGTTTCAATTTGGTAAGTCCAAATGGCACCGGACTCACCCACAGGTTCGGATCCCATTTTTTCGTTTTGCTTATCGGACCTTGATGCAGAGTTTTTCCCATTACTACACTTCCTCCAAAAAATTATCTTTCCCTATAGTTATTGTATCCCAATTGTCAGTTTTATCAATTCTCTTCTGTTAACTTATTCTCAAAGAATTCACATTTTCATAGAAGGATGACAAATTGGACAAAATTCAAAGACATGCGCTTGAAGGTCAAGTCGCATGTCTTTGAAAAGCGTAGGTTATTAATTTTTCAATCTGTGATTAGTACAATGGGAAGCTTACTTTGATACTAGTTTTCCATGGCAAGTTCCGAATTCCCCTCGTTCTTCGCCTCTCTATTGATTTTCTTGATATCCACCCTGATGAGCAGGGAGACCAGCAGGGCAACCACGAACATACCTGCAAAAATGTACAGTGTCAGTGTGTAGCTCTGGGTCGCCTCGTAGACGGTGGAGGAAATGAAGGGGCCGACCAGTCCGGCGGCTGCCCAGGCGGTCAGGATATATCCGTGGATGGCCCCCAGCTGTTTTGTCCCGAATATATCCCCTATATAGGCAGGAATCGAAGCGAAGCCGCCACCGTAGCATGAAATGATGATGAACAGCATGGCTTGGAAGAGCAGGGCTTGAGTGACTGAAGGAAGAATCAGGAATAACGCGATCTGTATGATAAAGAACATCGTGTAGACATTGGGGCGTCCCATATAGTCGGACACCGTTGCCCACGCCAGTCTTCCGCCGCCATTGAACACACCCATGATTCCGACCATCAATGCAGCTGCACCTGCAGACAGACCGGCGATTTCCTGGGCCATCGGACTTGCCACTGCAAGAATTGCAATGCCGCATGTCACATTTATGAAGAGCATGATCCATAGGAAGTAGAACCTTCTTGTCTTGATGGCCTCGTTTGCCGTAAGCTGTACTGCATCCTGTTTCGCCGTCTTTTCATCTTCCAAGTCTACACCTTCAGGATGATAGCCTTCCGGCGGCTTCTCCAAGTAGAGGCTTGAGAGCAGCATGATTACAAAGTATACTACAGCAACCACATAGAATGTCATTGCGATGCTGAACGTTTCAATCATGAATTCCATTGCCGGACTTGCCAGCATGGCGGCGAAACCGAATCCCATGATGGCAAGACCGGTCGCCATTCCCCTGCGGTCAGGGAACCATTTTACAAGCGTAGACACGGGAGTGATATACCCTATTCCCAGCCCGATTCCACCCAAAACACCGTATCCGAGATATAATAGCCAAAGACTCTCTAGCTGTACTGCGAATCCGGCAATCGCCAAACCCGAGGCAAAGAAGCCTGTCGAAACAAGTCCCGAGATGCGTGGTCCCTTCGCTTCTACGAAATGGCCCATGAAGGCTGCCGACAGTCCGAGAAACAGAATGGCCAGGCTGAACGTAAATGAAACATTACTCAAACTCCATCCCAATTCGGCCTGAAGTGGTGAAGTGAATACGCTCCACGCATAGACCGAGCCTATCGAAATATGTATTCCCACTCCTGCCAATGCGATGAGCCAACGATTTTTCTTTGTTTTCAATTTGAAGCACCCCTTTATTTTCAATGTTTACAAAAAAAACTTTAAGCTATAGAATATGTTTGGCATTCTATAAAGTAATTTGCATTATAATATACCCAGATACATGACCGGAAAATGGTTTCAAAAAGATTGAAAGGAGGGATATCATTGAAAACCACGACCAATAAAAATATTCTACGCTACAGCGACAACAAATTAGTGGAAATTGAGGATGCTGTAGCAGAGGAATTCCCTCTTACGATCTACTTGAACGATGTAGAATTTGCAACGATGGTGTGTTCTCCAGAACACCTTGAGGAACTGGTCATCGGCTTTCTCGCATCTGAAGGGGCGATAAAACGCTTCAGCGATATAGAATCCATGAACCTGGACGACCATGGCGGTTTCTGCCATATCCGCCTGAACAGGGAAATCCCAACCGATCACTTCATATATTCTAAACGCATCCTCGGCTCCTGCTGCGGAAAAAGCCGGCAATTCTATTTCCAGAATGATGTCGACACTGCAAAGGTCTCAATGGCCAAAACGACTCTGACACCTGCCCAGTGCATAGAATTGATGCAGGGTATGCAGGAGCAGAGCACCATCTTCAAGGAAACGGGCGGCATACATAACGCAAGCCTGGGTACACCTGATGATGTCATTGTCCACAGAGGGGATATCGGAAGGCATAACGCATTGGATAAACTGTATGGCCATTGTCTCCAGAACCGCATTCCCGTACGGGATAAAGTCCTCGTATTCAGCGGACGCATCTCTTCTGAAGTCTTGACGAAAGCTGCTAAAATCGGTGTTGGCATCGTACTGAGCAAATCCGCTCCGACAAACCTGGCCATCCAACTGGCTGAAGACCTGAACATCACTGCTGTGGGTTTTATCCGCGGCAATTCCTTCAACATATACAGCCATCCGTGGCGCATTAAAGAAGATTCCGCCCCCTAGAGGACGGAATCTTTTCAGTTCATATAGTAATCCTTCTCGAAATCTTTCCCTTCAATGCCAAGGCTCCGGTAATGCGATTCGAGGATTTGACCGATCTTCAGCGCCCATTCTATATCTGTTGCATAAAGGTGGGAGCCTGGGGAAGACGGATTCCAGCGCATTGCGTACAATGTCTGCTGCCCCTGATCGAGATAGTTTTCGCTGATGAATTCTGCTCCTCCAAGAATGGCCGTTTCCGGAGTAGACCATCCAGCACGGGCTGCGTAGGCTGATCCTTCTTCAACCGCCTTGCGATCAAAAGCACCGATTCCGAAGAAATTATAGTATGCGGCATCTTCAAGCTGGATGCCCTGCGCAAGACGTGATTCTCCATTGCCCGTTTCAAGCTGGGCATGGCTGATCAGATACAGCACATTGACCCCGTGTCTCTTTTGGGCTTCAAGAAAAATATCTCCGCGGCCCTCGAGGATTCCTTTACCCTTCAACAGACGGTTCACCTCTTCAGCAGTAACATCCGCTTTTTCAGTGAGATTCAAAAATTGGTGTGGGACCGCACTTCCTTCGACTTGCATTGCGTTTCTGATTTCTTCATTTTCTGCTGGCCGTGTCCTGCCATCATCAAGCTTCACGTCCACCGTCCCGTTATCAATCTGCCGCTTCACTGCTTCCTCGAAATTATGAATGTTACCCTCCTCCTTGAACAGTGAGGTTTCAGACACCATGAATGCCATAAAGAATATGGCCATGAGACCGAGCAACAGCAGCACCGTCATGTTTTCTTTCTTCCTTTTATTCATCCGGCCACTTTTCCCATCCATTTAAATTCGTGGTGATAATAAAAAAGCACCTGAGGATTCAGATGCTTATCGTCTCGGAATGCGACTGCCTTACCAGCCCGTCGATCATGACACTCAGGCGTTCCCTCAGCGCATCATTGACCAGCCTGTATCCGTCTCCGGTTTTTTCGAAGTCTTCATCACATGTACAGACCTGAAGCGGGAGCACCATCGCATGGACCCCCCGCATCACCATCCTCAGCTGTGTCAGAGGATCTGAGTTCCTCATGCCGCCGCTGTTGCAGAAGAGTCCGACCGGTTTCATTTCAAATTCATCTATCGACAGGTGGTCCAATGCATTCTTCAACAGACCGGAAAATGAAGTATGGTAATTCGGCGTACCTATGATAATGGCATCCGCATTTTCCGCATGCCGTTTCAAAAATTCGATATCCTCCGTCTTCCCCTGCCCGAATATGGGGATATCCTTTTCTCTGAGATCTATATGGGTCACTTCATGTTCAGGCTGTTCCACTAGAGATTCTATCAGCCTGGCAATCGAATGTGTGTGGGAATCTGGAAAAGCACTTCCTGAAAGTATCAACAATTTCATTGGAAAGGCTCCTTTATACATATATTTAAACGTGTATAATATGTTATCATCTGCATCTTTCGAATTAAACCGCCAAAAGTCGTATAAAATAACTGAGATCGGCTTATGCCTACCTCAGTTCATCAATTTATCATTTAAATTTTTAAGCTTATCTATCGTCTCTTGGTCCAGGTCGTCTAAGTCAGCCTGTCCGTCTATAATTGATTGAGCCTGATCAATGGAAATATCGACAGCTCTGCTTATCTGGTAAGCTGTCAGCTTTTCAGTCATTAAATCAAAATTCATACCAATATCCATGCCTTCACCTTCCTCAATCAACTAATTGAATTCAATTATATCACAAGAGGAAGATTAAACAATGAATGTGAATTGCATTTAAACAGTTTCCCGCGAAATGAACGGGAGATGTATAGTCTAACACTACAGGAGTATCAGGAAAACAGTGCACTTTCCAATACAGTGATCTTTGCTTTAACCGCTTCGTCGAGCTGCTCGACTGCAATTTCATTGGTAAGGAGATTCTGTGCCATTTCAATCGGTATGCCAAGGGCTTCACTCAATTGGTAGGCTGTCAGTCTGCCTTCCAATATTTTTAATTTCGTCTCCATATGATCACCTTTTTCATGTAGTAAATTAAGTATAGTCCCATTTGGATAAAAAGCAATCATTTTTACACAAATAATATAAAAGTTTATTATTTCTTAAAATAGTATTGGCTAAATCAAAGAGCCAATAACAATGCAAGATTAAATGTATCCTATTAGATGATGGGGCTACATGTTCCTCACAAATCCGGGTATATACATAAATAAGGAGTGAAGACAGATATGTATGAATCATTATTCAATAGACAGAAGCAGTTTTATCAGTCTGAAAGTACAAGAAGCATCCCGTTCAGAATCAACGCACTCAAACAGCTCAAAAGAAGCATACAGTACTACGAGGCAGCTCTCCTTGATGCCATGAAGGAAGACTTCAACAAAGGTGAGGCTGAAGCATATCTTACAGAAATCGGTTATGCCTATAACGATATCAACTTTACTATAAAGCACCTGAAAGTGTGGGCAGAAACAGAAAAGGTGAAGACGCCGGTCACACATATCGGTTCCACTTCCAGAATCTATAAGGAACCTTACGGCGTTACGCTCATCATCGCCCCTTGGAATTATCCATTCAACCTGACGGTTGCACCACTGATCGGGGCGATCAGTGCAGGGAATACCGCAATCCTCAAGCCTTCGGAACATACTCCGGCTGTAAGCCGTGTAATCAGCGATATCATATCTTTTGCTTTTCCCGAAAAGTATATCACTGCTGTAGAGGGTGGCATTGAGACCAACCAGAGCCTGCTTACCCTTCCATTCAACTATATATTCTATACAGGCAGTTCCCATGTGGGAAGAATCGTCATGGAGAGTGCTGCACAGCACCTTACTCCCGTCACCCTTGAGCTTGGAGGAAAATCACCTGCCATAGTGACGAGAAATGCTGATGTAAAACTTGCAGCCAAACGGATTGTCTGGGGAAAATTCATCAATGCAGGACAGACTTGTGTGGCGCCAGATTTCGTCTATGCAGACGCCTCGATAAAGGAGGAATTGCTCCGACATATGAAATATTATGCCCATAAATTCTATGAGGAGGATGTAAGGGACGGCAAATATATGAGAATAGTCAACCAAAAGCATTTTGAACGCATCGGAGCCTTGATTCACGGGGACGTGGTCCATGGCGGCCATACAGATCCATCCACCCTCACTATAGAGCCGACCATCATCGATAACGCGGATTTCGGTCATGATGCGATGCAGGAGGAGATCTTCGGTCCTGTGCTTCCCGTACTCAGCTTCACTTCCCTGGACAAAGCAATTCTGGATGTCAGGGATCTGCCCGACCCGTTGGCGCTCTATGTATTTACAGATAAGAAATCCGAAGCCGCCAGTGTCATCAAGGCAGTACCATTCGGTGGAGGTGCTGTAAATGATACCATCTTCCACCTCGCAAATCCCCACCTCCCCTTCGGTGGCCGCGGCAACAGCGGGATGGGGAAATACCACGGCAAATATTCATTCGATACCTTCACCCATGAAAAGAGTATCCTCCATCAGACCACCTGCTTCGATTTACCCTTCAGATATCCGAATGCAAAGCTTTTCGGTAAGATGCTTAAATACCTTTGGAAGTAATCCAAAAAGCCCCCATTGGGACGTTAACGTCCCAATGGGGGCTGGTTGTTTCTTCAGTATATTACCATCTACATATTGATCGGCATGCCGCCGGTCACACCGAATACCTGACCGGTGATATAGCTGCCACTATCTGAAGCGAGCAATACATAGGTGTCGGACAGTTCAACCGGCTGACCTGCACGCTGAAGCGGCGTATTCTGGCCAAATTCCGGGATGTTTTCCGGCGGCTGGCCGCCTGAAATCTGCAGGGCCGTCCATACCGGTCCCGGCGCTACACCATTTACGCGTATACCCTTCTCTCCAAGCTCCTGAGCCATTGAAACGATGAATGATACCTGCGCACTTTTTGTCATGGCATAGTCAGCCAGTATCGAAGCTGGACTGAAGGCCTGCACGGAAGTAGTGATGATTACACTCCCACCTTCGGGAAGATGATCCAATGCTTCCTGGAGCATCCATACATTCGAGAACACATTGATGGTGAAAGTATCTTGAAGCTGCTTTGTCTCCAGACCTTTTATATCATTTATATATTGCTGCATACCCGCATTCATGACCAAGGTATCCAGGCCGCCCAATTGTTTTGCCGCGTCATGGACGAGCTGTCTGGCAAATGATTCGTCCCGCAGATCTCCAGGCAGAAGCACAGCCTTCCTGCCTGCGGCCTCAATCACCTCTTTGACTTCCTGGGCATCGGATTCTTCATCAGGCAGGTAGTTGATTGCAACGTCCGCACCCTCTTTGGCATAGGCAATCGCTGCTGCCCGTCCGATTCCGGAATCCCCTCCGGTGACCAGTGCCTTTCTTCCCGTCAACTTGTCGCTGCCTTTATAGGACTCTTCTCCACAATCTGGTACCGGTGTCATTTCATTCTGGACGCCCGGATATTCCTGTTCCTGTCTGCTGAATTTATCTTCAAAATATTTATGCTTTGGATTATTCAAATCTGGCATGTTCATATTCCCCTTCCATGTTGCTTTTGTATAACTATTGCGCACTTTGGGAGACCTTAAACATATTTTTATATTCAATGTACTTCAATCGGATATGGAAGCCGACGGCTGCAGAAGTAAGGCCGACGGAAATGCCGATCCAGAAGCCGTAAACCCCGAGATCTGTTTGGGAGGCCAGGAGGTACCCTGAAACCATGCCGATGAGCCAGTAGGAAACGATGGCGATCATTGAAGGGATTACGACATCCTTGTATCCCCTCAGTATCCCCTGAAAAGTCGCCTGAAGGGCATCAGAGAACTGATAGATGATGGCGAAAAGGAATAATGGCATTGTAACGGCCACCACTTCCGGATCATCCGTATACAAATACGAAATCGGCTCCCTGAAAAAGTAGAGGAATATGGATGCGATTCCCACAAGGCCCAGACTTGAAATGATTCCCATCATTTTATAACGCCTTGCATCCTCATGCCTGCCGCCTCCGGCACTGAAGCCAATCACAATGGTCATTGCCATGGATATACTCAATGGCAGCATGAAAAGCATCGTCGTAAAATTGAGTACCACCTGGTTGGCTGCGATGACATTTGTTGTAAACATCACTCCAACGAGGAGGGTCATCATAGAAAAGATGCTGGTCTCTACAAATATGAGTACACCGATCGGAACCCCTACAGCCAAATGGTGGCGCAGGGTGTGCAACAAAGGCCGGGACCATCCTCTGAATATGTAGAACTCCTTCAATGGTGCCACCCGCAAGACCATGAGGGAGATGAGGAGGAACATGAGCCAGTAGGTGATGGCTGTCGCATAGCCTGCACCGATGCCTCCAAGTTCAGGGAAGCCGAAATTCCCAAAAATCAATGTATAGTTGAAGAATATATTCAGGGGCAACGACGTTGTTATAACGTATAGCGATATCCTTGTGAACCCCTGTGCATCAATGAAATTACGCAATACGCTGAACATGAATAACGGCAGTATACCGGTTGCTAGTCCAACAAGGTAGTGATAGGCGATATGGTGGACCGAGTTCTCCAGCCCCATGACATTAAGCAGATTATCCAGGAAAAATATACCAAGCAACAGGATCAGGACAGTGAGTGCTGCTGCGATATAGATGGCCTGCTGTACGTTATGGCGTACAGCGTCCTTCTGGCCCGCACCGAGAAGCTGTGCAATGATGGCCGTGACTGCCAGAAGGATGCCGTTGATGCCGGTCGAAACCGGCGCCCAGAAACTGGATCCGATGGCCACACCAGCCAGATCCTCTACTCCCGCCCTCCCGGACATCATGGTATCGATCAGATTCATTGAGTATAGAAGTACCTGGGTGATCATGATCGGCCACAGTATTCTGATGAACTGCTTGTACATTTCACGTTTTGAATCTGTATGATACATAAACTCACCTTTTCTTGATGATATAAATCCATCCGGAGCCATGGCTCCGGATGGATTTTAAATGTTATAGGATCATCCCTGCAAAGAAACCTGCAATCAGTACCGGGATGTTCAGGAATATGAAAGTTGGGACACAAGTATCCCATATATGATTATGCTGTCCATCTGCGGCAAGACCAGCCGTAGGACCAAGCGTCGAGTCGGAAGCAGGTGAGCCGGCATCACCCAGTGCACCTGCAGTGCCGATGATTGCAATGATCGCAGGTATCGACAGACCGAGCTCCATTCCCATTGGTATGAATATGCTCGCAATGATCGGAATGGTTGCGAAGGAGGAACCTATCCCCATCGTCACCACCAGGCCTACAAACAGCATGGAGATGACTACAAGTATCTTCTGATCCGATAGGATGTTCGCAATGCCATCGACAAGCGGACTCACATGTCCGGTCTCTGAGATGACGGCAGCAAAACCGTTGGCAGCCAGCATGACGATGCCGATATAGGCCATCATCTTGATGCCGTTGACCAATTCATTATCCAGCCTGCTCCACTTGAACTGGAAGGAGAGGAAGAATACCATGATTCCCGCCAACGCACCGAAAATCATCGAATCCGTCAAGATCTGAACCCCGAATGTCGCAATGATTGCAGCCACTGCAATGGAGACTGTTTTAACACTTACCTCTGCAACACCTTCAGAGGCGATATCCCTCGTTTCATAACGGCGGTTCTTCCTATAATAGAATAATGCCAGGAACAGGCCGACAACAAATCCACTTGCAGGAATGATGAGTGCAGGCGCCACTTCTCCGAAAGCAATCTCCATCCCTGCGGATTCGAACCCCGTCACAATCGTATTTTGGAATATCTGTCCAAAACCGATTGGAAAGAGGACGTAGGGGAAAGTCAGTCCGAAAGTCAATACCACTGCAATGAGACGCCGGTCGAAACCAAGTTCATTCATCAGGCTGAGCAGTGGTGGAATGAGTATCGGAATGAATGCAATATGTACCGGAATGAGGTTCTGACTCATGATCGATACCGCAAGAAGGGCGATGATGATCGAGACTTTCGCAATGATTCTTGCCTTCCTCGACTGCTCCTTCTTCAACGCCTTGATGATGAATCCCACAAGCACTTCTGTAATGCCGCTGTATGCGATAAGCGCAGCAAATCCGCCGAGCAGAGCATAACTGAGTGCAATTTCCGCACCCCCTACGATACCTTCTGTAAATACGGTGATGACCTCACCATATCCCATGCCTGCCACCACACCACCAGCCAGGGCGCCGATGAATAGTGCCAATACTACATTCAATCTGAAGAGACTTAATAAAATCATTATAAAAACCGCTATCAGGACCGCATTCAAATAGAGTCACCTTCCGAACATTATAGTTTTACAACATCGCAATACTAAATACTTTGGCGGCATTTGTCAATACGACGATGTTTAATTGCATCAACAAAGGGAATCATTCCTGTGGATCGTTAATATCATTACATTCAGGAGGAATCATATATCATGAAACCATTCATTAAACCGTATACGAATGATGAAGCACTCCAAGATGATATTAGTAAACTTACTTCCAAAGATGTCAAAGCAGACGATATCTATGTCATCTCCCACGATGATGACCGTACTAAACGCATTGCAGACAACGCTGGTGCCAGCACAGTGGGGCTGAGTGAAATGGGCATTGGTGAAGCAGTGAAATCGACCTTCGAGAAAAAAGGCGACCTGCTCCGTAAACAGTTGCAGAACCTTGGCTTTTCAGAGTCCGAAGCGGAAAGCTTTGAAAGCGAGATGGATGAAGGGAAAGTCTTCCTGATCGTTACAAATAATGACAGCATTGAACAATATCTTTCCTAAAATAAAGCCGTTCCCTCGGGAAACGGCTTTATTTTATAATGTATACCATTACTGAAATCAATATGGAAACAAAGAAGATGATGGCGAAGGGTCTCAGTGTCCGGCCTGCCATATCCTTCATGTTGATGTTCAGCCCAAGTGCAATCATAGCCATCGTCAGGAGCAGTGTAGTCAAGTTGGAAATAAGATCCATAGTGCCTTCCGACAGTACCACTCCGTTTCCAAGTACATAGCTGTTCAACAGGCTCATCAAAATGAAGCCGATGAGAAAATATGGAAAAGCCACCTTGGCCTCTCCTGTCCTGCTCTGTTTTCTTCTCATATACCAGATGAAGATGAAGCATAGGGGTACGAGCAGAAATACCCTTGAAAGCTTTGCAAGGAGTGCAAATGCCAATGCTTCTTCACCTGCTGGTTCTGCAGCAAGCGCGACATGTGCAAGTTCATGCAGACTGAGCCCAGACCATACCCCATATGCAACATCACCGATGGGCAGATAAGGACGGATGATGAGATAAAATATGGAGAACACTGTACCCAGCAGGGCAATGATGCCTACACTGACCGCCGTATCCTCATCCTTCGCTTTGATTATCGGCGCAACCGCAGCAATGGCAGCAGCTCCGCAAACCCCCGTCCCCACACCAAGCAGCATGGACAGGGTCATGTCGGTTTTGAATATTTTCGCCAATGCATATGATAGAAGGATTGCCAGAGCAATGACGATTGCTGATTTCATCAAAAGCGGCAGACCTTCGGTGAATACCGTATCTATATTGAGTTTGAGCCCATATAAAATGATTGCAGCGCGCAACAGCACTTTCGCTGAAAATTGGATACCTGACCTCAGCCTATCTGGGTATCCGAAAATTTGTCTGTATATGAACGCAAGAATGATTGCCGTCGCCAGCGGACCAATATAGGTGAACCCCGGCAACTGGGCGATTCCAAAGCTGATGACTGCTATGAATAATGTAAAAAGAATACCGTACCAGAATTGCAGCTTTTCAGCTCTCATATTATTCGCCTCCCACCTCAATGATAGAATGGTGGGAGACATAAGTGAAATAGTATATAATTATGTTAATTATAACCAATAGGTTATGGAGGATTAAATATGATCACTCAAGTAGCGAAGGTATTCGTATCAGTCGTGGAGGAAGGCAGCTTCACACGGGCAGCGCATATGCTCCATATGACACAGCCCGCAGTATCAGGATATATCAAGCAACTCGAAGAGGAGCTTGATATCACTTTAATTGAACGCTCCACCCGCGGGATACGTCTGAACCCAGCTGGAGAGATATATTATCATCATGCCAAAGAAGCTTTATCCATCGAGTCGAGGATGCACCATCTCATACATGACCTCCAGGAAGAAACGAAAGGTCCTGTGAAGATCGGTGCAAGCTACACTTATGGAGAGTACATACTCCCCGCCATACTCGCAAAGCTCGTAGAAAAATATCCGGGGGTGGTACCTGAAGTGCAGATCAGCAATTCAGCATCCATCATGGAAGGCATAAACAGTTCCAACCTTGATATAGGAATCATCGAAGATGAAATTGCCGACTCCAGGGTCAATGTCACCTATCTTCTCAAGGATTCCATGTATATTGTCGCCAACGCTGCCTTTCCCGACACCTCCCTGAAAAAACCGGATGCGGCAACCTGGCTGATCCGTGAAGAAGGCTCCGGTACCCGGCATTACCAGGAACAGGTTTTCAAACGTCTTGATATACAGCCTAAAACAATCACTTTAAGCAGTACCCAGGCAATAAAGAACGCCGTAGGAAGCGGCATCGGCCTTTCAGTGCTGTCAAGACACACCGTCCAGCATGAACTTGAAACAGGACGTTTACAGCGCATCGATTACAATGACATGAACCTCGACAGATACTTCTATCTCCTCACACCGGAAGTGCGCTTCCATTCAGCCAGCACACTTGCCCTCCTCAGCCTGCTCAATGAAACGGCCATTGAGCCACACGAAGTTTCATGATGAGTATCAGGAAACCAACTTCAGACCGACTACGGCAAAGATGATGAGCATGATGAAGAAGATCCGCTTCCAGTCTTTCGATTCCCCGAAGAAAACCATTCCCAGCAACGCTCCTCCAGAAGCTCCGATGCCTGTCCATACTGCATAGGTCGTACCCATCGGCAGCACTTCAAGCGCAAGCGACAGAAAGAAGAAGGATAGGCCGAAAAATATCAGCAGCTGTATGAGGGAGAATAGAGATTTGTTCCGATGCAGCCTATTAATTGAAAGCACGCCGCACACTTCGAACAGCCCTGCTACAATAAGCGAAATCCATGCCATAGTCATCGTGCCTCCCCATCAGTATTTTCATCGGTAACCACTTTCAATCCGATCACTCCAAAAAGTATAAGCGAAATCAGAACGATCTTTATGGGTACAAATGGTTCACCAAAAAGAATGATCTCAGAAAAAACGGTGCCGAATGCCCCCAGACCAACAAAGACGGCATATACGGTACCTACCGGCAGATATTTGCCTGCATCAATCATCAGATAGAAACTTAAAAATATCGCGATCAGGGTGGCTCCCCATTCATACCATGTCGTCGAATGGGTGAGACCGACAACCCAGCCCACTTCAAAAACACTGGCGATTACAACTTTAATCCATTGCCTAGTCATTTCCTACCTCCTGTAATATAAAAAAAGCCTGAAAGAGAATGGTATCTTCTCCCAGGCTTTTATCCTTCCGTGTCATGAATAAACTTCATGCGCCACCTCTCGGACCAGACCCATCGTCAGATGACGGAACCCTAGGCGACTTTTATATGATTACCTGCATGGTAACTAAAATGAAGAGGATTTTCAAGGGAGACGGTATGAAGGCACGGCAAATGGGTAAATGAATATCATGAACCTTCACTATAAAGGAGTAGATTGAATGCTCATTGCAATAGATCTTCAAAATGATATATTTGATGAAAATGGCACAGGGTACGCAGAATCCACTAAAGAAGTGCGGGATGGCATCGAGTCGCGTATACGACAGGCTATAGATGAGGGCGAGTCCGTTCTCTATACCCGCAATCTCTATCCGGAATTTGAACAGGAGAAGCGGAGCCTGGAAAGCATCCGCTTCGATGAGGAAATCTTTCCGCAGTTCCGCCAGCTGCTCGAAGACCACGGAGATGAATATGTAAAGACGTTCTACGGCATTCCTCCTGAAGAAGCGCGAAAAATCCAGAAGAAGTATGGCGATGAAGTAGAGACCAACCGCACCGTGGAATTTGTCGGTGCTGAGACGAATGTCTGCGTACTTGCAAACATCATGGTCATCCAGAATATTTTTCCCCAGGCAGACATCACACTCAACAAAGATCTAGCAGCCAGTACTGACAGGACACTTCATGATAAGACAATTGATGTCCTCTCCAATATGAACGTCTTCATCATAGGAAAGGGTGGAAAATGAAGAAAGCTCCTCATCATTGAGGAGCTTTCTTTGCCATCATAAGTTTAATCCATTTGAAGAACATCGCCAAACCGAGCAGTAATCCTACATAGCCCATCACCGGATAGACAGTCCCCACAAGGTCGGCAAAACCTACAAAGCTGAGGAAGTAGCCGAGAATCAGCGCACTCGGCAGCAGGATATTGTAGCGACGGCTTTTCGGTTGGCTGAACCTGACAAGAAACGGGTACAGCATGCCGACAGCTGTATTGTAGATGACAAGCAGCATCGCTATCGAGAGCAGGAAGCCGAGTATCGGATGGATTTCGTTGGCCAGAAGCAGCATCGGCAGTTCAAATTCATTCACCTGGTCCATACGGGCCAACAGGCCATTATTAATGAGGAACATGAGCAGAATGATGATGATGCTCCCTATCATGCCGCCCCAGCCAGCTACTTTCCTTGAACTTGAATCAGAACCCATCATCGTAAGGAAGCTGAAGGCTACCGCAATCGTAAAGCCGCTATATGTAATGGCATCCCACCACCACGGCCCGAACGTCGTTTCAGAAGGTTGGGCATGTTGATCCACTTCACCAAGTGATACAGCTGGACTCAGGAAATTGACGACAGCAATGATCACCACAAGTGCAAGCAAGTACGGCGTGATGGCTCCGAGAGCCAGGACAATCCGGTTGAAGCCCATATTCAATGTGATATAGACGCCGATAATCAGTATGAGCGACCCGATCCATGGTGCTACACCAAAACTTTCATAGAAGGTCGAGCCTGCGCCGGCAAACATGATGACGGCTACTCCATACAGGAAGAACGCAAGCACAATGTCGATGATCCGTCCGAATATATTCCCGAACATGTTCAGGAGGGAATCCACATGGGACTCCGCCTTGATGTCGAAACCGACATCCGCCGTCCATTTACCAGTAAAAAGTATCAAAAGACCTGACAATAATATCGCAAAGATGCTCACTGCACCATTATTTGTGAAAAACTGGAGTATCTCCTGTCCGGTGGAGAACCCCGCTCCAACTACTACACCTGTATAGGCAAAGCCTATCTTCAAGGCTTGTCTGAAATTCTGCAATTTGACCACTCCGAATTATCTTAATATTTTAAAAACAATAACTTCATATTAAACTTATTGAAGAAGGTTGGCAAATGAAGAAAGACCTTCTCCCATCATTTTATCTTCGTCACTGCCAGTCGAGCGAATCGAAGAACTTCCGGGTATCCTCAAAAAGCGCTTGCTGATCTCCGCCCCTCGTCATCAGGTGGCCGGTGTCCGCATAGGACTGCAATGTCTTTTCATTATGGCCAATGCCATCATATATATGTTTCGCACTGTCCATGTATGCTTCCGCATCCTTCCCTCCATACTTGACTGCTGCCGGAACACCAATATCTCCAAGATTCCCATGTACTTCGTCGATCAGCTTCCGGAAGTCATCCAGGCTTTCCATCGGATTGTCCTTGTAGTACTGGACCCTCTCCATGATCTTTTCATCATCTTCCCCAGTAAACTTCAGGAAGTTCCTCGTATAGTTCAGGACTCTTCTATTTATATCCCCAACATCTCTGCCCTGGGGCACAGACATGGCCACAATGCCATTGATGCTGTCGAGTTCCTCGGCTGCCCTGAGGGCGAGCACACCGCCCAGGGAAACACCGCCGACTGCTATGCTTTCATGCCCTTGATCCTTGAGCTGATCATATCCATCCAATACATTTTTCCACCAATCTTCAGGGCTGCTCTGTACAAGTACCTCCGGTCCCATGCCATGTCCCTCGAAGCTTGGTACATGGACGGTATATTCGTGCTGCTCAAGGTGCTGGGCCAACGGCTTCATGTCCCTGACCGTTCCGGTGAAGGAATGGAGCAGCATGACTGCCCTGGGGCCACTTCCATAGTTCAACGCTTCAGGCTTTACGATTTTCATGATTTATCCTCCTTCTGGATATCTGGTGTCCGATGATATATGTATTCCGCTTCATCCTCATCGAGTCCATAGTCCTTCTTCATCATTGCAATAATCTCCTCTTTCGTCTTCCCCGCCCCATGCGCTTTTGAAACTCGGTTATACAGTTCTTGAGCATAATTATGGGCGGCCATGCTTTTTGTCGTCCTGCCTAGTTGATAACGGCTCAAAACGAAAAGCACAAGAGCTATGACCATCAGAATGATGACCAGGAAATCGATCATATCCTCTCCTCCTCTCCATTATTTAAATTTTTAAAAGTGTTTGACAAATTGTCCTCCATTATAGTAACATAGTCCCTAATCAAATATTTGCTTATCCAGAGTGGTGGAGGGATTGGCCCTGCGAAGCCCGGCAACCTTTTAAGTAAGGTGCTAAATCCAACAGGTACGTTCCTGAAAGATGAGTGACTCGAGAGTCTCCCTTAATCTTTGGGCAGGCTCTTTTTTATAATATATTACTGGAGGAATGAAACAATGACAGAGAATCATCGCTTCGAAACTAAACAGCTTCATGCCGGACAAGAAGTGGACCCTACCACAAATTCACGCGCGCTTCCCATCTATCAGACGACTTCCTATGTATTCGACGATACTAAGCATGCTGCAGAACTATTCGGCCTGCAAGATGTAGGCAACATCTATACCCGTATCATGAATCCAACGACTGCCGCTTTGGAGACGCGTGTTGCAGAACTCGAAGGTGGAGTTGCCGGCCTTGGCGTTGCATCCGGCATGGCTGCCATTACATACGCCATACAGGTTATAGCAAATGCCGGGGATCATATCGTCTCCTCTGCCAGCCTATATGGGGGTACTCACACACTGTTCACCCATACATTCAAAAAGTTCGGTATCGAGACGAGTCTTGTCGATGCGAAAGATCCTGAGAACGTTTCACGTGAAATCAAGGAGAACACCAAAGCGATCTTTGTAGAGACCATCGGCAATCCGGAAGGCAACGTGGAAGATTTGGAGGCATTAGCGAAAATCGCGGAGGATAATGGTATACCACTTATCGTGGATAACACATTCGCCACTCCGTACCTCTGCCGTCCAATCGAGCACGGCGCACATGTAGTCGTCCATTCGGCCACAAAATTCCTTGGCGGCCATGGCACTTCCATCGGAGGTGTAATCGTTGATGGCGGAAACTTCAACTGGGATAACGGAAAATTCCCTGGACTGACGGAGCCGGATGCTTCCTATCACGACCTTGTCTTCACTGAGGCATTCGGCCCAGCTGCCTATGCGTTCAAGATCCGTACTACCCTGCTCAGGGACACCGGAGCAGCACTTTCTCCATTCAATGCATTCCTGCTCACGCAAGGAATCGAAACATTATCACTCCGGATGGAAAGGCACGTGGAGAATGCAAAGGCCGTTGCAGAATTCCTGGAAAACCACGATAAAGTGGAATGGGTCGACTATGCTGGCCTCGAATCCAGCGAGTATCATGAGCTCCAGAAGAAATACCTGCCGAAAGGTGCTTCTTCCATATTTACATTCGGTGTCAAAGGCGGATATGAAGCCGGAAAGACGTTCATAGAATCCCTCGAACTCTTCTCACTGCTTGCGAATGTCGGGGATGCCAAGTCACTCGTCATCCATCCCGCTTCCACCACCCATTCCCAGCTTAAGGAAGATGAGCAGTTGGCAGGGGGGGTAAGACCGGAAATGATCCGTCTGTCTGTCGGATTGGAGCATGTGGATGACATCATAGACGATCTAAAAAAAGGTCTGGATGCGATTTAAATGCCTATAAAAATCATTGAAGGCCTCCCGGTACGGGAGCGCCTCCATAAGGAAAATGTATATACAATAGAAGCGACCCGTGCGCATACACAGGATATACGTCCGCTGCGTATGTTGATTTTGAACCTGATGCCTAAAAAAGAGGAAACGGAACTTCATCTTTTGCGCCTTCTGGGCAATACACCGTTGCAGATAGATATCGATTTTATGTATATGACCACACACCACAGCAAAAATACGCCGACCAGCCACCTTCAGAAGTACTACCACAATTTGGAAGAGGTACGCAACCGGCGTTATGATGGCATGATCGTCACAGGTGCACCAGTGGAGAAGCTCGATTTTGATCAAGTCGATTACATCGAAGAACTGCGTGACATCATCGAGTGGTCAAGAACCCACGTCTTCTCCAGATTCTTCATCTGTTGGGGCGCCCAATTCGCCTTGAACCACTACTTTGGCATACAGAAATCAATTCTGCCCACCAAGTTGTTCGGCGTCTTCGACTATAATAACCTGATGCCGACCCATCCCCTTCTCAGAGGGTTTGATGATGTGTATCAGGTGCCCCAGTCACGTCACACCCAGGTGGATATGGATGCGATAGATGGCACTGAGGAATTGAAAGTCCTCACCTCACATCCTCAATTCGGCCCGGACATCCTGAGTACAGAGGATCAGCGGGATCTGTTCATATTTGGCCATCTGGAATATGAAAGGGACACACTAAAGAATGAATATGACCGCGATCTGGCCAGCGGCCGTGAGATTGCCATCCCACACAACTACTTCCCTGAAGATAATCCGACGGCGGCTCCAATATTCAGCTGGAAAAGCCATGGCCATCTCCTTTTCAGCAACTGGATCAACGAAACTTATCAGAATACCTACTATGACCTGACAGAATTAAAATAGCCTGCGATAATATCGCAGGCTATTTTTTATAGTTTATGGGAGAGTGGGTAATTCTTCAGGTTTTCATGTTGCCGCTTTCTGGAGAGTGCCATGAGGTGGCTGAAAAATGAAGCGGCATAAACCTCCAAGCTCTGATCCTGTAATCTTCCTACATTTTTACAAATGACCTGCTCTTCCCGCGTTTCATCAAATACGGGAATGTCATTTTCCATCTTGTATTCTGCAATACGGCCTGCAACTTCCATTCTTGCTTCAAATAACGCAATCAGTTCTGCATCCAGCTCGTCGATTCTACGCCTCAATTTTTCATGTTCATTCATGGTCATCCCTCCTTAACCTGGATTTATTGCTGGACGATCTGCTTTCCTGTCGCTGTCTTCTTTTCTATCTCAAGCAGCATATCGATCGTCTGCATCAGTTCTGCAAACTCATCAGGAGTCAGGCACTGCTGTCCATCACTCCATGCATTTTCAGGGTCTTCGTGTACTTCTATCTGGAGGCCGTTCGCTCCAGACATTACTGCCGCTTTGGCCATGGACGGGATGATGTGCCTTACACCTGCTGCGTGACTTGGATCGATGACGATAGGCAGGTGGGACTCCTTCTGGATGACCGGTACAGCTTGAAGATCGAGTGTGTTGCGGGTGGCAGTCTCGAAAGTGCGGATGCCCCTTTCACAGAAGATGACGTTGTCATTGCCCCCGGCCATGACGTATTCTGCAGACATCAACCACTCTTTCATCGTTGCAGACATGCCACGCTTGAGAAGTACCGGCTTATCCGTTTCACCGATTGCTTTGAGCAGATCGAAGTTCTGCATGTTACGGGCGCCCACCTGGATGACGTCGACAGATTCGACGAATTCATCGATGTAGTCTGTAGACATCAACTCGGATACGATTGGAAGTCCTGTTTCTTCCTTTACTACATTAAGGATGCGCAGCCCCTCGAGACCGAGCCCCTGGAAAGCGTATGGAGATGTTCTTGGCTTGAAAGCACCGCCGCGGAAAGTGTTTGCACCTGCGGCTTTAAGCTTCTTGCCGAGCGCCACCATATCGTCCTCGTTTTCAACAGAACATGGCCCTGCACATACCAGGAAGTTTTCTGCGCCTACTTTGACACCATCGATGTCAATCACACTATCGTCCTCGTGGAACTGTCTGTTCGCCTTTTTGTAGGGTGCCTGGATGCGGTGTACGCCATCCACTATCTTGTATTTCGCGAAATCGTTCTCAGTCACTCTTGAAGTATCACCGATCAACCCGATCACAGTCCGGTTCTTGCCATCCGAACGGTTCACCCCGAAACCAGCTGCTTCTATATTCTTGACCAGCTCCTGAATCTCCTTCTCTTTTGAACCATGCGCAACATGAATTATCATAATAAAGACCTCCCAATAGAATTTGTATAAATAAAACCGCCACTCATTGTATAAATAAGTGGCGGTGGAATTTGATAAAATGATATACCTGAACCCTAGCCACTTATTTATATAAATGGCTAGACATCACAAAATGCTTTAGCCATCACTGATACAAACAAATTTGTTTTACGTTTGTACGCAATGATGGGTACAAACGGTATCAAAAATAGCTAAAGTAAAATCGATTATGCTGTTGTTGTTTAATGTGTAACATATAATCGCCTCTTTTGAGATGTGTTGAGAGTCATTATATCCCCCTAATATTATTTTGTCAATACAGAATTATCAGAAATGTCTATATTGCTTAAACATTTATTTCCGTTTATACTACTCTAATATGAATGAAAGTGGAGGTATAGGAATGAACATTGTCATAGTAGGCCTCGGAAACATTGGCGGCTCGTTCGCATTATCCTTGAGGGAAAACGCCCGCGAACACACTGTATACGCAATTGACGTAGACGAAGATACACTGGAGCATGCCGAACATGAAGGCATCATCCGGCAGGGGTTCACCGATCCGGAGAAAATAATTCCCCGCGCAGACCTGATTATTTTTTCAGTATATCCACTCATACTGAAATCATTAGTGGAAAAATACATACCTCTTCTGAAGGAGAACGTCATCCTGACGGATGTCACCGGAGTAAAACGTTCGATAATAGGACAGATCGAACCGCTTCTGCCTGAATCTGCAGACTTCGTCTTCGGTCATCCGATGGCCGGCAGAGAAAACAGGGGACTGAAATATTCCAGCGCTGAAGTGTTCAAGGGCGCAAATTATCTATTTACATTGACAGACAGGAACAGGGACGACAATGTCGAACTTATGACTTCCCTCATCAAAAGGATGGGTTTCAAAAATGTCTCCTCTGTAACTCCCGAATTCCACGATGACGTCATCGGGTTTACAAGCCAGTTGACACACGTCATCGCCCTCTCCCTCATCAACAGCGATGATGTAGAGAGGAATACAAAACAGTATACAGGCGACAGTTACAGGGATTTGACGCGCATCACCAACATCAATGAAAATTTGTGGCCGGAACTATTTGTAATGAATAAGGATTATCTGATTGACCACATCGACCGTTTCAAGTCACAGATGGATCTTTTGAAAGATGCAATAGAAACGGAGGACGTGGAAACAATGCAGGAAATGATGGTGGAAGCCAGGCGCAGATATCATGATCTCCACAACCTCGAAATGCCGGAATCAGAATAATCTTCATACTAAAGATCACCCCCGTTCGTTGAGTACTGACCAACGATCGGGGGTGATTCAAATAGTTGTGAGATTTTAAAAATCAGTAAACATTATCTCCATTGAAGATTGAATTTTTGACCATTACATAATCGACGGTACGGATTGCATCCAACCGATCACCTCCAGCATAGGAGATGGAGGATTGCAGATCCTGCTCCATTTCCTTCAATGTATGGCGCAGCGGTCCTTTATACTCAACATACATCTTCTTGCCTTCCACATTCTTCTTTTCGCCCTTCTGGAACTCTGAAGCAGAACCGAAATATTCCTTATATTTCTTGCCGTCCTTCTCCACAGTTTCTCCCGGTGATTCCTCATGCCCTGCAAACAGCGAACCAATCATCACCATAGAGGCGCCAAAGCGCACGGATTTTGCAATGTCACCGTGCGTCCTTATACCGCCGTCGGCGATAATGGGTTTTGAAGCCGCCTTTGCGCACCATCTCAGAGCAGCAAGCTGCCACCCTCCTGTACCGAAGCCTGTTTTTATTTTCGTGATGCATACTTTGCCGGGTCCGATACCTACTTTTGTAGCATCTGCCCCTGCGTGCTCAAGTTCTCGAACTGCTTCAGGTGTACCTACATTACCAGCAATAAGGAAAGATTCAGGCAGATGCGTCTTGATATACTTGATCATCCCTATGACACTGTTGGAATGCCCATGGGCGATGTCGATCGTAATGTAGTCAGGGACAAGCGCTTCATTTTTCAACTGATCGACAAAATCAAATTCTTCTTCCTTTACACCGACACTGATGGAAGTGATCAATCCTTTCCCTTTCATCATTTTGACGAAGTCCATGCGTTTCTCTGGATCGAAACGGTGCATGATATAGAAATAGCCTTCCTGCGCCAATTTGAGTGCAATTCTCTCGTCAATGATCGTCTGCATGTTGGCAGGAACGACAGGCAGTTTAAATGAATGCCTTCCGAGCGTTACAGATGTATCACATTCTGACCGGCTGTCTACTATACATTTATTCGGAATCAACTGGATATCTTCATAATCAAATACATTTTCCATTAAAATTCTCCTCATAAAACGAATGTTTTTCATAAATAGCTTTGTTAAGTTCGCCATTGGGTAGTTTATGCCATTTTCCTTCTAAAGTCAAGGTACGTAAGAAATATAACATGTAGTGAATATTTATATGAATTTATGCATTATTTTAAATAATTATTTGCTTTTTGGCTATATTAATGTATAATTGGCGTTAAATACTTTTCAGGGAGATGATTACTTGGGGCGGCGAAGCAACTAAAACTCATCAATTTTTATGGCAAGAATTTTTTGAAGGAATATGACTTCGATAAAGATCAGCTGGAGACACTGATCAACTTTGCAGAACACTTGAAGACAAAGGAGAAGCATGGCATCCCCCAGCGCTTCATGAGCGGCAAGCACATCGCACTCATCTTCGAGAAGCAGTCGACGCGTACGCGCTCAGCCTTTACTGTAGCAGCGAGCAAACTCGGGGCAAACGTGGAATACTTAAGCAAGAACGATATGCAGCTCGGGGCCAAGGAATCCGTGGAAGATACGGCGAAAGTGCTGGGATCGATGTTTGACGGCATCGCCTTCAGAGGATTTGAACAGTCGACCGTAGAGGAACTCGGTACGCATGCCGGCGTACCAGTGTGGAACGCCCTCACAAACGAGTGGCACCCCACCCAGATGCTGGCTGATTTTCTGACAATAAAGGAACACCTCGGTACCTACCATGGAAAGACAGTCACTTTTGTAGGGGATGGCAGGAATAATATGTCCCACTCCCTTCTCGTGACCGGGGCGATCCTCGGAGTGAACATCAATATTGTAGCACCCGAGTCCCTGCAGCCTGCACTTTCAGTTCAAAAATTGGCTAAAGAGCTTCAGCAGCAGTCGGGAAGCCGGTCCCTGATCACTTCAGATGTTGAAAAGGGTGTCCATGGAAGTGACGTCATATACACCGATGTCTGGTGTTCCATGGGAGAAGAAGATGCACTGGAGGAACGCTATGAACTTCTCCATCCATACCAGGTCAACCAGCAGATGATGGATATGACTGGAAAGGAAAATACCATTTTCCTCCATTGTCTGCCTGCAATTCATGATACAACCACCGATGTGGGCAAACTTGCCTATGAAAAATTCGGGGTGGATGGACTAGAGGTGACCGACGAAGTATTCAGGAGCAGCTATTCGAAGGTCTTCGATCAGGCTGAGAACAGAATGCATACAATTAAAGCACTGCTCGCTGTAACCTGCGGCGACGTCTATTAGGAGAGCAACTTCACAGTTGCTCTTTTTTGATGTGTAATCTATACGTGCCCGGGTATATAAGGAAGAGATAAAACTTAAGCTCATATACCTATAGGGGTATTTGACAAATGCAATTTCACCCTTTATAATGTTCATATATCAAATAAAGAAGGTGATGTTGTTGGCTACATTAGAAGAACAGACGGTCTACGATAAAGCTGTAATCAATCGCATTAATCGTCTTCAGGGCCAAATCAACGGTGCACTGAAAATGATTGAGGAAGGCAAGGACTGCAAAGATGTCGTCACCCAATTGAGCGCGGCGAAAAGTGCACTCAATCGTACAATGAACGTCATCGTCAGTGAAAATCTTGTCCAGTGCGTGAGGGAAACCATGAACAATCCGGATGAAGATACAGACGAACTTGTCAAAGAAGCAGTTGAATTACTTAATAAGAGCAGATGATCCCATCTGTTTTTATTTATTTAAAAAAATACCCCTATAGGTATTTGACAAATTGAAAAAGCATTGTTATTATACCCCTACAGGTATTAAAAACAGGAGGATGATTTAGCAATATGAGTAACACGCAAACAAAGTACCACATCAATGACGCCGACCAGGTGGTCGAAGCAAATGAATATCTATTGGATGTAAGGGAACCTTTCGAATATGAAATGGGACACATTGCTGAGGCAGACAATGTATCCGTAAATGAAATTGAAGAACGCCTCGAAGAACTTCCAAAGGACAGAAAGATCCATGTATACTGCCAGCGCGGAAAACGCGGTGCAAATGCAGTTGAAATACTGAAACGCAATGGTTTCGACGCAGTGAACCTTGAAGAGGGCTATTCAGCATATACAGGGAAATACGACAGTGCAGGCAAAGCAGGCGAAACTTCAGAGGCATCAACTGCAAATGTTGAAATTGATCCAAACCGGGTAAAGGTCGAAGCAAGTGGGCTCCAATGTCCAGGCCCTCTCCTTAAGGTTAATGAAGTGATGGGAGAGCTGGAGCCGGGACAACAGATGGAAATCACGGTTACAGACTTCGGATTCTGCACAGATGTCGAAGCATGGGCACGCAAGACTGGAAATTCCATTCTTAAAAATGAAAAATCAGAAGATAAGGTTGTAGTAGTGATGCAGAAGAATGCACCACAGGCCAAGGCTGCCGGAGAAGGTCATCAGATGGTCGAAACGAAAGATGGCGCAACGATGGTCGTATTCAGCGGGGATATGGATAAGGCACTAGCTTCATTCATCATCGCCACCGGTGCAAAAAGCATGGGCAAAGATGTCACTATGTTCTTCACTTTCTGGGGCCTCAATGTCATCAAGGACCCGAATGCACCGAAAAAGAATAAATCCGGTCTGGATAAGGCGTTCAGCATGATGATGCCAAAATCCGCCTCTAAACTTCCGATTTCCAACATGAACATGTTCGGTCTCGGATCCAAAATGATCCAATATGTAATGAAGAAGAAAAAGGTAGACGCGCTTACTGAAATGATTGAAAAGGCAGATAAACTCGGCGTCAAAATGGTAGCCTGCACAATGAGCATGGATATCATGGCCATTGACGAAGATGAGCTTCTTCCTAACGTCAATTTCGGCGGCGTAGGCACCTACCTCGGCGATGCAGAAAACGGCAACTTGAACCTGTTCATATAATTGGACAGGTTGCCCTAAGCATCCACACTAACCAATCAAAATTTCAAGGAGTGTATTCAAATGTTCTTTAAACAATTCTTCGATAAAAAACTTGCACAAACTTCTTATATGGTAGCTTGTCAAAAGACACAGGAAGCGATCATCATCGACCCAAAAAGAGTGATTGATGAGTATGAAGAAGTAGCTGAAGCAGAAGGTTTCAATATTACTCAAGTGACGGAAACGCATATCCACGCGGACTTCGCTTCCGGTCTTCGCGATGCTGCAAAACACTTCAATGCGACAGCATACGTATCTGATGAAGGTGACGAAAACTGGAAATACGAAAATATGCCAGAAGATACCGTCTACCTCAAAGACGGTGACATCATCAATGTCGGCAATGTTGAGCTGAAAGTCATCCACACGCCAGGTCATACTCCAGAAAGCATTTCATTTGTCCTGACCGATCGTGGAGGCGGCAGTGATGAGCCTATGGGCATCTTCACTGGTGACTTCATCTTCGTTGGTGACATCGGCCGGCCAGACCTGCTCGAAGAAGCTGCAAAAATGGAAGGTACAACCGAAGAAGGCGCGAATGCGATGTTCGATTCCCTCAATAAGATGAATGACTATCCTGACTATATGCAAGTGTGGCCTGGCCACGGTGCAGGCAGTGCTTGCGGTAAATCCCTTGGCGCAGTACCATTGTCCACTCTTGGATATGAGCGCAAAAACAACTGGGTGTTCGAATACGAAGACAAAGATGCCTTCATCAAGGAACTGACAAGTGACCAGCCAGAGCCGCCAAGCTACTTTGCACAGATGAAGAAAGTCAATAAGGAAGGCTTGCCTGAATTCAAGGTGAAGGAAGTCGAAGTCGGTACACCTGATACGCTTCCAGGCCAACTGTTCGACCTCAGAAGCAAGGAAGAATTCAAAAAAGGATTCAAAAAAGGCGCAATCAACATCCCATACAATGACAAATTCCTTCAATTTGCCGGATGGTATGTAGATTATGATCATCCGATGACAGTAATCGCCAATCCTGAACACAGCAAGACCCTCCAGGAAGATCTTGCATCCATCGGTTTCGACAACCTTAAGCTGATCGTCCCTGAGGATAAAGCAGACAAGTACTTCGATGATTCCTACAAAAATGTAACACCTGAAGAACTGGTCGAGAACCATGAAGATAAGCATATCCTGGACGTCCGTTCCACTTCCGAGTATAAGGAAGGCAACCTTGATAATGCTCATCATGTCCACTTTGGTCATCTCGATGAGAAAGAAGTGCCATTCAACACAGACGATACGATCTATGTCCACTGTCAATCCGGTGTACGTTCAGCCATCGCGATGAGTGCACTTAAAGCACGCGGCTTCGATAATGTCGTCAATATAGAAAAAGGTTATGCCGGCATTAAAGAAGCGATGAACTAATGGACATTACTTTTATAATCGTTATATTTCTGATCGGATTCATCGGTTCCTTCATCTCCGGGATGGTAGGAATCGGTGGCTCCATCATAAAGTATCCAATGCTGCTTTATATTCCATCCATGCTTGGAATCGCTGCATTCACTTCCCATGAGGTGGCAGGCATCAGTGCCGTACAGGTTTTCTTTGCAACGATTGCCGGTGTATGGGCATATAAAAGCAGTGGTTATTTGAACATGAGATTGATTGCTTATATGGGTGGAGCCATCCTGATCGGCAGTCTTCTTGGTGGATACGGATCAGAATTTCTCACCGAGACCCAGATAGACATCGTATATGCAGTACTTGCAACAATTGCTGTAGTCATGATGTTCCTTCCAAAAAAGGAAGTGCCATTCAATCCAGGTGATAACCTCGATTTCAATGGTCCTCTGGCAGCTGCACTTGCATTCATCACTGGGGCTGCAGCAGGTATCGTTGGTGCTGCGGGTGCGTTCATACTCGTACCGATTATGCTTGTAGTGCTTAAGATACCCACCAGGGTAACCATTGCCACAAGCCTTGCCGTCACATTCATTTCTTCCATTGGTACCACAATCGGTAAAGTTGTGACGGATCAGGTACTCTATGGACCCGCAGTCATCATGATCATAGCCAGTCTCATTGCTGCACCTCTGGGTGCCAAGGCAGGCCAGAACATGAATACGAAGATTCTTCAATGGATACTTGCACTACTCATTTTGGGTACAGCAATAAAGATATGGACCGAAATCTTCATGTAGATATACCATTACAGACTAAAAGGCACAGTGCATTTTCTGCACTGTGCCTTTTAGTTTATCTTATCGAAAGCTGAGTTGATTGACCGTTCTGTCATCGGGCCGATGTATTTGGACTCGATGTATCCCTCTGCATTGACGAAGTACGAGGTTGGTATGCTCTTCACCTGGTACATGCCTGTCACAGTTCCGTCCTCATCAAGTGGTACAGGGAAATTCAATTGATAGTCATCATGGAATGCTTTCGTGTCTTCCACGCTGCTTTCCTGATGCATCATATTTACTGCAATGATTTCCACATCATCACTGCGGGATTCATAAAAATTGACCATATGAGGCATTTCAGCTTTGCATGGTGGACACCAGGAAGCCCAAAAATTCAACATGACAGGCTTTCCCACCTCACTCAGCGTAATCTCTTCCCCCTCAAGTGTTTCGAGGGTGAAGTCAGGTGCCTTCGCCCCGATTTCAAGACCAGTCTCCGGATCTGACTCAAGATTCCCGCTCACCCCTATACTGTCCGATAAAGCTTCATAGAGTGTAAACCCAATCACTCCAAGTAATATGATGATGAGGATGACATGGCGCATCCTACTCATCATCATTTCCCTTATTAACGGATAGCAATACATAAACCAGGCTTATGATGATCCACCATTGGATAATGCTTACACCCAAAACTTCAGGACCACTGTAGATGAAGAACCTTCCCAATAACTGCATTATAAATACCGTTGCAGTAATGGCCAATATCGCCCTGAAACGCCTCCACATGAAGTAGATCAGAACCAATGCGGCAAGCGTTATTATTGCCATGGCGATATAAGGCCATTGGGGGAGCGTCCTCAATTCCAGAACACCATAGAATGCAAGCAGCGCCACGGAGAAGATGCAATAGGCTTCTACATAGAATAAACCTCGGGAACGGTAGAAGAGGTAGAAGAAAGTCACTGTCAGAGCCAGCAGAAGGCCTTCAGCCCCGCCATCGAAGTAGAGCACACCCATTGGATTATTAATAAACTCAGACCAGTTGAATGGTATGTATGTCAGTTTATAGACCAAAAACAGGAGGATGATAGCATTCGTCCATTCATTGAACAGTCTTTTCTTATCCTCAGACTCCCACAGCATCAGGTAGGTGACTATAAAGGATAATATGATGGCCATATAGACCGAAGGTATGGAGATGCTACCGATATCAAACGTTTCAAACATGCTATCAATCCAATTCCAATAGATTTAAAGACGCTTATAATGATGCCATGAATTTCGATACATTAAAAGCTAATTGCACTTCCCACCTTCAGAAATTTCATCGATCATCTAATGCAGCCTGCCGATTGCCTGCTTCACGATGGCATCATACATCCTTGCAGGAATCAACCTGCTCATGAAACCTAAAGCAAGCGATCCCCGAGTAGTCCGATAGACTGGTTTTACATGCTCTTCAATCAGAGCTTTTATCATAATATCCCGGGTATGGTCGACTTCCGGTGCCCGTTCGAAGGCTTTCAGCATAAAAGTCTTCAGATCATCCATCTGGTTCTGATAGTCAGGAACTTTCGGTGCCATATAGTTTTCTTCAAGCGCCACTTGCCCAAAAGCGGTTTTCACAACCCCAGGCTCGACCATGACTACATCAATCCCCAATTCCCCGACTTCCTGTCTCAATGCCGTCCCTATAGCTTTGATACTGTGCTTTGTAGCAGCGTAGTAGCCCATTCCTGCACTTGAAACATGCGCAGCTGAGGAACTGGTCAGCACGATGCGTCCTCTCTTCTCCCGACGCATTGATGGCAGGACTGAACGGACCGTTTCCACAGCTCCAAATACATTGACTTCAAACTGGCGCCTGACTGCTTCTTCAGGCACTTCTTCAATAGGTCCATACACTCCGAAGCCGGCATTCACCAGTACTGCATCAATTGGGCCATGATCCGCTTCGATAGCCTCCTGTACCTTTCCTATGTCAGCTGTCTCAGTGATGTCAAGCGGGTAGGCGTGTGCACCCTTTCTGACAAGCATCTCCAAGAGGTGAGCACGCCTGGCACTTACGCAAACGACGTGTTTTCTTTGCTTCAACAGTTGTAAAGCTACTGCCATGCCAAAACCGCTTGAAGCTCCTGTAATCCAAATCACTTTAGCCATGGTCCAACCCCAATCGCATCCTGTCGGATTCTATTTTTTGAACATGCTGAACAACTTGCTGAAGTAACCACCTTTTTCTTCTTCGTCCTGTCTATTCGACTGGGCGGCACTACCAGTTTCTTCTCTTTCGGAATCATCTTCCGCAGCATCATAATTGCTCATATCCACGTTTGAGGCACTACTTTTCTCCTGGTCCCCGATATCGCTTGTATAGATCATTCTTTCGCCAGCATCTTCTTTTTCTCCATCATCTGTCAGAGACGTTTCCTCATACTGTACGTCTTCATATACTTCCGCATCCCCTGATCCAGCAGAGTGATTCCATTCTTCATTCTTATCTTCATCTTTATACTGAAGTGACAGTGTTTGAGAGTATTTTCCGTACTCATCAAGCTTTTCAACCAGCCTATGTACATTGTTCTTGAGCTCCCTGTTTTCCTGCTGCATCGCTTCCAGTTTATCCATGACAACTCCAAGCATTTGATTGATATCGCTATTGGTAACGTTGGCAGGAACATTCTGGGAAGTTTCCGTAACAATGCTCGGTACCTCTTCGATGATTTCGTCTGCCGCTGTCTCCAATGTATAACCTGGCTGTTTTGCAAGTTTGATGAAAGCTTTCAGGACCTCTACATCCCCTTGTGAAAACAGTCTTCTATTATGTTCATCTTTAGCAACTTCGTACTTCCTGTCTTCAAGCAGCCTAACGTACTTTCGAACGTTCTGATCTGACAGTTCCACTTTATCTTTTACTTGAGCAGTAGTATAGTATATCGCCTGATTCATTTCCTTCATAGATTTACCTTCTTCCTTATAATTGTTACCATAATTATAACATTATTCATATACCTGTCCACAATTCACTGAAACGCTTCCGAATAATCTGATGTATCGCTTATGAAACGATGGTGCGAACTGCGTTATACAAATTCAATAAACCTTTTACTGATAGTGATTAACAAGCATAATAGACCTGTTATTTGTCGTGAATAAAGTATCGCTTAATATTGATGTAATTTGATGTCCCATAACCCATTCTACCATATTATTATAACGATAATAAATCATAATATTGAAAATACGAAAAGATCAAACTATTTATATATATCAGATAATGATATTGACTTTATCTCAATAAATCTGTATATTAGTTTAAACTGAATTTTATAGGGCGACATAATGAAGAGAAGAGTAGATTCTAAGGCATTTACAGAGAGCTCCGGCAGGTGGAAAGGAGTAATGGATGATGAATTGAACATGGGCTCGGAGTGTCAATGGCATCTTCCCATTACAGAAGAACAGTATGTAAATACTGGATGAGGTGGAAATAGTGATATTTCCATAAAAAAGGGTGGTACCACGTGAGCTTGGGCTTTCGTCCTTCTGACAGATCAATTCTGCAGATGGATGAAGGCCTTTTTTATTATATTTTAGGAGGAATACCATGGACACTAAACTCGCACAGATAGGAATGACGGCGGATAGTACCGGGGCGACAACAAGTCCGATCTATACAGCTACCGCCTATGAACACGAAGGGCTGGGCATGTCGACCGGCTACGATTATACAAGGACGGCAAATCCCACACGCTCACATTTTGAAGAAGCGTTTGCAGAACTGGAGGGCGGTGCCCGTACTTTTGCCACTTCCAGTGGTATGGCTGCAATCCAGCTTGTCTGCAACCTATTCAAGCCAGGGGATGAGGTGCTTGTAAGCTTTGAACTCTATGGTGGTACCTTCAGAATATTTGAGTTCTACGAAGCGCAGTACGATATAAGGTTCAAATATGTGGATTTCGATGACTTGGAAGATGTGAAAAAAAATCTCAACAGTTCAACAAAGGCATTCTTCATCGAACCGATCACAAATCCTTCAATGATAGAAGTGTCCCTCGAGGAAGTCTACGAATTGGCCCGCGAATACGGAATAATGACCATAATTGACAATACATTCCTCACTCCATACTATTATACGCCTATATCAGATGGGGCAGATATCGTTCTTCATTCAGCGACGAAATACATTGGCGGACACAATGATGTCTTGGCCGGAGTCGTTACGGTAAAGGATGAATCATTGGGGGACACTCTGTCCATACACCATAATATGATCGGTGCTACGCTTTCTCCTTTTGACGGCTACCTGCTTCTAAGAGGATTGAAGACCCTGCACCTCAGAATGGATCGTGCAACAGAAAATGCAAAGCAACTCTCGGAATACTTCACCGGACACGAGGCGATTGATGAAGTCCTTTATCCCGGACGGACAGGCATGCTGAGTCTAAGGCTGAATAAGCAATATGATGTGGGTACTCTACTTGAAAATATAGAGGTCTGCACCTTTGCAGAAAGCCTGGGGGGTACCGAAACTTTCATAACTTTCCCATTTACGCAGACCCATGCAGATATGCCGGACGAAGAAAGGATAAAAAGAGGCATTGATGATCATCTGATCAGGCTTTCAATAGGTATAGAAGACATCAAAGATATCCGGGATGACTTGACCCAGGCGCTTGCCAAATCAAAAAGAGAAGTATGACTCTCCAGAACTGATAGCCGAAACTTTAATCTTCAATGAATGAGAGCTTGGAGGTAAGTATCGGGCAACTCCATTCGGAACTATATAGACAGTATAAAAAGCACGCTCGATCGAGCGTGCTTTTTATGTGTAGGTTTGTTCGATATTCATCTTATCAATCAGGTAGTCTATCTGTTTTTCGGTCCTTGATATGAGTGCACTATCCAGAATGGGTTCGGTGCTTTCCTTGTCAATCTGATTATCCAGGTAATAGACACCTTTAAGGGGAACACCCTTCAGCGTAGAGAGCAGGGGTTTCAATGTATATTCCATCGCAAGCAAGTGGGAGATGCTCCCTCCTGACATTATAGGCAGCACAGGAGTATCTCTTAATACATCCTGCGGAAGTATATCGAAGAGGCTTTTCAACACCCCAGAATAAGCAGCTTTGTATACTGGAGAACCTACAATGACACCTCTTGCATTATGGATGTCTTCAGCAATATCAGTGACTGCTGGACTATTGAAGTTACCGAACATCAAATCTTTGGCTGGCACGTCCCGCACGGATACATGGCGGACGGATAGGCCACGTTCCGCCAATATAACGCCGATATATTTCAAGACACTTTCAGACCTGGAGAACTGCGAGGGACTGCCTGAGACAATCACAACATCGTACATATGACCACCCTTTCTAGACCGACAGCCTGTAATGTTTGAGTGTGTCTTCCAACGCGTCTATCCCCACTTCTGTAACGGCATCATACCGGTTGCCGAAGCCTACTTCCACCACAGGCACATGGCGTATCCCATATTTTACATCAAGGATATCCCTTAGATGGTCGTTTTCTGTTACATCTATAGCCTGATAATCGAAATGATTTTCTTCCAAATACTGCTTCACTTCTTCACAGTAGGAGCAGCCCTGCTTAGACCAGACCAGCACATTCACTTTTTTATTCATTTTACTTCCTCCTTATCCCTTTTATGGACCTCTCTTGTGTAACGGTTCTCCTTGAACCCGAGTCCCAGATTTTCTCTCAGTGTATCGCCGCTATATTGACGTTCATAATATCCTCTATCTTCCAGTATGGGAAGCACATTTTCTATAAATTCGTCGAACTGCCCGTCAAATACTTGTGGGTTCAGCATAAAACCGTCAGCGGCTCCTTCTTCTATCCACTCAATCATACGGGAAGCGACATCTTCGTAGCTTCCATAGAACGGATCTTTTGGAGAAGCCACCTGCAAAGCAACTTCCCGAAGCGTCAATGCTTCTTTTTCCGCCTTCTCTTTAATATTATCAGTCGTTGACCTGAAACTGTTTTTTCCAACCTCTCCAATATCCGGGAAAGGTTCATCGAGGGGGTGGGCAGAAAAATCATAATGATCAAAGAACCTTCCGAGCACTTCCAACGCCTTATCGATGGATATCAAATTCTTAATCTGTTCATACCTTTGTTCAGCTTCCTGCTCTGTCGGAGCAATAATCGGAGAAAGTGATGGGAAGATGAGAATATCTTCTGCTTTCCTCCCTGCTTCTATCGCCTTATTTTTTAACGTGCTGTAGTATTCCCGATTTTTTTCAATACTGTTGGCGTGGGTGAAAATTGCTTCTCCATACTTCGCCGCAAAATCTTGGCCCGTCTTGGACGCTCCGGCCTGAAAGATGACAGGCTGCCCCTGCGGGGAGCGCTGGATATTCAACGGACCCTTCACTTTAAAGAATTCTCCTTCATATCCCAGCGTATGAAGTTTTGTTTCATCCAGAAACTCGCCTGATTCGCGATTCCTGACAAACGCATCATCTTCATAGGAATCCCAAAGGCCCTGCACCACTTCCACATACTCGCTGGCCATCCGATATCTTAGAGAGTGTTCCGGATGATTGCCCTTGTTGAAATTGTCCGCGCTGCCTTCCAATGGCGATGTAACGACGTTCCATCCGGCCCTGCCGCCACTTATATTGTCAATACTCGCAAGCTGTCGCGCCACATTATACGGCTCACTGTATGTAGTCGATACAGTACCGGCGAGCCCGATCTTCGAAGTCACAGGCGCCAATGCCGAGAGCAGGGTCATTGGTTCAAAGCGATTGAGAAAATGGGGTATGGAATGTTTGTTGATATGAAGACCATCTGCGATGAACATGAAAGCAAACCCTGCATCTTCTGCCTTTTGTGTCACATTCAAATAATGGTTGAAATTGATACTGCCATCTATAACAGCATCCTCTGACCTCCAGGACGTCGGATGTGATCCCGGCCCCTGTATCAGCACACCCAGTTTTATTTTTTTCTTTGTCATGCAATCACCACTTTCATATTTTTGTTTCTCTGTCTGCAGACTATTAAAGGAAATCATCCATATGAGGCAAGAGTTCCTTGATGAATTTAAAAAGACGTTATAGTGTCATTATAAAAATTGATCCTTCATGACAGTTAAGACCGAGTTTGACCATAATGCCATGCTCAGACTTCATAAGGCCTGTTGATCCTCGCCTCATACCATCGTTGCACCCAACTGTATATGATCGTCATACCCCAGTAGATGATTCCAACTGCAAGATAGGCTTCAAAGAACTGCAGTGTCGCTGTAGCGAGCAGTTTCCCTTGTGCGAGCAACTCGGTTACACCGATTGTGAAGGCCAAAGAGGAGTTCTTTATCAATCCGATAAACATGTTTCCTGTAGCCGGCACTGCATTTCTTACTGCCTGCGGCAGAACAATGCCCCATACTGCCTGGCGATATGTTAGGCCAGTTGATATCGCCGCTTCCGTCTGGCCCTTGTCCACGGATATCAATGCAGCCCTGAATATTTCCGCCAGATATGCTGAAGTATTAAGGCTGAAGGCAATGATGGCTGCATTCACAGCTGATAATGAATTCAGCCAGGGGAACAACTGGGGCAGGCCGAAGTAGATCATCAACAACTGCACGAGCACAGGAGTTCCTCGGAAGAAAGAAATGTAAAGTTTGGAGAGTTGCAGTAACACGGGAGTTTTGTTGACGAGAAGCAGCGAAAGCACCACACCTATGGCCACTGCAATGATCATCGATACAATTGCCAAGTATAATGTGATTGGTATGTATACCAGCAGTTCCGGAATGATTTCAAGCATATAGGCTAAATCAAAATTCATTATGGTTCCTCCCTTCCATCCAGTTAAGCCATCACCAGTGCAGGCTCTTCTTTATTATTCTCTGTAGAAACCTGTCTGCCATACTTGCTGAGGAATCTTCTCGTCCGTTCATGCTGAGGGTTGTCGAATATATCTTCCGGTTTGCCTTCTTCGACAATATAGCCGTCTGCCATGAAAATGACTCGATCTGCGATATCTCTTGCAAAATTCATTTCGTGTGTAACAATCAACATCGTCTTATCCTTTTGAGCAATATCAGAGATGACATTGAGTACCTCTCCAACCCATTCGGGGTCAAGGGAGGAAGTTGGTTCATCGAAAAGGATGGCATGTGGATCTACAGCTAATGCCCGGGCAATACCGACCCGCTGCTGCTGCCCGCCTGATAGGGATATCGGATATGCTTCCTGTTTATCAAGAATGCCCACCTGTTCCAAAAGATTTTGTCCAACAGTCTCCGCCTCTCCTCTGCGATACTTTTTTGTGGCCGTCAGCGGATAAGTGATATTCTCCAGCACAGTTTTGTTTTTAAACAGATTATAATGTTGAAAAACCATGGAGGTCTGCATCCTCAACTGGTTAACCACGGCCTTCTTCGGTTTTTCTGCATCAATGGCTACTTCTCCCACTTCAATACTTCCTGCCTCCGGCCTCTCAAGGTAATTCAGACACCTGAGCAACGTTGATTTACCTGAGCCTGAAGGACCGATGATGGCCACGGTTTCTCCTTCGTCTACTTTAAAACTTATATCCTTCAATACTTCGTTGTTATTGAATGACTTCTTCAATCCAGAAACTCTGATCATATGGCAACCTCCAAATCCATACCTTTTTAATATGATTAATGTTTTTAAGTATAGCACCCTGCTACAGGTGCTTCAAGATAATACTTATAGTTATTCTCCTCTCCTCTTATAGAGGGTTTCTATATGTAAGAGAGGGGGGATACTCCAGGCCTCTGGGAAGCCGCTTTCCTGATGATGGCGACCATCTCATCAAAGTCGTCAATGTGGATGTCATTATGATGAATCAGATCAGTTTTTAACGAAACATGTGACAGGGCCGGAACATCGATTGCTGCAAGGGAGCCTTCTTCCAGTTCCCTATACACACTGAGTTCCGGAAGAAAGCCAATAGCTGCCCTGTTCAGAATAATCCCTTTAGCAGATTCCATACTATCTACTTCGTACTGTATATCCGGCTGTTCCTTCAGGCTCAAAAACAGATTATGGACCATTGTCCAGTCGAGGGAGCCACATTCAAAAAACACGATGGGTGTTTCAACCAGCCGTTCAATATCGATCGCCCCTCCGTCAGCAAAAGGATGATCCGAAGGAACAATGAGTCGTATAGGGCTCTCAATCACCCTTTCCGCATTCAATTTCGTCTGGGAAACATTGCTGGCAAAACCATAATCAGCCTCCCCATCCGACACCATCCGTGCAACCGTTTCACTTGTCTCTGTCATAATTCTAAACTTCTGGTCGGGAAAACGTTCTTTGAACATCGCCATCAGTCTTGGAACCAGATAGAAAGAGACAAGGCCGGAACATGCGATGGTTATTTCGTTCTTCTCTTCCATATTCTGAAGATGTGCCTTCCCTTTTTTCATCGTGCGTATGATATTTTCCGCAAATGGCAGAAACTCCATTCCTTTATCGGTAATGGTCAGTTGTCTCCCGACACGTCTGAACAGTTCTGCATCCAGTTCCCGTTCAAGGGATTTGATCCTTGATGTGACAGATGGTTGGGAAAGAAATAATGCCTTGGATGCTTTATTTATACTTCCAAAATGATTGACAAAAACAAATGCTTCTATATTATCTATATTCATAGCACCACTCTTTTCACAAGAAATCACAATTGTTCGATATTTAATATCCTATTATATAGATATGATTTAAAAAAGTAAACAGCACAATTGATTATTCATACAGACAAAAAACCTCCTAAGTTTACAGATTTTATATTTCATCTGTAAACTTAGGAGGTAGCAGGTCAAAGTTCTGCTATTTTTTATTTGCATTATTTATCGCTTCCATTGCCTGAATAACACTTTTTCTGAAGCCGTTATTCTCAAGTTCCATCACACCCTGTATGGTGGATCCTCCTGATGTAGTAATCTGATCCTTCAGAACTGCTGGATGGGATTCTGTTTCCAGCACAAGTTTCCCTGCCCCCACCACAGCTTGGGCTGCCAGCATATAGGCCTGCTGGCGTGGAAAGCCTGCGCTCACCGCCTTGTCCGCCATTGCCTCTATCATCAGGAAAGTATAGGTAGGAGAAGACCCCGTAAGCGAAGGTGCATATTTCATCAAAGGTTCCTCCACCCATGCCACCGCAGCAATCCGGTTAAATATTTCATCAAGGGTTTCCTTATCTTCATCCGAAATATGGGCGTTGGCTGCCATTACCATCACGCCCTCCTGGACAGATACAGCGATATTAGGCATATTCCTTACAATCTTATGCTGTGGGAGGATCGTCTCCATTTCATCAATTGATACACCTGCTGCGATGGAGATATGGATTGCATCTTCTCTTGTGTAAGCTCTCACTTCGTTGAAAACATGAAGTGTCTGGTCCGAACTTACACCATTGACGATAATATCGCATTCAGACAGCAGACTATAATCGGTACTTACTTCTATTCCTTTTCCTTCATTGAATTTATCAAGTTTCTGCTGGTTTCTGCCGGTGACGATGATATCATCTTTCATCTCCGGACTTTTCAACAGACCTTTGACAATGTGATTGACCATCTTACCGGCGCCGATGAATCCAATTCTATAACTCATATGCACTTCATCCCCTTAGACTTTATTGAACATTTTAACACGCCTGACTCCCGATGGCTTATAATTTATATAAAATGTTCCAGGTGATATAATTGTCCCCAAATGGGCACACATCCAACAGGAGGGGCACAGATATGGCAGAAAAGAATCTCACCAAAGAAAATAGAAAGCTGCACGAAAAACTTGATCCGAGATACAAAAAAGTTTATGAAGATATCCTCATATATATACGGGTGAATACTAGCTCAGAAAGCCATGAAACAGAAGCAGCACTCAATACATTACTGAAGAAGATCATTCAAACCCAAAGAGAGGGAGGGAGTATAACTTCCGTTACTGGAGAGAACTATCGCGCATACGCCGACAGCCTCATCGAAAAGCTTCCTCAAAGGAACATATTAAGACTGGCAAGCTTCCTGGCTCTCATACTAGTCGGTTTGAACTTAATATTCGATTATCTGATCCAGATATTTTTCAGACTGATTGACAGTGCGGCATTGAGCACTACACTCGTCGTCATTCAATTCACTCTCGAAATGATTATTACAGCAGCTCTGGTAATAGGATTCATATACGCTATATTTCATACCTTCCGTCAAATTGCTTTCAAGGCATGGCCTGCCTGGAAAGAGTATGGGCTGTACTTTCTGATCGGATTCGGCTTCTTCCTCCTTTATATGTTCCTCAATATCCTCCTCACTTCTATAGATTCGGGGCCATCATTCGAAGTGAATATGTTTTTGATAGTATTGCTTGGCATTATCCTACTAGCCCTTGGTATACTAGGGTTTTATAGAAAGAAATAACGCCATGAGATATGAAATTTTGTATCGCATAGCGTTATATTGTTACCCCATAAAGACTTTCTTGAACTTGATGCATGAACTTTAATATTTGTTCCATGAGAAACAGCAGGACCAGAAAAGCCCTGGACCTTATAAGATCCAGGGCTTTTCTCTAGCTGAGCAGTGCGCCTTCTTCTTGAGGTTTCAAATCCAGTTTGTCAGAAACCATTTCATTCAGTTCCTTGAACTTCTCCGGCTGTTCGGAGAGGTTGATTCCATAGGAAGGCACCATTTCTTTTATTTTATCCTCCCACTCAGGAAATTCCTGAGGGAAGCAACGCTGCATTACATCGAGCATGACATCTACAGAGACAGAAGCGCCTGGTGAGGCGCCAAGCAGGGCTGCAACAGAACCGTCTTCTGCAGTAATGACTTCAGTGCCGAACTGAAGTGTGCCCTTACCGCCTTTATCCGTGTCCTTGATGACCTGTACACGCTGTCCGGCCACTACGATATCCCAGTCCTCGCTTTTGGCTGATGGGATGAATTCCCTCAAGTCCTCCATCCTGTCCTCATTCGACTGCATGACCTGCTGGATCAGATATTTCGTCAGACCCATCTCTTTGGCCCCTGCAGACAGCATGGTAAATACATTATTCGGCTTCACAGACCCAATGAGGTCGAAATAGGAGCCGGTTTTGAGAAACTTGGGTGAAAAGCCTGCAAACGGTCCGAAGAGCAGTGATTTCTTCCCTTCGATATAACGTGTATCCAAATGGGGTACTGACATCGGAGGCGCTCCGACTTTTGCTTTCCCATATACTTTCGCATTGTGCTTCTCCACGACTTCAGGGTTCTCGCACACCATGAAAAGACCACTGACCGGGAAGCCGCCTATATTCTTCGACTCCGGTATGCCTGTCTTTTGAAGCAGTGGAAGGCTGCCTCCCCCAGCACCGATGAAGATGAACTTCGATGTATGATATTCGACTTTATCTGTTGCGAGATTTCTGACTTTGACCTGCCATTCCCCGCCCTTTGTCCGTCTGATATCTTCAACTTCATGGCCAAGGTTGAGTGATACGTCCTTTTCCTCGAGGAGGTCGAACAGTTTGCGTGTGAGATTACCGAAGTTGATATCCGTCCCGGTTTCGATACGGGTTGCGGCAATCGGTTCTTTTGAAGCACGCTCCTGCATCATCAAAGGGATCCATTTATTCAGGGTTTCTTCATCATCCGCAAATTCCATTCCTTCGAACAGTGGATTTTTGGATAACGCTTCCACACGTTTTTGTAGAAATTCGACATTCTTCTCCCCTTCTACAAAACTGAGATGGGGGACTGGCATGATGAAATCCTGAGGTTTCTCCATCATTCCCTTTTCAACAAGATGGGACCAGAACTGTTTGGACAATTGGAACTGTTCGTTGATGCGGATTGCCTTGGTGACATCCAAAGAGCCGTCTGCCTGCTCAGGTGTGTAGTTCAGTTCGCACAAAGCAGAGTGTCCGGTTCCAGCGTTATTCCATGCATCGGAACTCTCCTGGGCTGTTGAATCAAGCTTTTCAAACACTTCAATGTCCCATTCAGGTGCAACTTCCTTTAGAAGCGTACCTAAAGTCGCACTCATGATTCCGCCACCAATAAGAATGACGTCAGTTTTGTTCATTACACTGTTCATAATAACTTCAAAGCTCCTTATCAAATTCAAGTATGTGGATGCTACCGGAAAAATTAGTCTAAAAGTCCTTCAGGCGCATCTTGATTCATTAACGCGACCATCTTTATACAAGATGATATAATGTTATTCAGTTGTAGAAATATTTATTATTATTTGTTAATTATACTCCTTTTTCTACGGATATAAAAGGATAATATATTAATATGACACACTGAAATGATAATGTGACATACTAATGAAGTTAGGAGTTCCGAATGAAGAATCTACCTATATTTCTTATTGCACCCCTGCTGCTGTTTCTCTTTCTGATTCTGATCACCGATCTCGCAAACGCCGTCGGCGGCGTATTCATCTACATGCTTGTCATGGGCGCACGATTCCTCCTGGACAAGTTCAAAAAAAGAAAAGGCAACGATACTAAAGGCTCTGGAAACTGATGTTCCAGAGCCTTTGGCAGTTAGCCCACTTTTTGATTTACATACTCTACAAATTCATTGATGTCCCCTTCGGTTACATCAATCATCGCCACTTTTCCCATTCCTTGCGGAAATTCTATGAAAAGGGTGTTGTTCTCGATGATGGCTCTAACAATATCCTGATAGCTGAATACACGCTTGTATGATTCACCATTCATATCAACATTCATGATCATACGCTCGCTCGTCGTAATGTAGGCGCCCTTGAATTGGGTCTGCTCCCCAACCTTATAAATGATGGTACCTTCTACAGCGGGACCCAGCTTTTCTGTTGGATACAGTTCATCGGTGTCTATTTTCGTCAAACTCACTTTATCACACTCCATTTAATATTTTCTCTTTCATTCATCGTACCACTCTGCACACCCCGCCCGCCAATTTCGGAGACTAGTCGGTATGGATCTGCCAATGGTTTCTCGCGGCAATTGCCATGAGCCTCTCATCCGGCTTGACCGCAACGGGCCTTCCTACAAGTTCGAGCATCTTAAGGTCTGCATAGCTGTCACTGTAGGCTTCACTATTCTTCCAATCTATATCTTTTCCTGCAAAATGCTGTCTGATGATATCAATTTTACGATCGGCATAGACGCGTTCAAAGCGGGACTTGGAATCCAGCTTCTCACCAGCATAGTTTATTTTCGATCCTACTATGCAGTCTATTTCATACCCTTGGAATACCGCCTCAAGTAATGGGATGAAGGCGCCGGAAATCAGCATGACATAATAGTTGTCCCTTTTCAGCTGCTTCATCTTCCTTATAAGGGGCGTCCTCAGATCATCTATCATGTCGCCGGCTACCTCTTTGAAGAAAGACTCTATCTCTCCTCTTGAATTCTTTTTGAAAGAGCGGATGTAGTATTCCATCGCTTTGCTCTGCATCGTTGCTTTATTGACCAATTTGAGCTTGTAGAAGAAATATATGGGGGCAAATCTCCTCACAAACCTTTTGTAGTTTCTATTGTATCTGGGATGACGCTTAAGGCGCTCCATCAGAATGTTGAATGTTTCATACGGATACAGGGTCCCATCAAAATCAAACAAGGCCACTTTCATATTATATATCCTTCCTTACTGGGATGTTTCTTCTTGATTCTTCATAGTCCATTCTAACATATTCATCTGGCAATTGTTTACCGGTTGTTTCACGGGAAACATTACAGCATGTGCCTGGTTGTGGCGCTCAATTCTTCAAGATAGATCCTGGCCATACGGCTGAGCTCGACCTTTTTGTTGACGACCCAGCCGACTTTAATCTTATCTTCAACTGCCAGGGGAACCTGTACAATTTCAGAACTATCCAGGTCTTCACTCAATATTCCTGTAGAGATTGTATACCCATCCAGTCCGATGAGAAGATTGAATAAAGTCGCACGGTCACTCACCTGAATGCTTTTTGGGCTTGGTATGGTGCTGAAAACCTCTTCCGAGTAATAGAAGGAATTGTATTCCCCCTGCTCGAAGGCAAGGCGTGGGTATGGATCCAGGTCTTCCAGTGTTACAGAATCCCTCTTCGCCAGTGGGTTCGTCTTGCTGATGAATATATGGGGATGGGCTTCAAACAGCTGGGTGAACTTCAAACCTTTTTCCTTTATCAGCTGCAGAAGCACCTTCTCATTGAACGCGCTGATGTAGAGGACGCCTATTTCACTGGTCAAATTCTTCACATCATCAATTATTTCATAGGTCCTTGTCTCTCTGATCGTAAATTGATACTTGTCGCCACCATATTTACGGATCATCTCCACGAAAGCATCCACTACGAATGAATAATGCTGGGAAGAGACCGAGAACAGCTGTTGAGAGGGTTCAGCATCGAAATATCGTCTTTCGAGCAGTTCCACCTGTTCATTGATCTGCCGTGCGTAGCTCAGGAATTCAGCTCCGTCGGGAGAAAGGGAGATGCCTGTCGAGGTTCGGGTGAACAGGACGATGCCCAAGTCGTTTTCCAGTTCCTTGATTGCCTTGGAAAGTGTCGGCTGTGATATATAAAGTCTTCTGGCTGCCTCGTTGATGGAGCCACTCAGTACAACTTCTATGAAGTATTTCAATTGGTGAAGCTTCATGCGATTCCCCTCCGATATAGCTTATGGTTATAACAGATTATAAAGATAAACCGTTACTCTATATCTTATACGCATGATAATATTTAAACAATATCAATTTGAAAGAGGGATTAGATGAGTACACTGAAGAAAAAGAAAATATATAGGGCGGACCATGTCGGAAGTCTGCTGAGATCTGAAAAGGTCAAGGATGCGAGAAGAAAGTTCTCGGAAGATGCGATAGATGCAGAAGAACTGAAACGCATTGAAGATGAAGAGATCGCACGTATTGTTGAAAAACAGAAGGACCTTGGCCTGGAGGCTGTTACAGACGGGGAATTCCGTCGCTCGTGGTGGCATTTCGACTTCCTTGAAGGCCTTACAGGGGTAGAGGGCTACTGGTCTGGCGATGGCATCGCCTTTAAAGAGAAGACGACTAAATCAAGAGCGATCAAAGTTATAGGCAAACTGGACTTCAATGACCATCCGATGCTGCGTGATTTCGAATATCTTAAGGGGAAGGCAGGGGAGCACACAGCCAAATTCACAATCCCAAGCCCAAGTATGCTTCATTTCCGGGGTGAAATCGATCCCGCTGTATATCCTGATGAAGAAGTTTTCTTCGAAGATCTGGCGAACGCCTATAAAAAAGCATTGGAGGCCTTCTACAAGGCTGGATGCCGCTATCTCCAGCTCGATGATACTGCATGGGCTTACCTGTGTTCCGACGAGCAGAAAGAACAGATGAAGAACAAAGGACTCGATCCGGACCATCTTATCAGGAAATACCTGGAAACCATCAACAAAGCTGTAGCTGACCGTCCAGACGACTTCAAGATCACAATGCACATATGCCGTGGGAATTTCCGCTCCACCTGGATTTCTTCCGGCGGCTATGAGCCTGTTGCGAAAGAAATCTTCGGAGAGCTCGATATTGATGGTTTCTTCCTCGAATACGACAGTGACCGTGCGGGTGATTTCAAACCCCTCCGTCATGTGAACCGTGATGACCTATTCATCGTCCTCGGACTGATCACTTCCAAACATGGTGAACTCGAAGATAAAGATGAAATCAAGAAAAGGATTCAGGAAGCAACTGAATATGTCCCGCTTGAACAATTGGCCCTGAGCCCCCAATGCGGATTTGCTTCCACTGAAGAAGGCAACCTGCTGACCGAAGAGGAGCAATGGAACAAGCTGAAGCATGTAGTTGAGATTTCCAGGGAAGTCTGGTCCTGATAAAAGAGGAGGGAAGAAGTCCATGCGTACAGTACAGGTAGAAAAAGTCATCGATCAGAGCAGGTTCAATAAATTTCATCTGCTCGTTTTCTTTTGGTGTTTCTTTGCGATTTCATTCGACGGTTTCGACATCGCACTTTATGGCATCGGACTGCCGTTGATGATGGATGATTTTAGCCTCAGTTCGGCAGAGGGCGGGGCAATCGGCAGCTATGCACTCATCGGGATGATGCTTGGCACATTCATACTCGGCTCCTTTTCCGATATGCTTGGAAGAAAAAGAGTGCTTGCGCTCTGTTTGGCACTCATCAGCATCTTCAATATGCTTGCGGGATTTGCACCAAATGCCACCTTCTTCATCATCATGCGCTTCATCGCCTCCATGGGGATGGGCGGGCTGATGCCGGTCGTCATTTCTCTGATGACCGAATATTCACCCAAGAAGAACAGGGCGATGACTGTTGCTGTAATGTATTGCGGCTATTCCATCGGAGCCATTCTGGCTTCCCTCATCGCCATGGGTCTTCTGGAAACACTTGGATGGCGGTTCATGTACTGGCTTGGCGTACTTCCTCTCTTCACTCTTCCGTTCTTCCTGAAGCAGTTCCCGGAGTCCCTTCCATACTACATAGCAAGAGGGAAAGGCGACCGGGTGGCCCATATACTGAACCGGACTGATCCTGAAGGGAACTATAGCACCGCAGACCGTTTCGAATATACAAGAGCGGCGAAAGCGGCCAAGGGTGTTCCTGCAGGCAGATTATTCAAGGATGGCCGTGGACGCACTACAGTAGCCTTCTGGATCATGGTATTCAGCTGTCTTATGATGATCTATGGCCTCAATACATGGCTGCCGGCCATCATGCAGGAATCCGGTTTCGGAATCGCCTCAAGCCTTTCCTTCGTCATGATTCTGGCGGTAGGGCAGATCGTCGGATCATTGACAGGAGGTTACCTGGTGGACCGTATCGGCCACCGCAACGTACTTCTATCTATGTATCTCATCGGCGCATTGACCTTTGTGGCATTGAGCCTTACACATGCACCTGTGCTGCTATATATACTCATCGCAATCGGCGGTGCTTGTACCGGAGGTACACAGAACCTTGTCAATCCATACATCAGTTCATTCTATCCTGCTGATATCAGAGGCACAGGCCTGAGCATGGCAGTAGGCATCGGACGCCTCGGCTCCATCTCTGCACCTCTCCTGATCGGGTTTGTGCTCATGACGAACATTGCACCCCAGACAGCCTTCATCGCTTTTGCGATACCGAGCCTGATCGGCGGCGTTGCTCTATTGCTCGTCCAGGAACGTCATGCCAACCATGTCCAGCAAAGACAGAAAAAAGCGGTCCATAATATCCCAGAGACAAGCGTATAACTGCAGTGAAACGAAAAAGTGTCCACCGGCTGAATCAGCCGGTGGACACTTTTTATTGTCATCCAACCTCCTGTTTTTCCCTCTTTCTCAGGCTGATGAATTCTTTTGTCTCAGCAGCGACCACGCCGGACAGAAGCAGCAGGCCGATCAGGTTCGGCACCGCCATCAGACCATTGAAGATATCTCCAAGGTTCCACACGGTTCCAAGTGACATCGTCGCGCCCGGGATGATGGCCAAGACGAATATGACCCTATAGAGCAATGTGAAATTATCTCCGACCAGATAAGTAAAGCATTTTTCACCAAAGTAGCCCCAGCCGAGTATCGTGGAAAAGATGAAAGTAAGCAGTGTAACAGCGACGATTATATCCCCGAAACCTGGAAGCAGCTGATCGAAGGATTGTGCCGTCAATGCGGCTCCTTCTGTTCCACTTGTGTAAAGTCCGGCCATCGTCAGAGACACACCTGTAATCGTACACACGATGATGGTGTCGATGAAGACCTGCGTCATGGACACCAATGCCTGACGCGGCGGTACATCTGTACGCGCTGCTGCTGCTGCAATTCCGCCGGTACCAAGACCCGCCTCGTTCGAGAAGAGCCCGCGTGCAACACCCATTCTGATGACCGTACCCAGGGCACCGCCTGCAACGGCGTTTCCAGTGAAGGCATCCGAAAAGATCAGACCGAAGGCAGCAGGTACCTGATCGATATGTAGCACAAGTATAAGGACCCCGGCTATCAGATAAAGGGCCACCATGAATGGCACGAGTATGCTCGCCGTCTTTCCGATGCTTTTCACACCACCGATGAGAACCAGCCCGATGAGAACAGCGAACACGATCCCTGTGACCCATACCGGTATGTTGAACACATCCAGTGCAACACCTGAAGCCGCATTTGCCTGAATCATGTTTCCGATTCCGAATATGGCAGCAAACACGGCAAAGAATGCGAAGAGTACGCCGAGCCATTTCTGGCCGAGGCCATATTCAAGGTAATACATCGGACCGCCTGACATTTCTCCTTTGGCATTCTTCTGACGATATTTGACGCCAAGGACACCTTCGGAGTATTTCGTCGCCATGCCGACCAGTGCAGTGATCCACATCCAGAAGACCGCTCCCGGCCCCCCGATGACCACAGCAGTCGCAACCCCGACCACGTTGCCCGTACCGACAGTCGCAGCAAGAGCTGTCATCAGCGCCTGGAAATGGGTGATATCCCCCTCGCTTTTCGTATCGGCCTTAGTGAATACAAGCTTTAATGAATAAGGCAGCATACGGAATGAAAAAAATGCAAGTCTGATCGTCAGATATAGGCCTGTACCGACCAGAAAGATGATCAGGGGCAGACCCCAGACAAAACCGCTGATATCTGCCGTGAAATTCTCAAACCATTCTCCCATATTGATTCCTCCCCCTCAATGTCCATCACCTATAATCTATAAGAATATTCAGATAATGTCAATGGACCTGTATTTATAATAAAAAGCCACCCCGAAAGGTGACTTCTCATAAACTATATATCCGCCGGCTTTTTGAAATTATCCGCTTCTTCCACCTCATCCACAACTTTGCCGAAGTCGCTGTTATAGACAGGGAAGTTCCTGAAGAAGTAGGCACCTGCAAGACCTACAAGACCGGAGACGACCGCAACAATTCCTGCATAGAGCAGTACCTGCATTGCCGGATTGTAACCAAACAGCACAAGCAGTCCGGCTGTCGGCGTTGCAGTACCAGGAGCATTGTTGACGAGTCCTGAGAAGGCGATGATTACACCGCTCAGGCCGCCTCCAATGAAGTTGGTCAAGTAGATCGGAAGGGGGTTAGCGGCAATGACGTCAGCTTTGGACAGTGGTTCTATCGCTACCGATAATACTGACTTTGCATTTCCTATCTTCAGCTTATGGAAAAGGGTGCTGTTTATGAATGCTGATCCGAATGCGGCAAGACTACCCACAGCCATCGGTATACCTGTAAGGCCAAGCAGGGCTGTCAATGCCATGGAACTGAGTGGTGACGTACCTACAACGGTAATGATGCCACCGAGCAGCAGACCCATGATGATCGGACTTGATGCTGTAGCCACCTCAATGATCGCCCCGATTTTGAGCAGGGACGCATCGACCAACGGTGTCAGGCCTGCACCGATCAACCGGGTGAGCGGCACAACCGCAATGATCACAATGATGAAGTCCAGACCATTCGGAATTTTCTTCTCGAGATATTTGACGCCGAAAGAAATGATATAGGCTGCAAAGAAGCTTGGTATGAGTCCGATTCCCCCACATGAAACTGCAATGATTGCAGAGTTAAGTGGATTCACACCCATTGTCAGGGCAACGAGGAATGCAACGATGACACCGCTCAGGAGTCCGGCTTCCGTACCTGCCTCCTGGAAGAATCCGAGACTGAATATATCACCGATGACGAAGGACTGCAGCGCTTCAACCAGGAAGGTTGCGATGGCGGCTGCAGCGAGTGCACCCATTGCCTTATCCCCATAGGGAGCGTAGTAGGTGAATAATGTGAAAAATGCGAGTAAAAGTATAAGTAATCCAATACCAATAATCTGTTCCATTGTTCCTCTCCTCTGATTCACTCGATGCCAACGGCAGAATGAATATTTTTCCTTTTAAATTATGTACAATTCATTGTTTCATCAGAGAATTCAATGCAGCGCTGACAACTGCCTGTGTTCTACTTTTTTGAATTCATATATCCATGAATATATTTCTACTTTACACCCAGTCAGTGCGCCGCTTCAATTGAATATTCAAATTATATAAAAATTTATACGAAATAGTTACAGAATTGTTAACGCTTTCAACAATATAGGTAAGAAAAACGGAATGGGAAGTTCCGGTTTTCCAAAAAATTACTCGCCTGCTTCAAATGCAGGCTCCAAATGTCCTTCTTCACTCAATTCCATAAGGAAATCATGTACTTCCTGGGAAGTGAATGCCTCTTCTACAGCCTGAATCTCCTCGGAATCCTGATTGTCTTCACGCGCTACGAGCTGGATGGCGAATGTGTTGTCCTCATCCTCCTCAAGCAGTACAGCATCTTCCGGTGTCAGATCGATGCTTGAAATATACGTCGGATAGTTGAATACAAGCGGTACCCCGTCTTCATATGCACCAGTCAGGTTGAGCAGGTCGATATGTGTAAACTCAAGGTTCTTCGGGTTCTCCTCGATATCTTCCACTGTTGCGGTATGTTCTGCATCAGAAGCCAGGGTGATGATCCCCTGCTGATCGAGTATCATGAGCGCACGTGCTTCATTTGTGGCATCAGAAGGGATCGCCACCTCTGCGCCATCCTCCAGTTCCTCTATGGAATCATAGACAGGCGAATAGAAGCCGACGATTGCATTATAGACTGGCTGAAGCGCAACGAGGTTGCCGTCGCGTTCTTCATTGAAGATTTCCATGAATGGTTCATGCTGGGCGAAATTCGCATCGACTTCTTCATTCAGCAGAGCTTCGTTATACTGGATATTATCCGATACTTCAACCAGTTCTATTTCATACGGATCTTCAATGACGTCGCCTGCAATTTCAACGACATCCGTCATTGGCGGCAGGTGGGAGGCCACCTGAATTACGGTCTTTTCCCCAGAGTTATCGGAACCGCCCTCCTGGGCTTCTTCCGTACCGCTTTCTTCTCCCCCACACCCTGCAAGAACAAGGGCAAGGCCACTTAACAATAATCCTTTTTTAAACATGTTGCTTCATCTCCTCTAGATTTTTTATTTTTTATCAAGTTGCCTGGCAATTCGAAGCCCAAACCATTGGGCCAGAATGACAAATATGATGATTACGACAATTGCGGTATACATGACATCCGTCTCATAGCGCTGATATCCATATCGGATCGCAAAGTCCCCGATGCCACCGCCTCCGACGACACCCATTATCGTGGAGTAGGATATGAAACTGACGAAAGCAGTGGTGAATCCGATGATGAGGGAACTTCGGGCTTCAACATAAAGGAACTTCCATACAAGCTGGGTCGTAGTCGCTCCCATCGATTCCGCCGTTTCCATCACGCCTTTCGGCACATCGTGAAGGGACTGTTCGACAAAACGTGCATACAGCGCAATCGCAATCAGCATCATCGGGAAGGATGCGGCTACAGGGTCTCCTGTTGCACGTCCATAGAAAAAGCGGATCAGCGGCTGCATGACGACGACAAGCAGCAGGAACGGGAAGGAGCGGACGATATTGACGAATACGCTCGCCACCTGATACAGGATTTTGTTATCCATGGGCTTGTTCCTGGATGTCAGGAACAGGAGTGTGCCGAGGGGCAGCCCCAGAAGGATTGCAGCCACCATGGCGAATACCATCATGATTCCGGTCTCATAAAGGCTTTCAAACAATCTTGGGGCATATTCGATGACACGCTCCATATAGAGGCTCAGACTAATCACCTTTCAACACTTCCAATACACGTGCATGATAGGACTTGCCGGATCGTCCATCCTTCTCATGAACCACATCGATCGTGTCGATCAGTCTGCCCTGGTCCAGTACAGCAGCACGATGGCACAGCGTTTTTATGACATTGAGCTCATGCGTGACGATGACGACGGTCATCCCATATTCATGCTGTGCCTTGTGCAGTACATCGACGATTTCATAGGTGGTATTCTCGTCCAGAGCGGATGTTGGCTCATCACACAAAAGGATCTTCGGACGTGTGATCAGTGCCCGGGCGATGCCCACACGCTGCTTCTGACCGCCTGAGAGTTCGGCAGGGTAGCTGGATCTTTTATCGGCAAGTCCGGTGAAATCGAGCACTTCATCTAACGATAATGGAGTTTTATATTTATGTAATGTCAAAGGCAGCCGGATATTATCTTCGACCGTCCTGTTGCCCAATAGATTGAAGTGCTGGAAAATCATCCCGATGTCCTTCTGATGGGTTCTCAGACGTTTCCCCGCCAGTTTCCCGACTTCCACACCGTCGACATATACGTCTCCCGAGTCCGGCGTCTCCAATGCATTGATGAAACGCATCAGTGTAGACTTGCCGGCACCGCTCTCGCCGATGATGCCGAATATCTCCTGCTCCTTGATGGAAAGGGTCACACCATCGACAGCTTTGAAGGGGCCGTCTTTACCTGTAAATGATTTTGATACCTCTGTCATTTCTATCAACTTAAGGACCTCCGTAATACAATCAACACAGGCATCATATCTATCCAAATACCTCAAAAGCCAATGATATCATACCTCTGCATCCAAAGTGTCAGTCTATTGAAAATACCCCTCTAGAATAACATGTCCAAAGGGGTTAATCATCATAATAATCGTCAAATTCTATATAATAGTCGTCCTGATACTGCCTGTTATACTCCTGCAGTTCCTGTGCGAAAGCTTCTATGTCTGGAATATCTTCGAAATCGATGGAGAACCATATCACTTTATCTACCGAGGCTGATTGTGCATCAATGGTGACGAGTGCACCTTCATCATCATCCTCCACAAGTTGGATGACTTGATATTCGACAGGGTGGGCGCCTTCACTCGTCGTAACATGTATGAACTGCCCGCCGACTTCAGCTGCAGCAAGGGCCTTGGCCTCCTCTTCTGTCATGAGCGCCTTCTCCCCGGGATCTTCAGAGCTTTCTTCAGTCTGCTCTTCAGCAACTTCCTTACGGGGAAGTTCCCTTGATTTCATATCCGTGATGCTGCCATCTTCTCGTTCCATCGTAATCTCATACTCGAGATTTTCATCTGACACCCGGACGATGTAGTGCTGACCCTTGGTCTCGACCGCTTCAATCTCACCACCATACCGCTCCATGACCATCGCTCTGACTTCATCTTCTCCAATGTCATCAGGCTTGGCCTGAAAAATTGCCGCCACTATGATCAGTATGACCAGTACAACTGCTCCAGAAGCAATTACCAGCCTAGTTTTCTTCCTCATCATTTCCCCCGCTTTCCATAGTCAGTCTGAAGGTCGTGCCAACGTCCACCTGGCTGTCGACGGAAATGTCAATGCCGTTTAACTTTGCGAGCTCACGGGCTATCGACAGGCCGAGACCCGAGCCGCCAGTTTTTCTTGCCCGGGCCTTATCCACACGATAGAAGCGTGTGAAGATGTGATCGATATCCTCCTCGGGGATTCCGATGCCCCTGTCTTTTATCGTCACTTCAACCGACTGTCCATGATCTTGCACTTCGACTGCAATTGCATCCGAACTGTACTTATAGGCATTATCCATGAATATCTTCAGCAGCTGGTCGAATGTATTCACATCAACATGGGCCAGGACCGATTCATTATCTGTACGTACATCAATCTCCCGCTGATAGACCGTCTCCAGCCGTGCCGCGATATCGCGGATCAGCTTGACGATGCGCGTCGGCTGCCGGGATATCTCCTCCCTGCCTGTATTCACCTTGGCAAAGCTCAAAAGCTGTTCCGTCAGATACTTCATCCTTCTTGCTTCATCACTGATGGCATGGATACTCTCGTCCAGCACATCCTCTCTGGTCTTGCCGAAACGTTTGAGCATTTCACTGTATGAGCTGATGACAGTAATCGGCGTCTTCAGCTCATGGGAGGCATTCATGATGAAGGCCTGCTGATTCTCATCATGGATCTTCAGCTCCTCCATCATATTATTGAAGGCTGCAGACAGTTCCTGAAGCTCCTTCGTGTCCTTTTGGTCGACTTCCAGCATTGAATACTTCGATGTGGTCTCTGTCCTGTTCATCCTGTCGACCAGCTTGTTGATCGGCCGGGTTATGAAGTTCGTGATGATCCTGTTCAACAGGAATATGACGATGAATATGATCGCCGTCGAGAGCAGCAGAATCCATCGCAGGATTTCAAAAGTTTCATGCAGGAACTGGACATTTTCATAGATCTGCAGGTCATATACCTCACCATTCTCCCAAATGATGGGCAGGGAGACCATCACAAAATGATGTGCCTCATGGTTCATCGCTTCTGCATACTGTGAGGTACTGTATGGCATGGATATGTTCGCATAATCCGCTTCCGTCGCAATCCTGACCACCGGATTATTTTCGCTGTCTATGACCGTCATATAGCCATCTGAAAGCAGGTGTGCCTGGAGTACAGCTTCAGCATTGATATCATTATCATTGGCATTCTGGATTTCCTGCATGATATTGAAACCACGGTTTTCAAGCTGGCCCATTTCTGCATTCAGCGAAAACTGCTTATATGAATGATAGACAAACAGGTTGATGATGATGACTACAATCAGGGTCATAACGGTTGTATACAACTGAATTTTAGTCCCTAGTTTCATTACTTCAGTCCTTCACTATATAGCCAATACCCCTGACGCTTGAAATGATGGAGGGGGATCCGCGATCAAGTTTCTTGCGCAAGTATCTGACATAGACATCGACAGTATTCGTATCACCATAATAGTCATAGCCCCACACCGCCTCGATGATCTGCTCCCGTGATAATGCCTGGTTTTTATGTTCGACCAGAAAATGAAGCAGATCGTATTCCCTCTGGGTCAGATAGATCAGTTCATCATCTATATACACTTCACGGGCCATCGGCAGAATCTTCAGGTGCCTGTACTTCATTTCCTGGAAGTCGGCATTATTTGACAGGCTCCTCTGCTTCAGCTGCGCCCGGATGCGTGCAAGCAGTTCCTCGATTTCAAAAGGCTTGGTGACATAGTCGTTTGCTCCGGAGTCGAGACCACTCACTTTGTCCATCACTGCATCCCTTGCCGTAAGCATGATGATGCGTATTTCATCGTCCTTCTGACGGACACGGCGGAGCACTTCAAGCCCATTCAGTTCGGGAATCATGACATCCAGAAGAATCATGTCAAAAGATTCCGCTCCGTACTTTTCCATCGCCTCTTTTCCCGTGTATGCGATTGCCACTTCGTACCCTTCATATTCCAGCTCCAGCTGGATGACACGGGCAATCTTGTCATCGTCTTCGACAATCAGAATCTTTTCCATAACAGCACTCCCCATTACTTTGATGCACGATGATTACTATTACACCAAGTATAAAGCAAAATGTACTTATTTTCGTTATAGAATTATTAAAATTCAATTAAAAAACCCGGGAGAAGTCCTCCCGGGCCATCTGCCCTTCAATCACTCATCGATTTCGGTTACTTTCCCAGTACGTGCATCGATTTCCACTTCATACTCTTTTCCCTCTGTTTCCAGTTCCACTTCATATTCCTTGTCATCTTCATCAAAATCCCATTCCTTCACTTCACCGCCGACTTCATTCTGGGCGATCTTCAATGCCTCTGTGGAAGAAATGAGTCCATTTCCGGCAGACTGCTTAGGCTGGTCCTTTGCGGATTCTGAAGATGTTCCTTCGCCTCTGTCGTCATCATCCCGGCCGTTGTCGTCACTATCGTCGTCCCGGTCATCATCATCCCGATCGAATGACTCTTCAAGAACTGTCAGATTGTTGGCATCGATATCGACGTCATATTCCTCATTGCCGTTTTCCAGCTCTATTTCATAGTAGTAGATGCCATCATCCTCTTCGAGCTCCACTCCCTGCACCTTGCCGTCAAAATTCTTCTTCGCCGCATCGACCGCTTCCTGCGCGCTCTTCTTTACATTGCCTTCAGCTTCAGCGCTCATAACAGCAGTCGTGCCTTCCGTATGATTGTCTTCCCAGTTCATATCCGTTTCCGCATTTGCACTTGAACACGCACCCAGTACGAGCGCCGATGCGATACTTCCAATCAGCAGATGATTTTTTTTGATTATCATTCATAACGCCTCCTTAATGTTTGTAACCTCATTATAGGAAGCCATCAATAGAGGACGGTTAACGAAAAATTAAAAGATGATTAAAGCACTCCTGGATTTCTTTTAATGAAACACTCCACCAGACATTTATACAAGCTCCAGCCTTTCCTTGTAACATTTCCTGCAGACGGGCACATACTCCTCGTCTCCAATCTGTATCGTTTCGCCGATGTTGGTCGGCACGCCATTCAAAAGCCGCATATTGAGCGTCGCCTTCTTGTTGCAGAACTGGCAGATGGTCTTCAGTTCATCGATGGCATCACAGAGTTCCAGCAGCACCTGGCTGCCTTCGAACAGCTGATTGCGGAAGTCCGTCTTCAGTCCGAAGCAGATGACTGGTATGTCCAGGTCGTCGGCGATGTCGCTCAGCCTATGGACATCGGCCCGGGAGAGGAACTGTGCCTCGTCCACTACTACCGCATGCACCTTATCCTGCTCGTGGATGGCTTTGACCTCTTCATAAACGGTGTCGGTAATATACTCGCATATCAGTTCAAGACCGATCCTCGATCTGATCCTTTTATGACCGCTCCGTGTATCTATAGGCGTGGAGTAGGCCAGGCACTGCTTGCCCTGGGTCGTATATTGGTGGTGTGTAGTGATGATCTGGTTGCTTTTGTTGCTCTGCATCGTTCCGTATCGATAATATAGTTTTGCCATGTGGATTCCAACTCCCTATATGTATTCCTACTATTTGAGTATGAATGGTTGACTTTAATCCTTTTCCTCTATAGTATTACTAATTATATTCTGACAATTAACCCCTAGGAGTGATGAGATGGATTTCAGTATTCTGAACCAGAGCCCTGTGCTCGATGGCCATACAGTCGCAGCTTCCCTGAGGGATACCGTAGACCTTGCCATCCGGGCGGACAGCCTCGGATATCGGCGTTATTTTGTCGCCGAGCACCACAATGATGAGAACCTTGCTGGCACAGCACCGGAAATTATGATATCACACCTGCTCGCCCATACAGAACAGATGCATATCGGTTCCGGTGGAGTGATGCTTCAACATTATAACCCCTTTAAAGTCGCAGAACAATTCCAGCTTATGCAGCATTTGGGCTCCGGCCGTGTAGACCTGGGAGTCGGAAAAGCACCTGGCGGACTGCCGTTATCGACCCAGGCATTGCAGCATGGACTGCGCGAAGAGGCAGTCTCCTTCGACAGGAAGTTCAAAGACCTCAAGCGCTTCCTGTCCCAGGAACCTCCGGAGGGATGGGACGGGTTGAAGACCTCTCCGGACACCTCCCATCCGCCGGATCTTTTTCTGCTCGGCTCGAGCCCCTCTTCAGCGAGGTTTGCAGCTGAGGAGGGCGCCCATTTCATCTATGCCCATTTCATCACCAATAACGAACGGCTGCTCGAAGAAAGCATCAGAGCTTTCCGGGAGTACAATGGAAGAGGCAGGTTCGTCGTCGCACTTTCCGTCCTCGTTACGGACGACCCCCACACACAGGAGAAAATCATCAGCCGGAACAGAATCTTCAAATTGACCTTCGAGGACGGTAGGGTGCTCCGCGTGGGGAGCGAGGACAAAGCGGATGAACTGCTTTCGACGACTTCTGGACAGGTGGATGTGGAAATCATCGAACCGCATATCGTCGCCGGAACTGCAGCGGAAGTACTCTCGACACTCGATGAAATGGCGTCCAAAACGGGAATCGATGAACTGATGTTCCACCTGCCGACGCATGATGCAGCCCTACGGCATGAGACGGTTCAAGCACTGGCGCCCGTACATACAATACATGCTGCACAAAAATCCAATACACTTTAGACCCCTCATGAACAGACGGCCTTGTCGGCCGTCTTTTATTTTTGACTAAAGAACTATGATATTCTATAATGTTCTAATCCTATCAATTCAATAAGAAAAGGAGTCTTATAGATGACCACAAGAGTTCAACCCGTTAATGAAGCAAGGGATCCGGTAAGACGTGATTCACTTGCTTTGAGTCCGCCCCAAAAAGCATTGGTTGGCGGCGGTATTGCAGTCAGTTTCATCTTATTTCTATACTTGGCGGCCACACAGTCGATGATGCAGCCCATGCTGATGATCATTGGCCTGCTGCTCGGTTTCACATTGTTCCATGCCCGATTCGGTTTCACTTCGGCCTTCAGGCGCATGATGTCGGTGGGCAATGGCCAGGCGATGCGTGCCCATATGCTGATGCTGGCTGTGGCCGTGACATTATTTGCACCCATTCTGGCCTTCGGCACCACCTTTTTCGGCGAGGCGGTTTCTGGCTATGTCTCCCCGGTCGGTGTAAGTCTGATCGTCGGCGCATTCATCTTCGGCATCGGCATGCAGCTTGGCGGCGGCTGTGCCTCAGGCACGCTCTATGCCATCGGCGGCGGCCGTACCGTCATGTTCATCACGCTGATATTCTTTATTGTCGGTGCAACAGTGGGCGCATATCACCTGCCATTCTGGACAGAGGAGATGCCTTCATTCGAACCCGTTTCACTCGCAACATCGACCGGTCTCGGCTACGGGGGCGCATGGATTGTATCCCTCATAATATTCGGCTTGATTGCACTGGCCACAATCATCATCGAAAAGAAGAGGAATGCACCAAAAATGGCACCCCTTCCTACTTCACGCGGATGGAAGCGTCTGGTCAGGGGCTCATGGCCACTGTTCGCTGCGGCCATCGCGCTTGCGGTACTCAACGCCCTGACACTGATGACACGGGGCCAGCCTTGGGGCATCACTTCAGCATTTGCACTTTGGGGCTCGAAGGTCGCCGGCTTCTTCGGCATCGATGTTGCAGAATGGGGATACTGGCAGGGAGCGAATGCAGCCGCACTCGAATCCTCCATATTCGCCGACACCACGACCGTACTCAACTTCGGCGTCATCCTGGGTGCATTCATTGCATCTGCGGCAGGCGGCCTGTTCAAATTCACGAAAATCACCTTGGGCAACTTTTCAGCCTCCGTCATTGGCGGGCTGTTGATGGGTTATGGTGCCCGTCTTGCATTCGGATGCAACATAGGCGCCTATTTCGGGGGCATCGCCTCCTTCAGCATGCATGGATACATCTGGGGCATACTGGCGCTTGCCGGTACATTCCTGGCGCTCTATCTTCGTCCACTTTTCGGACTTTCCGTGCCAAAATCCAATGATTCCGTATGCTGATATGAAGGCTGGGTGCGTCTTTAAAGATGCACCCTTTTTTTATCACATTCAACGTCTCCTGATGATTAGAAACAGCGCATTTAGGATAAAGTATATGGGATAACAACAATAAAGGGGAATGTCATAATGAGAAATCACACGCAACAGTATATAAACGGCGAATGGGTTGAAAGCGCAAGTGGAGAAACAATCGATGTCATAAATCCAGCAACCGGTGAAGCCTTCGGCAAGATCGCCAAGGGTAATGCTGAAGATGTAGATAAGGCCGTAGAAGCCGCGCACTCCGTCTACCTTGAATTCCGCCATACACCAGTGGAGGAAAGACGTGAAATGCTGGACAGGATTGTCGAGGAATACGAAAATCGTAAGGAAGACTTGATCGAGGCGATTACAGATGAGCTTGGTTCCCCGCTCGAGATGTCGGAAAAGACGCATTATCAGGCTGGACTCAACCACTTCACAGCCGCAAGGGATGCGCTTGATACATTCGAATTTGAAGAGCAGCGTGGTGATCATCTCGTAGTCAAGGAAGCGATCGGGGTTTCAGGACTCATCACCCCCTGGAACTTCCCGACGAACCAGACCGCATTGAAGCTGGCTGCTGCCTTTGCAGCAGGCAGCCCTGTAGTGATGAAGCCTTCAGAGGAAACACCTTTTGCAGCCATCATCCTCGCTGAAATCTTCGAGGCTGCCGGGGTGCCGAAAGGCGTATTCAACCTCGTGAATGGAAATGGTGAAGGTGTAGGGAACCCGCTCAGTGAACATCCGAAAGTCCGTATGATGTCATTCACCGGCTCCGGTCCTACAGGCTCCAAAATCATGGAGAAGGCAAGCAGGGACTTCAAGAAGGTCTCCCTGGAACTCGGTGGAAAATCGCCGCTCATCATCCTCGAGGATGCGGATGTCGAAGAGGCTGCCAAAATTGCCGTCAAAAAGGTCGTCCATAATACCGGACAGGTATGCACGGCGGGCACCCGGACCCTGGTCCCGGAATCCATGAAGGAAGCATTCCTGGAAGCGGCCAAGAAGGAAATGGAACAGGTGAAAGTCGGAGACCCGCGTAAAGAGGGGACTGCTGTCGGCCCTCTCGTCAGCCGGAAACAGTTTGATACTGTGCAGTCCTATATTGAGAAGGGGACAGAGGAAGGTGCAACACTCTCCCATGGCGGCGCTGGTCAGCCGGATGGCCTCGACAAAGGGTTCTTCGTCAGACCGACCATCTTCTCTGATGTCAAAAATGACATGGTCATCGCCCAAGAGGAGATTTTCGGCCCTGTGATGTCCGTCATCACCTATAGGAATCTTGATGAAGCAATTGAGATTGCGAACGATACCAAATACGGTCTTGCCGGCTATGTCTTCGGTGAAGACATGGATACCCTTAAAGATGTCGCCCGCCGCATTGAAGCAGGTACAGTCGAAATCAATGGTGCAGGCGGACGTAAAGATCTGCCGTTTGGCGGCTATAAACAGTCAGGAATCGGACGCGAGTGGGGAGATTACGGCATCGAGGAGTTCCTCGAAGTCAAAGCGATCAAAGGCTATTTCAAATAAATTTCCAAAAGTACCCCAATCCTTCCCCGGATTGGGGTATACGTATATATAGAGGAAAAGGGGGAATACACTGTGAAAAAACTGATCAATGACAAAGAACGCTTCCTCTCGGATATGCTAGACGGTCTGAAACATCGTGATCCGGCAATCGAGGTGATTGAAGGAACGGTAGTCGTCAGGAAAGACAGGAAGAAGAAAGGGGTCGCTCTTGTTTCCGGAGGAGGTAGCGGTCATGAGCCCGCCCATGCCGGATATGTGGCGCAAGGTATGCTTGATGCTGCAGTCTGCGGCGAAGTATTCACCTCGCCGACGCCGGATAAGGTGCTTTCAGCAATAAAAGCCGTGGATAATGGTGATGGTGTCCTGCTCGTCATCAAAAACTATAGCGGTGATGTCATGAACTTCGAGATGGCCCAGGAAATGGCGGAAGCAGAAGGATACCGCGTCGCTTCAGTAGTTGTCAGGGATGATGTTGCGATCGATAATGAAGAGCAAAGACGGGGAGTGGCAGGGACTGTACTCGTCCATAAATACGCAGGATATCTCGCAGAGCAGGGTGTTCCACTCGATGACATCGTAAAGAAAGTACAGGAAATGATGACTTCACTCTATTCCATCGGTATGGCGCTCCACCCATGCCTTGTGCCGACGACCGGGGAGTATGGGTTTGACCTGTCGGAAGATGAAATGGAAATAGGAATCGGCATCCATGGGGAAAAAGGTATTTCCCGGGAAAAGTCCGAGACTGTCGACAAGATCGTCGATCGACTGCTCGATGAGCTGTTCAAGTACACCGACACTTCCCAAATGATCCTTATGATCAATGGAATGGGAGCCACGCCGGAGAGCGAACTCAGCATCGTCACGAAGTATGTGATGGAGGCGATGGATCAGCGTGGGCTCAAAGTCTCCAAACTGCTGGTCGGTGACTATATGACAGCACTCGACATGCAGGGGTTCTCCCTGACCGTGCTTGACGGAGAGGACGAAGTCATCACAGCAATCGAGGCAGATACAGGATCCAAGTATTTCTAATGGGAGGCGACCGAAATGAATGCCGAAAAGCTGCTTGAACAGATGCATGGGTTAAAATCCGTGTTTGATGAAAAGGAAGGCGAACTGACAGGACTGGATCGTGAAATCGGCGACGGGGACCACGGGGTCAATATGAAGCGTGGATTTTCAGCCGTAAATGAAAAGGTTGGGTCCGGTTCGACACAGGAAATACTGAAACAGACCGGGATGACGCTGATGAGCTCCATCGGTGGTGCAAGTGGACCACTCTATGGATTCAGCTTCGTTAAAATGAGTGAAGTGGCCAAAGAGGAAATTAATGGTGACAACCTGATTGAAATGTTGGAGGTGTTCGATAGGACCGTGGCTGAGAAGGGCAAGGTCGAAGGCGGCGAAAAGACGATGTATGATGTCATTTCCAAATCCGCAGATCTGCTCCGCGATAAAGGATCACTCAGCCTGGAAGACCTCCAGCAACTGGCAGAGGAGACGAAGGATATGATTGCGACTAAAGGGCGTGCCGCCTATTTCAAGGAGAAGTCCAAAGGGACGATCGACCCCGGTGCGCAAAGTGCCGTCTATATCATCCATGCACTGGGAGCAGGTGTTGAAAAATGACCGAGATTCTTATCATCAGCCATAGCAGCGAAATTGCACAAGGTACCCGTGCGCTGGTTTCCCAGATGGCAGGGGACACCATCATCCACGCCTCCGGCGGGGTAGACGGGGGCATCGGCACCAACATCGACCAGATCAATGACATGATTGGAAAAATAGGGTCGGATACCATCTGCTTCTACGATATCGGCTCCAGCAGAATGAACCTGGAAATGGCGGTTGAAATGTATGATGGAGAGCATAAATTGCACATATCGGAAGCTCCCATAGTCGAAGGTGCCTTTTTGGCTGCTGTTGAAAACAGTGTAGGCTCCTCTACGGAAGCTATCCTTGAAAAACTCGATACGATGAAGAAATGATCATGTAACCTCCTGCTTATTTAAAGCGGGAGGTTTTCATTTTCTGATCTCGTTAAAGATATGCTCAAAGTCCGATCTGTCAAAAATGACAGGCACAGGATACAGCGGGTTCGCTTCCCGATATGCTTTTTCTATCATACCTGGGATATCCTCATCTTTTATACCTTCCACTTTTTCAGGTATGCCCATCTTTTCATTCATTCTTCTGATTGCCGCAATGAACGCAGCAGCTTTAACCGCCTCTGTTTCTGTAGGGTGCCCGATTCCTGCAACATCCGCTAATTCCGAGAGGGGCTTATACACTGCTGACCCATAGTATTCAAGCACGTGGGGCATTATAACGGCGTTAGCCCACCCATGCGGCACGTTATAATGACCGCCCAGTGTATGGGCGATGGCATGGATGTTCCCTACATATGCACGGGTGAACGCCAGTCCCGCCTTAAAGGCTGCCTGCTGCATCTCACGCCTCGCCTTCAGATCATGTCCGTTATTATGGGAGGCTTCAAGATTATCGAAGACGAGTCTGACCGTCTCCTTGGCATAGGATGCAGTTGCCTTTGTATTGCTTCTGCCGATATATGATTCCACTGCATGAGTGAGCGCATCCATACCAGTCATCGCTGTAACTTCTTGAGGCAGATCCAGTGTCAGATAGGGATCGAGTACAGCCACATGCGGAATGAGGGAGGTGTCCATCAGAACATATTTTTCATGGGTATCCCTATCGGAGATGACCGCAGCCAGTGTACCTTCACTTCCCGTTCCGGCAGTTGTCGGCACCGCAAAAAAGGGGGGCATATTTCTTCTCAACTTAAACACGCCCCGCATGGCGGATAAGCTTTTATCAGGCCTCGCGATCCTCGCACCCAGACATTTCGCACAATCCATCGCCGAGCCCCCTCCAAAAGCTACTATCCCTTCAGATTGCGCTTCATTGTATTGCCCGACGGCCGCTTCCACATTCTGGATCGTGGGGTTGGCAAGAGTATCACTGTAGACGGTACAGTGAATCCCCCTCATCTCCAACTGTTCCAACATGACATCTGTAAGACCCGCTTCCAGTATTCCCTTATCAGTGACCACAAACAATCTGCTTATACCAGCTGCACTGACGAGTGCCGGCAAACGGTCGAGACTATGTACGCCTTCAACAACGAGCGGTGTCCTCCATGGCATATTTTCCATCGCAGCCTTCATGAGCTTCTGATATCCCCTGTAGTAGGGTTTACGCATATCCATTTCCCCCTTTTATCTTTCAGAATTCAATTTCACTATATTTCCCATATTATATCATCCGGATTTTGCATCCCTTCAAGCTTCTCTCTTCAAAAAAATAAAAAGCACCCTATAGACGTTTTGTCTGCAGAGTGCCTGACATTTAATTGAAGTTATATTCTGTAACGATTGGCGCACGTTCCCCGGACAGGTTATTGAAGTATTCGAAGAAGCTGATGCCCAGGTAGCTGCCACTGATATTCATGACATTTCCAAAGCCAGTGTTCTTCAGGATCCTAACGGCATTATAACTGCGTTGTCCTGTACGGCAATGCAAATATACCGGGATATCCTGGGGTATTTCGTCCATCTTGTTCCTGAGTTCCGACAGCGGGATGTTATGGGAGCCTTTCAGGTGCCCTGTTTCATATTCATTGGTTTCCCTCACATCTATGATATAGGCGTCTGCCTCGACAAGTTCACGCACCTTTGAAACAGGAACTTGTTCAAGATCGCCATTCAGGATGTTTTCCGCTGCGAGCCCAGCAACGTTGACGACGTCCTTGGCTGTACCGTGCATAGGGGAGTAGGCAAGTTCGAGGTTTTTGAGGTCTTCGATCGTTCCATCCATTTTTATGAGTGTTGCGATGACATCAATCCGCTTGTCTACATTTCCTTTTCCGACAGCCTGGGCGCCAAGTACTTTTTTCGACTGCTTATCGAACAGAAGTTTGAAATGCATCGGGTGACTGTTCGGCATCAGACCAACCTTATCCTGTGGAATGACATAGACCGTACCGTAGTCTGCTCCGAAAGCGACCGCCAGCTTTTCATTCAGGCCGGTGGACGCTGCATTGTAATCGAACACCTTGACTACACTGGTGCCGATGACCGGCGTTTCTGCGCCATCCCTGCCGAAGATGTCATTCGCTACAGTGCGTGCCTGCCTCTGTGCTGGACCGGCGAGAGCCAGCCGTGTTGCTGCACCGGTAATTTTATGGGTGACTTCGATGGCATCACCGATGGCATATATATTTTCATCTGAAGTACGGTAGTGGGTATCCACTTTGATGCCCCCCGTTTTTCCGATTTCTAGGCCTGCCTGTGAAACAAGCTTCGTTTCAGGTGCGACGCCGATGGCCATTATAACCATATCGGTATCCAGGGCATTGCCGTCACTGAATTTGATGCTGGCATCCTCTATTCCTGCAACGGCAGTATTCACTCTCAAGTCCACCCCATTGTCATGGAGTGATTTATGGATGATCTGGACCATATCGTAATCGAACGGGGCCATGACCTGGTTCTGTGCTTCGATCAGCGATACTTTAGTGCCACGTTCTACAAGATTCTCTGCAACTTCCAGACCGATGAATCCACCGCCGACGATCGACACATGTTTTACGTCATTCTCATCGATGTATGAATCAATCTTCCTTATGTCTGCGACATTACGCAGGGAGAATACGTGGGACTTATCGATACCAGTGATGCTTGGTGGCATGATCGGCTTTGCCCCTGGGGAGAGTACCAGCTTATCGTATGATTCTTCATACGTCTCACCGCTGTTCAGATCCTTCACAACAACTTTGCTGTTTTCCCTGTCGATTTCCATTACTTCATTCAAGGTTCTGACATCTATATTATATTGGTTCAAAAATTTCTCTTCAGACATGACAAGCAGTTTGTTGCTGTCATCCACTACATCACTCAAATAGTAGGGCAGGGAGCAGTTCGAATAGGAGACATGTTCTCCACGTTCAAACATGATGATTTCTGCAGACTCGTCCATCCTTCTGATTCGTGTAGCGGCTGTGGCGCCTCCGGCCACTCCTCCAACAATTGCAATTTTCATTCAATCGTCCTCCTATGCTTTGTTGACTTAATTTTATACCCCTTAGGGTATACAGTCAATGTGAAAATTTTAACATTTATGAACAAATAGTGACACGAGGCATGCGTTAAAAAAGCCAACCCCCGAGGGATTGGCTACTGTTTGACGTTATTCATCTTCAAAGTTTCCTCAAGACGGAATCGGGCAAGCAGTCCTGCTATGAATGGTATCAACGCCACCAGTCCGATCGCCCATGTCACACCCATGAAGTCTGCAATCACACCAGCAAGGAGCGCACCGAAAGCGTATCCGCTGTCCCTCCAGAAGCGGTACACGCCCATCGACGATGCCCGCCATCCTGGGGCGGCAACATCACTGATGGCTGCCTGCAGGGTGGGGTAGACCATGGCCGTACCGATTCCGAGTACTATGGCACCTGCCATCCATAGGGGATAGCTTCCCACAGCCAGAATGAACCACAACGCGGCTGCCTGAGTCCACATCCCATAGGTGATGAGTTTCCTGCGCCCCAGCTTATCGCTCAAAGCCCCGGTAAAAAGCTGGAAAACGCCCCAAGCGGCAGGATATACAGCTACTATCGTCCCGATCTGTGTGACACTCAGTCCGACAGTCGTGAAATAGAGGGGGAAGAGCCCCCACGCCATGCCGTCCTTGAGATTGGTCGACATGCCTGCAAAGCTTGCGGTTGAAAGGTTACGGTCCTGCCATGTCGTCTTCTGGAAGACTTCTTTGGCCGACATTTCGTTCTTCTCATCCTTGGCGGCCGCCATCTGCACTTTCAGATGTCCCTCCGTATCTTTTATGATCAAGGACAGGAGCAGTCCGATGACACCAATTGCAATGCCGATATAGAAAGGTTCAGGCCGCAGTGAATAGGTGGACGCTACGTATCCGGAGACCGCCGCCAGTACAGCCACCCCGGAATATCCTGCAAATTCATTCAGCCCTACCGCCGTGCCCCTCTGGTCTGCCTTGGACAGGTCGATCTTCATGTTCACAGTCATCGACCAGGCGAGCCCCTGATTGATGCCGAGCAGGACATTGGCCAGTACGATCACCCACCAGGCATGCGCAAAGATGATCAGTACCGGCACGAACAGGCCGATTACCCATCCTGCCAGCAGCACTTTCTTCCTTCCATACCTGTCTGCTATACTTCCGGCGAAATAATTGATGATGGCCTTGGAAAAGCCGAAGCTGATGATGAAGCTCAGCGCAGCACTTGTGGAGGCAAGCCCGAACTCCTCTTCCCCAAGGAGCGGCAGCACTGTCCTTTCTATCCCCACCATGGAACCGACGAACAGATTCGCCACTACAAGGAGTATAAATTGGGCAAGATTGTTTTGTATGCCTACTTTTGGCTGGTTCATCCCGTCTTCTCCCCCAACTACAAAATTTTATGCCTAATTATGATGAAAATTATTATCATCTTCAGCAGCTCATGTAAAAGATGCTGACTCAAGGAATCCTGCATCGGAAAAGACCGCCTTTTGCGAAGTTGTAATCACCATATTATTTTGTTATTATAAATAACGCTGTGCTCAAAATCACTTTTTACACTGCGTCTGCAAAAGATACTTATCATACAACTATACATTTCAAAGGAGGACTTTTGTCCGATGGAAAATCCTACACAACCAAGCGGTAGAAAATTATCAAAAGTATTCATTTATGCTTCCATAATCGTGGGAATCATGGTGGTCCTCGGTGCCGTCTTCCCGGACCGGTTTGGCCAAGTCACCGGCAATGTCGGTTCATGGGTCATTGAATACTTCGGCTGGTACTATCTGATCATCACCACATTGATGGTCTTCTTCTGTATCTTCCTCGTCTTCAGCCCGATCGGTAAATTGAAACTCGGCAAACCGTACCATAAGCCGGAATTCCACACCATCTCATGGCTCGCCATGCTGTTCAGTGCCGGAATGGGAATCGGCCTCGTGTTCTATGGTGCAGCGGAACCGATCCAGCACTATATGGGCCCGCCGACGGCCGATCCTGAAACGGATGCCGCCATGGTGGAGGCATTGCGCTCAACCTTCTTCCACTACGGCTTCCATGCATGGGCGATGTATGGCGTCGTTGCCCTTGCCCTCGCATATTCACAGTTCAGGAAAGGCGAGGTCGGTCTTCTTTCCAAGACGCTTCGACCGATACTCGGTGATCGTGTCGATGGTCCGATCGGCATTGCTGTGGACGTACTTTCCGTGTTTGCAACCATCATCGGTGTCGCCGTATCCCTTGGTGTCGGCACATTGCAGATCAATGGTGGATTGAACTATCTCTTTGGTCTGCCCATCAACATCATGGTCCAGGGCATCATCATAGCAGTCGTTACATTCCTGTTCCTGATCAGTGCGTGGAGCGGACTGAGCAAGGGAATCCAGTACTTGAGCAACCTGAATATGGGCCTTGCGGGCATCCTTCTCATTGCTGTACTCATCCTCGGTCCGACGATGATGATCCTCAACATGATGAATACATCAACAGGTGCCATGCTCGATACATTCCTGTATAACAGCCTTGATGTCGCGCCCCTGAACCAGCAGAAGAGCGAGTGGCTTGAAGTATGGACCATCTACTACTGGGGCTGGTGGATGAGCTGGAGTCCTTTCGTCGGTATATTCATAGCAAGGGTCTCCCGTGGACGTTCAGTGCGTGAATTCGTATTGGCGGTGCTGCTTGTACCGACACTCGTCAGCATCGTATGGTTCAGCGTCTTCGGTGTCACAGGCATCGAAATCGGAAAAACTGTACCAGCCATCTTCGATATGAATGCGGAAACGATGCTGTTCGGCATATTCAACGAACTTCCGCTGAGCATGGTGCTGTCAGTCATCGCACTGCTGCTCGTTTCATCATTCTTTGTAACTTCCGCCGACTCAGCTACGTATGTACTCGGCATGCAGACGGCATTCGGCTCTCTGCAGCCATCCAACAAGATAAAGATCGTATGGGGTATCGCACTGTCCTCAATCGCCTTCGTACTGCTGCTGTCAGGTGGGGATACAGGACTTGCCGCACTCCAGTCGGCAGCGATCATTTCAGCCTTCCCATTCAGTTTCATCATCATTTCGATGATGGTGTCATTCTATAAGGATGCGAACGAAGAGCGTAAATACCTTGGCCTTTCCATAACACCGAACAGGCAGCGCATGAAGGATTATATAGAAAAATCCAAGCGCGAACGTGCAGAAGAAATAAAAGCCGAGCAGGAAGCCGGCCATGAGCATCAATAGCTTCCTGAACCAGCACCGGATATCCATCCGGTGCTTTTTGTCTATATGCACCTTATCATTTTACAAACCATATCATCATAACTGATAATGGTATACAATCAAGTGATATAATGTAACATTTCCTTTCATGGAAATCGAAACGAATTTCAGCATCCTGCAATGGGACGGCCATGTCCAAAAAATTGAACATACCTCCTCCTTTTCATCCTAATTTATGGTCAACGCCATGATATGGCTTGCTGTACACTTGGGAATTTAAAGCTATATGCCCTTTTCAGCGATGTCCTCTTCATCATCGAAATTTTTAATCCCCACTGCTGCAGAATGTGCACCGGCTAAGAATCGAGAGGGCCCAAAAGAAAGGAGCAGAGGAATGAACGAAAAAATAAACTTAAGAAGCCAACGGAAAAATGAACACGTCAGACATGCCCTCGACCAGCCGTCACAGACAGCCATGTCCGACTTCGAAAACATCCGCTTCGTACACCAGTCCATCCCCTCCGTGGATATGGAAGACATTGATCTTTCCACCCGTATCGGCCCCTTTGAGGTTTCACGCCCCCTCTACATCAATGCAATGACCGGGGGAAGTGAATGGACACGCGAAATCAACCGGAAACTGGCGGAAGTAGCCCAGGCCACAGGCCTGCCGATGGCAGTGGGTTCCATGCACGCAGCCTTGAAACACCCCGAGCTCTCGGATTCCTTTACCATTGTCCGGGACAGACACCCCGATGGTATCGTATTCGCCAACGTGGGTGCAGATGTTTCTTTGGAAGGGGCAAAACGGGCCGTGGAGATGCTCCGGGCGGATGCTCTGCAGATACACATCAATGCACCCCAGGAGCTCATCATGCCTGAAGGCGACCGCAACTTCAAATCATGGCGGACCAATATCGAAAATATCGTTGAACATGCCGGGGTACCTGTAATAGTGAAGGAAGTCGGCTTCGGCATGAGCAGTGAGACACTCCAGATACTGAAAGATATTGGTGTAAAACATGCCGATGTTAGCGGCAGGGGCGGTACCAATTTCGCTTCCATAGAAAATACTCGACGTGAGAAGGCTGACATGGCCTACATGAGTGACTGGGGCCTTTCCACGCCCATTTCCCTCATTGAAGCCCAGCCTTTTCTTGAAGATATGGATATCCTGGCAAGCGGAGGCATCAAAACGCCCCTCGATGCGATGAAATGTCTGGCACTCGGGGCGAAAGCCATCGGCATGTCGCGCCTTATGCTGGAACAGGTGGAACACCATGGCATCGAAGCAGCCATCGAACATGTCGAGCAGTTCCACCATCAGATGTGTAAGATATCCATAATGATCAATGCGCAGAATATCGAAGAAATTTCCAGCCGGCCCATTGTCCTGAGTCCAGAAATCATATCATGGCAGAGACAACGTTCGTTGGATAAGTGAGGAATAGGAAAATGACAAAAAAGATTACAGTAATAGGAGCAGGCGTTGCCGGCCTTGCCAGTGCAATACGCCTGCAGCATGAAGGTTACGAAGTCACCATCCTGGAAAAGGGTACAGCACCCGGGGGCAAGATGAACCGCATCGATGTCGACGGTTATAAATTCGACCTCGGACCGACCATCGTCATGATGCCGGAGTTGTACAGGGAAGTCTTTGAACTTGCAGGACGCGACCCGGAAGACTACATCCCAATGCAGCGTCTCGATCCGATGTACAGCGGTTACTTTGATAACGGTCAAAAGCAGTATCAGGTGACGAATGACCTTGTCAGGAACATAGAAATGTTCGAGGAGATCAGTGATGAGGATGCTGAAGGTTTCATGAGATACTTGAGCGACCTTTACCATCGCTTCAATATCGCCAAAAAGCACTTTCTCCAGCGCCCCTTCAGGAATAAGAAAGACTTCTATAATCCTTTCATGATCGGACAGGGCATGAAGCTCAAAACATTGAACAATGCTGAGAATCTGATGAAGAAATACATCAAGGACAAGCGCATGAGACAGATGATCAGCTTCCAGACCCTCTATATCGGCATCTCCCCCTTCAAAGGGCCTTCGCTCTATACGATCATTCCAATGATAGAGTTCCTCTATGGCGTGTGGTTCATCAAAGGCGGCATGCGTACGATGGCCTCCGGCATGGAGCGCCTATTCAAGGAGATGGGCGGTAAAATCGAATATGGGACCAGCGTGGACCATATCGTCATAGAAGACAAAGAGGCAGTGGGTGTATCGGCAGAGGGGCGCTTCATGCCTTCAGACTATGTCATGTGCAATGCCGATTTCCCCTATGCAATGAAGCACCTGGTCAGGGAACCGGAGCATAAAGGGAAGTATCAGGATGAGAAAATCGATAGGATGGACTACTCCTGCTCCTGTTTCGTACTCTACCTGGGTATGGACAGGAAGTACCCCGAAATCGACAATGTACACAACTTCGTATTTTCTGAAGATCTTGATGCAAACATCAACGGCATCTTTGACGGGGAAATGCTCGAGGATCCTTCCCTCTATATGTATATCGCTTCAAAAATGGATGAATCCCTTGCACCGGAAGGTAAAGACGGCCTCTACATCCTCATGCCCGTCTCAGACACATCCACGATGGAATATGAATGGACCGATGAAGTATCCAGGATGTACCGGGACAAGATCATCCGTAAGATCAGTATGCTGCCGGGCATGGAGAATTTCGAGCAGGAGATCATTTCCGAAACGATGATGACACCCTTGGAGTTCGAAGGGCGCTTCAATGCATATAACGGAGCAACATTCGGCCTCAGGCCTACACTCACACAGAGCAATCATCTGAGACCGCAAAGCAAGGCGACACATTGCGAGAATCTTTATTTCACTGGAAGCAGTACACACCCGGGTGCAGGTGTGCCGATTGTTCTCCTGTCTTCCAAGATTGCGGTCGAAGAGCTGCTGAAAGACGATAACCACCGATAGGAGATGTCGATATGACCAATGATTACACCTTCTCGCTCGAGAATGACTACAGACATTGCCAATCTTTGATCAGACAGCACTCCAAAAGTTTCTATTACGCCTTTTCCAGCCTGCCTGAACCGGATGCCAACGCCGTATACGCCATCTATGCTTTCTGCAGGATCGCCGATGACGCAATAGATCAGGCAGAGGACATGAAGGCCCGGGTCGCCAATCTCAGAAGACTCGAGGCGGAGCTTGATGCATTTGTTGCAGGAGACACCCCCGAGGCTTCAATGTGGCGTGCACTCAAGGATGTGACCGCCCGTTATGAAATTGATTCCTCCATGCTCTATGCCCAGATCAAAGGCCAGGAGATGGACATCCACTTCGAACAGCCCGAAAGCATGGACGACCTCATTCACTACAGCAATCATGTTGCAGGTTCTGTCGGGAGGCTGCTGCTTCCGATTTTAAGTGATGACCTGTCCCAGGATCGGAAGCGGAGTGCAGAGAAACTTGGTGTCGCCATGCAGATCACCAACATCCTCCGGGACATTGGTGAGGATATCAGGGAACATGGACGCATATATGTACCCGAAACCCTTCTTGACCGGTATGGTTGTCCCGTGTCACAACTCGAAAAAGGGACGATCGACGATGCCTTCATAAATATGTGGGAGCATCTCGCAGTTGAGGCGGAAACGCTCTATGACGACTTCAGGGAGGAAGTCATACATTACAAGCAGGAGGCGAGGCTCCCGCTTCTCGTCTCACTCTCGGTCTATCGTGAAATACTGAATGAAGTGAGGAGCAACGGCTATGACTGCTTCACGAAACGCAATGCCGTGCCCATGACACGTAAGATGAAGATCAGGAATGAGGAAAGCCGGTATCTCAAAAATCTTAAGGATACATAGGAAGGGAGGGGCAGCAGCATGTCTGAAAATAAAACAGCGCTAGTCATCGGTGGAGGGCTTGGCGGCCTGTCCGCAGCAATCACATTGAAGCAGAAGGGGTTCGATGTGTCGCTCTACGAAAAGAATGATCACCTCGGCGGCAAGCTGAACCGCCATGAACAGGATGGATTCGGATTTGACTTGGGCCCATCGCTCCTTACCATGCCCTATATTTTCGAGCGTCTTTTTTCAGGAAGCGGAAAAAGTATGGGGGACTATGTCGAAATCAGTGAAGTCCCACTGCAGTGGCGGTCATTTTTCACAGATGGCACCCACATCGATCTCTATTCGGATCTTGAAAGGATGGCACAGGAAAATCCCCAACTCACCAATGAAGATATTGCAGAGTACAGTGATTTTCTCGCCTATGCCGGTAAGATCGATCGTCTGACCCTGCCCGGATACTTCGAAAAAGGCTTTGACGATATCCGCTCCATCATCCGTTTCCACGGAGCGCTCACGGCTCTCCGCGGCTTTGATTATTTCTCCAGCATGCAGCAGGGCATCAACAGGCATGTCAGTCATCCTCATATGCGCGATATGCTCGGTTATTTCATCAAGTATGTCGGTTCAAGCGCCTATCGTGCACCAGCTGTCCTCAATATGATGGCACACATGCAGCATGAACAGGGCGTATGGTATGTCAAAGGCGGCCTGCACAGACTTGCCGAAGGGATTGCCCGGCTGGCGCGAGATATCGGCGTAGATATACATACCGGACAATCGATCAGGACCGCCGTAACCGATGGGAGCGGACATATCCAACATATCGTGCTCGCAGATGGCAGCAGGAGAAGTGCCGATTACATCATCTCCAATATGGAAGTATTGCCGTTCTATCGCCATGTGCTGGATCAACCTCCGCGTAATATGGCGAAACTGGAGGATAAATTTGAGCCGGCAAGTTCAGGACTTGTACTCCACCTTGGCATAGACCGGACCTATCCACAGCTTGGTCACCACAACTTCTTCTTCTCGGCGGACTCCAGGAAGAACTATAGGGAAGTGTTCGAGAAAAAGGTTCTGCCGACGGACCCGACCATATATCTCGTCAACACAAATAAGACCGATGCCGAACAGGCACCGGCCGGGCATGAAAACCTGAAAATACTTCCCCATATCCCTCCGCTCCAGAAAAAGGAATACACCAAGGCCGACTATCTTGCATTCAGGGAGATCGTACTTGAAAAACTGGAGAAGATGGGGCTCGAGGGCCTACGTGATCATATCGTTTCAGAGTATATGCTCACACCCCACGATATCGAATCCCTCTATTTTTCAGATCACGGGGCAATCTACGGGACGGTCTCCGACCGAAGAAAGAACAAGGGATTCAAGCATCCGAAGCAGTCAAAACATATTGATAACCTTTATTTCGTCGGCGGAACGGTGAATCCTGGAGGCGGCATGCCGATGGTCACATTAAGCGGCCAGCAGGTCGGGGCGATGATTTCAGAAAAAGAAAGACGCGGCAGATAACATGATTTGGCATCTCATCTGGATTCTTCTCCTTACAGCATGCCTCATCTCCGGCTTCCTCATCTATAGAAACCCCCGTTTCATCGGCAGCAGCCGCTCGACTGAAGAAAATATCAGCATCATCATCCCCGCCCGGAATGAAGCCCACAACCTCCCGGCGCTGCTCGACAGCATCCATATGCAGACGTATAAAAATTGGGAAGTCATCATCGCAGACGATGGATCTACGGATGGCACACGCAGAGTAGGCGAAGCATCCGGTGCAACAGTGATCGATGTGCCGGAGGATGAATGGCGGGGCAAGAGTCATGCCTGCCACCATGCGGCCAGCCATGCCCGATATGGGATCCTCATCTTCATGGATGCGGATACTGCATTTACCGATGCCGATTCACTTGCCCGCATCAGAAGGCAATACCAGCTGCAGGAGGATAGGGGGGTCCTGTCGATACAGCCGTTCCATCAGACGGTACGGTTCTACGAAACGTTTTCGGCAATCTTCAATATCGTCACCATCACAGGAATGAACATCTTCTCGGCTTTTGGTGAAAGGATGCAGACCAGTACGGTGTTTGGCCCCTTCCTCATGACAAACAGAAGAGACTACGCGTTCACTGGCGGCCATATGAATGCAAAGGAAACACTGATAGAGGGCATGGGCATCTACAGGGGGTACCATGATGTGGATCTGCCGATCACCCTCTACATGGGGCACGGCGTATTGCAGTTCAGAATGTACCCGGAAGGGCTGCACTCCGTGGTCAAAGGGTGGCAGAAGCATATTGCCTCGGGCGCCGAAAATACCGAAGCTTCAGTTATGGCTCTGATCATGCTGTGGCTCAGTGGAACAATCATTGCGCCTATCTATCTGGTGACTACAGCCATATGGCATATCGAGACCCTCCTCCTGCCTTCTGCATTCTATATATTCTATGCACTGCAGTTCATGTGGATGGCAAGAAAGGTGATACGCCTCCCATGGTACAGCCACATTCTCTATCCCTTGTATTCACTCTTCTTTTTCCATGTATATGCACGGTCTTTCATACAGACTCGTATAACGAAGAAAGTGGAGTGGAAGGACCGGAAGATCGATTTGAAAAAGCGGAAATGATATTCCCCGGGAAATAATAAATGGAGAGTCCTAGGACTCTCCATTTTTCTTCTTCTCTTTAAAACTATGCGCTCCCTTAAGAATGCCGATGACACCTTCAGTACTGTAGTTCAGATCTTCGGTGATCGTTTTGAAGCTGACATTTTTGTTTCCGTCTATATGATAGAGGACGACATCATCATCCGTAATGGAATCCGATTCGGAAGCATCTACTTCAGTAATTTCATGATCGTCTATGAACAGGTTGAACCAGTAGTATGTGTAGTTTTCGTCAAATAGTATATGGTGCTTGATCTCAGGTTCAACACGACGTCTCTTCTTGTCACTGTCGATCGGGTATGGGAACATCTTTACATTCTTGAGCCCGAATTCCTGTGACATTTCATTGAAGGCCAGGTGGTTGAAAGTATATGACCGCGTTGTCAGCAGGCACTGATTATATGGTGTCAGGTCTGTCTGTATGCGCTCATCTTCAGAGAGCAGGTTACCATCAAACGTCTCCAACCCGCGTTCCTTTGCCCGTTTTGGATTGGAATTGAGAAGATCCGATATGAGTACAGGAATCTCATGATCCTGCAGATGTTCTGCGAGTTCAAGAGAAAATCTGTTTTCCCCGATGATGATGACGCCTGGAGCTTCTGTACTTGAAAGTTTGAGGAATTTGCTCAACGGTTTGAAGCTGAAGCCATAGATGACCACTGTTACAAAGACGAATCCAAATGTCACCGGCACAATATGATCTGCCATCTCGACCTCCTGGGCGATGAAAAGTCCCGCAAAGAACTCCGCCACTGCCAGGGCAACGATGCCCCTCGGCGCTACAAGAGAAACGAATGCACGCTCCTTGAAGGCAATCCCTGAGTTTATTGTCGATAGAAGGATGTATGCCGGGCGTATTATGAGGATCATGACAATACAGAAGATGACCAGCTGCCAGCTGATGACTTCATTGAGCACTTCCCTGGTCAATGACGAAGTGATCAGTATGAAGACTGTGGAAACCAGTATGAGTGTCATCTCATCAATGAAATGATCCGATTCCTTGTAGATCAGACTATGATTTTTGAGTCTTGCCATCACAAGCCCGAATATCGTGACAGCGAGCAGTCCGGATTCATGAAGCACTGCATCACTGAGGCTGAAGATGAGCAGTATGAAGACGAATTGGACCGGGGCCATCAGGTTCTGTGGGACGAAATCCCATTTTATCAGCCATCTGAAAAGATAGGATGCACCAAAGCCAAGGACGAAGGCCACCGCAAATCCGAGGATATACTCCATGAAATATCCCAGCCCGAATCCTTGATCTATCATCTGGAAAACATAAAAAGCAAAAAGGGCGAATAATGGACCCACAGGGTCTAGAATGATGCTTTCCCATTTCAATATGGAGTTTACGGAGTTCTTCACCTTCGCTTGCTTGAGCAATGGCTGGATGACAGTCGGTCCTGTCACAATGAACAGTCCACCGAGTACAAATGAAATGGATAATGGCAAGTCCAATATGAAGTACATGGCCAGTGCGCCCATCACCCAGGCCAGAACAGCACCAATGGTGATGATCCTCGCAATCGCCTTGGAAACACCAGGAAGCTCCCGGTAATCCAGGTTGCTGCTGCCTTCAAACAAGATGATGGCAACCGCGAGCGATACGATTGTACTGAAGAGTTCGCTGCCCATCATCTGCTCCGGATTGACCAGCTGGAATATTGGACCGACGAGCAGTCCTGCGATGGACATGACCACAATCGCCGGCCATTTGATCATTGCCGCCACCCACTGGCTCAGTATGCCGAGACCGATGAACAATACGATCAGCAGCATTAATGGCACTTCTATATTCATTGCACTCACCCTTTCTCCTGTTGAGCAAAATATCATCTAATGTAAAAGTACAGCAAAAGCGTAAAAAAAGACAGATACAAAGCCTGTAGAGGATTTTGTATCTGTTCTTTACCCTATTATTTCTATTTTACAATCATAACAGGAATATTCGCACGTTTTGCCACTTTGTGGCTGACGCTTCCAAGCACCATCTCCTGGAGACTGTTCAGTCCTCTTGTGCCAAGTAGGACTACATCGTAATCCCCGGAGTTTGCGACTTTCACTACTGCTTCCTTCGGTTCTCCATGTTCGAATGCCGTCTCATAATTGATGCCGTTTTCTTCGAAAAAGTTTGTTATATCCGAAATTTTCTCCAGACGCTCACGCTCCAGGCTCTTGCTGTTGGAGCCGTGCAGCACATCAGATTTGGAATCCGAATATCCGATTACATTCAAGATCGTGACTGTTGCCCCTTCATTGTAGAACTTCCTGATTTCCTGTGCTGCCCTGAAGCTGTTCTCGGAGCCATCTGCAGCGAGTAATATTGATTTGTACATCATTGACCCTCCCTATACCAGTTCTTCTTTATTAATCATACTGAGTTCGTTGATGATTTTACGGCTGTCCTTATTCAAGTTTCTAATGTATACCTGATTATCCTTCCGCCTCATTTTGGTGATCATCGTATCGATCGCATCGACACCAGAGTCATCCCAGATATGTGCATTTGTAAAATCGAGTTCAATCATCCTGTGCTCATCATCGAGATCGATCTGGTTCATCATCGTGTCTACAGAGGCGAAGAAGACCTGACCATCGATGCGGTAGTTCACTTCATTCCCCGACTCAGTCTTCTCCACTTCAACATTGGAAATCTTCGTCGCAAAGAAGAGGGCACTGAGTATGACCCCGGCGACCACACCGATGGCCAGGTTGTGTGTCATCAGCACGATTGAAACGGTCACGACCATGACGACGACATCCGTCCTCGGGGCTCTCGTCATATACTTGAATGAACCCCAATCGAACGTTCCAATCGACACCATGACCATGATGCCTGCCAGAATCGGCATCGGCACCTGAACGACGAGGTCGCCAAGGACGATGATGAGGAAGATCAGCACCATCCCCGCAGTAAAGGTGGACAAACGTGTCGTTGCACCAGACCTTACGTTGATGATGGACTGGCCGATCATTGCACATCCTCCCATGCCGCCGAAGAAGCCGGCGATGATGTTGGATATGCCCTGACCACGGGATTCACGGTTCTTGCTGCTGTAGGAGTCTGTGGCATCATCGACGATCTTCGCGGTAAGCAGACTTTCCACCAGACCAACGATTGCCATTGAAATCGAGAATGGCAGGATGATCCGGAGTGTTTCCAATGTGTACGGAACATCTGGAATGATGAAACTTGGGAGTGAACGCTCGATGGCCCCAAGGTCTCCTACAGTCCTGACATCGGCACCCATGTACAGATATAGCGCCGTCAGCACGACAATGGCGATGAGTGGTGCCGGTACCGCTGTAAAGAAACGCGGGACAACATAGACGATGAGCAGTGTCACGCCTACATAGAGGTAAGTGGAAATTGAAATCCCAAAGATGTGTTCGATCTGTGACATGAAGATCATGATGGCCAGTGCATTGACGAAGCCGAGCATCACCGATTTCGGTATGAACTTCATCAGTTTTCCAATCTTAAGTATTCCGAGGATCAACTGGATCAGGCCCATGAGCAAAGTTGCCGCCAACAGATACTCGACCCCGTATTCTCTGACGAGGGGAGTAACCAGCAGGGCGATTGCACCTGTTGCAGCAGATATCATGGCTGGGCGGCCACCCAGGATCGAGATGGATACTGCGATGATGAATGAAGCATACAGTCCGACCATCGGATCGACCCCGGCAATGATCGAGAAGGCGATCGCTTCAGGAATGAGGGCAAGCGCCACTACAATACCGGCCAGAATATTCGTTTTTGGATCAGTGAGCCATTCTTTCTTAAAAGTCTCTATCATTTTTTACGCTCCTATTTTATAATCATAGAGCCTATTATAATCACTGCAGTTTCAAATGTATACCCCTTTTTGAAATTATGAGTGATATAGTTGAAATCTAGGAGTGTGTAATATGAACTATGGATATGCACGGCCAGTGGAACTCATCGACTCCATGGACGCGCAGGAGCAGAAGCTGGCAGAACATGCCGACCAACTGTACCTAGAAGACCACAATAATAATAAAAAACGGACACAGCTCGATGCTCTGCTGTCGTCAATGAAGGCCGGAGACACCCTTTATGTGACAGATCTTTTCATATTGGCGGATTCCACAAAACAGCTTGTCGACCTGGTCAATGAAGCGGTGGATAAAAAGGCCAGTATCATTATACTGAACAAGAACCTCACCATCGATACGAAAACGCCACTCACTTTCAGCACATCGCTCAATCTCATTTCCGAATTCCAGAGTGACATCGTCAAGTTCAGAACCCGTCTCGGTATGAGTGAAGCCTCATCCAAAGGCAAGCAGCTCGGCCGCCCGAAACGCAGCGATGAAAACATCAAAAAAGCGATAGAGATGTACATGTCAAAAGAATATACGCTTGATGAAATCAAAAAAGAGACGAATATCAGCCGGGCGACACTCTACCGCCACCTCGACCTGTAGTGGAAGAATAGAAGACGGACACATTGTCCGTCTTCTATTCTTTTTTTATATGCCCCTGAATCACTGCACTCTTCCCCTGATGCATCCTTCCTTCATTGCGAAGGACAATCGCTTCCTTGAGTGACAGGACCTCCACACCGTGCTTTTCAAGCTCCTGCTTCAGATCTCCCACATCATAAAGCATATGGATGTCCTTTGGCCCACCTGTCTGGAACTCTATCTGCCTCTTTGAATACAGTTCAAAAACGATGTCTCCACCCGGCTTTACCGTCTGTACCATGTTTCTGATCATTTCCTCTTTTCCGTCCGTTGGAACGTGCCCGAATACATTGATGCTGATATCATACTCACCGCGTGGAAGTGCATAAGGTTCCGTAATATCCACAAGACTTGTGCCAACAGCCACTCCCGCCTCCTGTGCCAATCTCCGGGTTTTATCTAGACCCACCCGTGAGTAGTCATAGGCAGTGACATCATATCCAAGTTTCGCCATATATACACCATTACGTCCCTCACCTTCGGCGAGCATGGCAACTTTTCCGTGACCTCTTCTATCAAACACCGACTTTACCCATTCATTCGCTTCCTTCCCATAGATGTATTCCGCATCGTCGAACTTCTCATCCCAATGATTCATATGCGTTCTTCCCCTCTCTTTTTCTGTTCCCTCGTCAATCCTTATCGGCCCCGAGCCCTTCATAATAATTGAAAGCAGTATAGACCAAAAGGGAAGGGGGAATCAATATCTTTGAATACATATCCCCGGACCTCTAGAATATTAACCGTGAAAGTATTTCAATTGGAGGAATATCAATATGAAGAATGAACAGATTGTTCTCGCTAAACGGCCGGAAGGTGTACCCGGTGATGATGTATTCAGGTTCGAAGATATCGATGTGAGGGAGCCATCCAATGGGGAAGTACTGATCAAACCATTGTATATATCCGTCGACCCTTATATGCGGGGGCGCATGTCCGATGCCAAGTCGTATGTTGCCCCCTTCGAGCTCGACCAGCCCCTTCATGGGCATGTGGTCGGTAAAATAATGGAATCGAAGAATGATGCATTCACAGAAGGGGACCACGTCGTCGGCATACTGCCATGGCAACGTTATATCACCGTTACAACAGACAATATATCAAAGATCCAGAACTCTGATGTGCCGCTCCACCTCTACTTGAGTACACTCGGCATGACCGGCCAGACAGCCTATCATGGCCTGTTGAAAATCGGTCAGCCTAAAGAGGGGGAGACGGTCGTTGTTTCCGCCGCTTCCGGTGCTGTTGGTTCAGTTGTTGGACAGATTGCCAAAATAAAAGGTGCAAGGGTCGTCGGCATTGCCGGCGGAGAAGAGAAGGTCACCTATCTGACTGAAACACTCGGTTTCGATGCCGGAGTTGATTATAAGGCGGATGATTTTGCTGGGGCATTTGAAGCTGCAGTACCTGATGGGGTTGACGTCTACTTTGAGAATGTGGGGGGAGAAGTTTCAGATGTCGTGCTCCAGCATCTGAACACATTCGCACGTGTGCCGGTATGTGGTACCATTTCCAGTTACAACAACAGGGAAGATGATATCGGACCGCGCATCCAATCGATCCTCGTCAAGACGCAGGCGTTGATGCAGGGCTTCATCGTCGGCAATTACGCAGATGACTTCGAGTCTGCAGGCAGACAGCTTGCCGAGTGGGTACAGGAAGGCAGGATTCATACAGAAGTAACTGTGGAAGAAGGATTCGAGAATATTCCAGGTGCTTTCAGGAATCTCTTCGAAGGCAGGAATCTGGGTAAACAGGTTGTAAAAATAGAAGAATAGACAAGAAGACGCACCTTCGGTGCGTCTTCTGTTGTTTTACATATAATCAATCACTGTCCCACTTTCCAAAGAGCGGGGGACATCGATGACCCTTTGATTGAGCGACCCGCGAAAAGGGATGTTCGGCCGGTAGAGCCGGTCTACGAAAGGGCCGTCGACCAGTACATCCACCTCTTTAAGTATCAGATGCCGTCTGGTGTCATTCACCAGATATTCGAACATGAAACCGCTCCATACCCAGATGGACTTCGTCCTCGCGAAACGGGCACGGAACCGGCTGATGATTTCAGTCGCAAGTGCCATATTGCAGAAGGGCTCGCCGCCCAGGATGCTGAGCCCTTCGATATAGTCCGCTTCGCAGTATGAAAGGATGTCTTCAATGGCGCCGTCCGTACACAGTTCTCCATACGTGAACTTCTGGGCGTGCAGATTATAGCATCCGGGGCATTTAAAGGGGCAGCCTGAAAGGTAAATGCTGCATCGCACCCCCTCACCATCGACGAAGCTGCGTGGTTCCACTTTGGCAATATGATATTGTCCTTCATAGATCTGCAAGGCCTGCATCATGAATCACTCATATGCTTGACGCGGGCCTTGATTTCCTTGTGCCGCCCCTCAATCGTCGGTCGGTTTACAGGATTGCCGAGATAGCCGCATGTGCGTTTGACGACATCCACGGTTTCAGGATCCTGGTTGCCGCAGTTCGGACATCTGAACCCATTTTCCGTCGTTTCGAAGTCACCGTCATAGTGGCATTCATAGCAGTGGTCAATCGGTGTATTGGTCCCGAGGTAACCCACTCTGTCGTAGGAATAATCCCATACCGCCTCCAGCGCTTTGAGATTATGTGTCATCTTCGGATACTCGCAGTAGTGGATGAAGCCGCCACTCGCAATTTCAGGGTAGTCCTTTTCGAAATCGATCTTTTCAAACGGAGTGATGTCCTTTCTGACATCATAGTGGAATGAGTTCTGATAATACCCCTTGTCCGTTATATGCTCGATATCACCGAATCTTTTCTGGTCCAGGCGGCAGAAGCGGTCGGTCAGCGACTCGCTGGGTGTGCCATACACGCTGAAGAATATGTCATAGTCGTCAGTCCAATCGAACTGATACTGCTTCATCTCCTTCAGGATATCCATAGTGAACGCCTTGGCCTTGGGATTCTTTTCCCAATCCGGACCATGGAATACCGTCGCCGCTTCGTAAAGGCCGATGTAGCCCATGGACAGCGTGCAGCGCTCCCTGGTGAACACATCCATCACATCTTCGCCGGGTTCAAGCCGGATACCGAAGGCGCCGCTCTTATAGAGGATCGGGGCGTTGTCGCTGACTACCGATTTGAGGCGTTCGACCCTGCTCAGAAGTGCATCATGCATCAGCCACATCTTCTCATGGAAAATCTCCCAGAAAGCTTTCTTGTCTCCCCCTGATTCGATTGCTATCCGCGGTACATTGAGCGTGACGACACCCAGGTTTGCGCGTCCACTGTTGATGAAGGCGCCGGACGCATCCTGCCAGCTCGGGAGGAATGAACGGCAGCCCATCGGTGCCTTGAAATCACCGAGCAGCTCCACAGTCCTGTCATAGTTCAGGATATCCGGATACATCCGTTTCGCAGAGCATTCCAGGGCCAGCTGTTTGATGTCGTAATTCGGATCCTCCGGAAAGAAGTTGACACCCTTCCGGATGGAGAAGACCAATTTCGGGAAGATCGCTGTGAACTTCTGATCACCGATGCCTTCGATACGCGTATTGAGTATCGCACGCTGGATATACCTGCTGTATTTGTCGGTACCAAGGCCGAAACCGATTGTGACGAAAGGCGTCTGCCCATTTGACGTGTAGAGGGTATTGATCTCATACTCAAGACTTTGTATGGCATCTTTTATGTCCTTCTTCACACGCGCTTCCACATATGCTTCAATCTTGTCCTCCTGCACGTATTCCTGCGCTACAGCACGATGATGCGCTTCGTTCTTCTGTGCATATGCGCTCAATACCTCATCAATGCGATCGACCGTACACCCCCCATATTGGCTGCTGGAAACATTCGCGATGATCTGCACAATCTGTGCTGTTGCCGTCTGTATCGATTTCGGGGAGACCACTTTCGCATTGCCCATCTGGAAACCCTTCGCGAGCATTCCACGGATATCGATCAGGCAGCAGTTTGTCATCGGCTGGAAGGGGTGATAGTCAAGGTCATGAAAATGTATATCGCCTTCAGCGTGTGCTTTTGCGACATGTTCCGGCAGCATCCGCTCCAGTGCAAATGATTTGGCCACAACTCCGGCGGTGAGGTCCCTGAACGTGTTGAACGTCCTGCTGTCCTTGTTTGCGTTCTCATGCACAATCGATGGATCGAATTCCAGCAGCTGTACAATATCTTTATCCAATGTATACATATGACCACTCCAAACGCTATATATTGTGCTTCAACTAGAAAACTAACACAATATATGGTTTGTTTAATTATTTGGAATGCATTGTCTAATTTCCGACAAAAAGATATGAATGATTATTGAAATATTAAAAATACGCCTTCCCATCTGGGAGGCGTATTCCTATCAGGAGAATATCCTGTCTATCTTCTCGATCTCCGACTGTGTCAGTTCGACTTCCGCAGCTTTGGCGTTTGACCTGATCTGTTCACCATTCTTGGCCCCCGGGATGAGGACATCGACAGAAGGCCGGGTCAAATAGAAGGCCAGGACGATATGGGCGACTTCTTCCCCTTTTTCAGCCGCAATTCCCTTGAGCTGATCGACTTTCTTCAAGTTTTCCCTGAACTGGTCTTCCTTATAGAAAGGCAGGTTCGCCCGGAGATCCTCGAACTTCGTATTCTCGTCATATTTGCCTGCGAGGAGCCCTGCAGCCAGCGGGAAGTACGGAATGAAGGTAATCTGATGCTCTGCCGTATATTTCAGCAGATCTTCCTCAGCGGAACGGTCGAGCAGGTTGTACTGGCCCTGATAGACATCCACATGACCGTCCTTATCAGCTTCCTTCAGCTGTTCAAAGGAGAAGTTGGATACACCGATGGCGCGGATCTTGCCCGCTTCCTTCAATTCCGCAAGGGCCTGGATTGCTTCATCCTTTGGCGTCTCCTCATCCGGATAATGGATATAGAAGAGATCGATATAGTCCGTCTGCAGACGCTCTAGTGCTTCATTCACCGCCTGCTTGAGGAACTCGGGAGAATTGTCGAGGATCGTATTGCCATCTTCATCCACCCGATGGGCGGCCTTTGTCGCAACCACGACATCTCCGCGCCTGTATTCCTTCAATACCTCGCCAATCAGCTCCTCGGAACGTTTCGGCCCATACATATAGGCTGTATCAATCAGATTGACACCGGCATCGATGGCATCCCTCACCACATGGCGGCCTTTCTCTTCATCGAGGTTCTTATACAGGTTGTGCCCACCGACTGCATTGGCACCAAGCGCAATCGGGTACACTTTGATTCCGGACTTTCCAAGTTCAACATGCTGTGTCATTTTCAAAAACTCCTTTTCATGAGGCTTCACTCCAATCATAGTCATCGGGTATGTCTTATTCAAATCTAGTGCTCAAAAAAAGCCGGCACACTGGGCGCCGGCTTTCGGAATCATATTATGCTGTTACGGGTGTCAGTCCCTTGAAGTCCACAAGCCGGTAGGCCGCCTCGACATCTGCATCACTTGGAGGGTCTACATCATTCAATTCATAGGGCACACCGAGTGCCTGCCATTTGTGGACACCGAGTTGATGATAGGGGAGGATTTCGAACTTCTCGACATTATCCAGTGAATTGATGAATCTGCCGAGGTTGACGAGATCCTCCGCATCATCCGTCAGACCTGGAACGAGGACATGCCTGATCCAGACAGGCTGATGATGCGCCGCCAGCATTTCTGCAAATTTGAGTATATGAGTATTCGGCCGCTTCGTCAGGCGGATATGCTTTTCATTGTCTATATGCTTCAAGTCGAGGAGGATGAGGTCCGTGTATTTGAGGAGCTCCTCCATGCCTTCCATGAAAGTTTCCGAATCATTTGCGCATCCCGCAGAAGTATCGATGCATGTATGGATGCCTTCAGCCTTCAGCAACTTGAACAGTTCGGTCAGGAAAGGCAGCTGGAGAAGCGGTTCCCCGCCACTTACGGTAACGCCCCCGCCTGAAGCTTTGAAGTAGGGGATATAGGGTCTGATCTCTTCAACCATCTCTTCTGCCGTCACCACTCTTGCGGCGCCCCGTGTCTTCCAAGTATCGGGATTGTGGCAGAACAGGCACCTGAGCACACAGCCCTGTGTAAACAATACGTAGCGCAGACCAGGTCCGTCGAGCGTGCCGAGACTTTCTACAGAATGAAGATTCCCTTTAATCATAATAAACCCCTGCCTCTTTTAATGATTTCTACATTCTTTCGTGGAATGTACGTGCGATGACATCGAGCTGCTGCTCGCGTGTCAGTTTGATGAAGTTCACGGCATATCCGGATACCCGGATGGTCAGCTGCGGATATTCTTCAGGGTGATCCATGGCATCGATCAGCGTCTCCCTGTTGAACACATTAATGTTCAGGTGGTGGCCGTGCTGCATGGCGTAGCCATCAAGGATGCCGACCAGATTCAGCTCCTGTATCCGCTCTTCCTTGCTGAGGGATTTCGGTACGATGCTGAATGTGTTTGAGATGCCGTCCCTGCAGCTGTCGTACGGCAGTTTGGCGACGGATGAGAGGGAAGCGAGCGCCCCTTTCTGATCTCGTCCATGCATCGGGTTCGCACCCGGTGCAAAAGGTTCACCGGCTTTTCGTCCATCCGGTGTATTGCCGGTCTTCTTGCCGTAGACGACGTTTGAAGTGATGGTGAGGACACTCATGGTGTGCTCCGAGTCGCGGTATGTCCTATGCTTTCTCAGCTTCGTCATGAAGCGTTCCACAAGTTCGATGGCGATGTCGTCGACCCGTGCGTCATTGTTGCCGTATTTTGGATAGTCGCCTTCAACTTCAAAATCGACAGCGATACCTTCTGCATTGCGGATGGGTTTCACTGTAGCGTACTTGATGGCGGACAGTGAATCGGCAACGACCGACAATCCTGCGATGCCTGTCGCCATCGTACGGTGGACATCCGTATCATGCAGCGCCATCTCAATCCTTTCGTAGCTGTACTTATCGTGCATGTAGTGGATGACATTCAGGGAATTGATGTAGACTCCGGCGAGCCATTCCATCATTTCGTCGAATTTCCTATCCACTTCACCATAATCAAGCACTTCAGAAGTGACAGGCGAGAATCCAGGAGCGACCTGGACACCGGATTTTTCATCCCTTCCGCCATTGATCGCGTAGAGCAGCGTCTTGGCCAGGTTCGCACGGGCGCCGAAGAACTGCATCTGCTTCCCGATCCTCATTGCGGACACACAGCATGCGATGCCGTAGTCATCACCATAGCTCTCCCGCATCAGATCATCATTCTCATATTGGATGGAGCTTGTCTTGATGCTCATTCTTGCACAATAGGTCTTGAAGTTCGCCGGCAGCTGTTCCGACCACAGTACTGTGAGGTTCGGCTCCGGTGCCGGTCCAAGATTGTCGAGTGAATGCAGGAAACGGAATGAGTTCTTCGTCACAAGTGCCCGGCCGTCGATGCCGACGCCGCCGATGGATTCCGTCACCCATGTCGGATCTCCCGAGAACAGCTCGTTATAGTCCGGTGTACGGGCGAACTTTACAAGACGGAGCTTCATGATGAAGTGATCGATGATCTCCTGCACCTCTTCTTCAGTCGCAACACCCGCTGCAAGATCGCGTTCTGCGTAGATGTCGAGGAAAGTCGACGTACGGCCCAGACTCATCGCAGCACCGTTCTGTTCTTTGACCGCTGCAAGATAGGCAAGATATGTCCACTGGACCGCTTCCCTGAAATCTTGTGCCGGACGGCTGAGGTCGAAGCCATATATTTCGCCGAGTGCTTTCAATTCACCCAGTGCACGATACTGTTCCGACATCTCCTCACGCAGACGGATGACATCTTCCGTCATGACGGTCGTCATGCTGTCGAATTCATCCTTCTTCTCCTTCATGAGGAAATCTATGCCATAAAGCGCCACTCTCCGGTAATCGCCGATGATGCGTCCGCGGCCGTATGCATCAGGCAGTCCTGTAATGATGCCCGCCTTGCGGCATGCCAGCATCTCCTTCGAATAGGCATCGAATACACCCTGGTTATGCGTCTTGCGGTAGTCGGTGAATATGCTCTCCGTCTCCTTGTCGAGCTCATAGCCATAAGCCTCGCATGCCGCCTTCGCCATTCGGATACCGCCGAATGGCTGCATGGAGCGTTTGAACGGGGCATCCGTCTGCACCCCTACAATCGTTTCCAGCTTCTCATCCAGGTAACCCGCATCATGGGAAGTGATCGTCGATACGGTCTTCGTATCCATATCCCACATGCCGCCACGTTCACGTTCTTCTTTGGACAATTCCATCACCTGCTTCCATAGGCGTTCCGTCGCCTCCGTCGGGCCTGACAGAAATTCATCCGTTCCTTCATACAATGTATAGTTCAGCTGGATGAATTCCCTGACATCCACTTTCCTGTTCCAGCGTCCTGACCTGAAGCCTTCCCACGCATCTGTTCTTTGAACCTTTTCCTTTAACATGAACATCCCTCCAAATGATTGTTCAATATATCACAAGTAAAGTATATCACTAACGTGAATTAATTCACATATAAATTGGAGAAAGATGTGTCAATTCTGCGTCGATGATAATTTATCCATTTGTATGTTTTTCTGTAAATATGAGACAATTAATCCAAATACACAGGAGGCCTCGTTATGACACGATGCACAAATTGCGGCACACGATGGACATTCAAGGAAAAGTTGAGGAAGTCCTTCTCATTTGATAGGGGGATGCCGTGCCCCCAATGCGGGGAAGCGCAGTACCTGACCTGGCGCTACAGGAAGAAAAGCAGCGTGATCACCTTTCTCATGATCCTGCTATTTTTCCTGCCCGGCTTCTTTAATGCGTCCTGGAGTATCTTTCTGGCCATTTTCACCATTACACTCGCTGCCGGACTGTTTTTGCAGATCCACACCTTTGAACTCACCGATAAGGATGATGGGGATTTTTGGAATGTATAGACTTGGGGAAACAAAAAAGCCGCCTTCCAGGCAGCTTTCAATATATCAATGAATACTATCCACTTTCTCCAAACAGCTGCTTATGCCTCCAGTCGCCGAAATTGTAGTAGGCGAATGCAATTCCACTGCTGATGATGAAACTCATCCCCATGCCGATACCGATGCCCACTTCTCCAAACTGGGAGGCGAACATGGCAGTCAAAGGATACCGCAATACCCAGAAAGAGATGATGTTCAGGGCAAGCACCTGATACATCGCTCCGGAGGCACGCACGATGCCATTGAGGACGAAGTTCAGTCCAAGGAATGGATAGCAGAGCGCGACGATACGCAAATACCGGGCCCCGAACTGCACCGCTTCCTCATCCTCTATGAAAAGGCGCATGCCGAACTCCGCGAAGATGATGACGAAGACTGCGACTGCGACCATGAGGCCAAAGTTGTAGAGGGCGGCATTTTTCGCAATCTGCCTGACCCGCATCCAATCGTTGATGCCGATGTTCTGCCCGGCCATGCTGTTCACTGCGGTACCGAGTGCCATTGCAGGCAGCATGATCAGGCTGTCGAGCCGCTGGGCGGCACTGAAGCCCGCAACCGTCTGGCCGCCGAACTGGGTGACCACACTGAGGATGGCGGCGACACCCGCATGGATGACGGCCATCTGCAGCCCGGCAGGAACACCAAGATTGAAGATCAGGCGGACTTCCTTACTGGAAGGCAGCTTTGGCTTTGTGAAAGGAATCAGGTTGTGCTTCACCGAGTAGTAGACACTGTAGAGGAAAGCGATGCCCTGCGAGGCGACTGTCGATAGTGCAGCACCCTCGATGCCCATGCCGAATCCAATCAGGAACACAGGAGCCAGCGCCGCATTCAGTATGACGGCGACAAATACGACCCGAAGCGGTGTCTTGCTGTCGCCGACCGCCCTGAGGACTGTATTCATGAAGTTGTATGCAAAAAGGAAGAACATGCTCAGGAAGCTGATCTGCAGATAGACTCTCGCCTGCCCAAGCAATTCTTCCGGTGTCCCGATCAACAGCAGCAGCTGTTCCGCAAAGATGAACCCGAGAACTCCGAATACAAGTGCCATGCTCGTCATCGTAACGATGAATGCATTGAGATAGGACCTGAATCCCGCTTCATTCTTTTTGCCGTACTGCTGCGAGAGTATGGTGAGGGCCGCATTATTGAGCCCCAATATGAATGACAGGACCGTAATCAGTATCGTCGTTGCAACAGCGACCGCCCCGAGTGCCGATGCTCCAAGTATGTTCCCAACCCAGAGGCTGTCCACAATCTGGAAGGAAGTCTGCAGCAGGTTCGTCAGCATGATCGGTCCTGAAAATATGATCAGCGACTTGAGTATCGGTCCACGTGTGAAATCCTGCTGGTTATGTGCCATTATTACACCTTCTGTTTATATGATGATAAGTATTTGATGTATCGTTTATATGCCATTATACAGTTGTATCGCCAAATATAACGCCACACCCCATATAATGACTGCAGAAATCTTATTGAGGGCATTCAAGAAGACACCCTTTGTATCGAAGTTTCCCACCGTCCTTCCCACTACAGCAAGCCCGATGAACCACATCCAGGAAATGACGATGCAGGCTGTGGTGAAAGCCATCTTCTCCAGTCCTTCATAACTGAGTGAGCTTGTACCGATGACGCCAATTGTATCTATGATGGCATGTGGATTGAGCAGTGAAACGGACATGGCGAACAGGATCTGCTTCTGCATGGACATCGCCGCCTCCTTCTGACTGAGGCTCGCCGGATCGCTCTTCCAGATCGACCATCCCATATACAGCAGGAAGATGATGCCAAGAGAGAAGATGACCGTCTGCAGGACCGGCATTGTCAGGACGATGACCGAAACGCCCAGTACAGCAAGCAGGATCAGCAGCGTATCACACAACCCTGCAGTAATGATGACGGGAATCGCTCCCCGCAGTCTCGGCTGGGATGCACCCTGATTGAAGACAAATACGTTCTGTGCCCCGAGGGGGAGTATCAGTCCGAATGCCAGTATAATGCCATGAAGCAGTGCAGCAGTCATATCCATTCTCCTTCATTTCTGATTATTATTGCCCAGGAAATTGAAAAAAGCCATTCCATTATATCGTGGAATGGCTCTCATGACCATATTTCAATCTCTACCTACTTTTCCGGATGATGCTGGACGAACACTTCATAGATGGAAAGTTCAGCGCCAAGAATCGGGTTGTCTTCCGATTTTTCTTCAGATCCGCCGGAGGCATGCGCTTTCTTCGTCGCACGGCTTTCCCTCCAGGCATCGAAGCTCGCATGGTCTTCCCATGTCGTACATACTTCGATGACATCATATTCACCCGTATTCTCCTTTATCAATACTTCCATGAGGATGAACCCATCGAAAGTATGGACCGATTTGGCCGTCGAGAACCTGGGTGCCACTTCATCCACCCTTCCCTTTTTGACACGTATCTCATTCACTGCTTTGATCATAAGATTATAGACCTCCTTGTGATTTGAACCATCTCTTCCCATCAAATATATCATGGATGCCCGGGGCGCTTACAGAATAAACTTTTATTGAAGTATGGTATGATCAGGATGAATGCTACGCTTTATATCTGAAATCAAAGGGGATGATTTTCATGGATAAAAAGCCGAAAGAAGAAAACAAGAATGCATCCTACGTAGGAGTCGGCATTGCATTCGGTGCAGGCATTGGGACGGCCGTTGGTGTTGCGATGGATGAAATTGCGATGGGCGTCGCTTTTGGCAGTGCATTTGGTGTAGTCCTCGGAGCAGTACTTTCGAACATGAACCACAGGAAGAAATAGTACAAAAAACTAATGAGAATACAGAGGTGGCAGCATGATCCTTAAAGATGCAGAAGGAAAGTATGAAATCATTCTAGAAGAAGAAAAGGCAGCAGTCCAGCATGGGTCTGAGGAGACCCACTATACTGTCATTGAAAGCAGTGGGAAACTGGAGAACAGGGGATACTGTGTACTGAATAACATCTATGTCAACGACGGCATGGAAGCGCCCTTTGAAGCACGCTTCCTGAATCGCCAGTCCAATTTGTCGACAGTCGATGGCTTCAAGGCCATTCGTGTAATGAAGGCATCATCGGGTCCCTATTACGTCATTCTGACCTTGTGGGAGGATGAAGGGGCATTCCGTGGCTGGCAAGAGTCAAAACAGTATGGGGAGACACACAGGAAGAGGGGGACGAAATCCGGGCTCGATCGCGAAGTTGTCGACCGGGAACAGTCTTTCAACGTAAGGTTCCAACTGGAAGATATATAGGAATACCAAGCAGTGATGCAGCCCATCACTGCTTTTTCATATTGAAAGCATAGGCCTACTTATGTAGACTTGTTTATTATAATCATTTTGCTGATAACAAATTTCCCATCAACAGAAAAGAAGTGTCCTATCATGAAACGTTTCCTAAACCAGATACCTGTATCGATCTGCGGACTGATACTCGGTCTCGTATCGCTCGGCCATCTCTTCTTCTCCATCCAGCGCACTGCCATCGGATGGGCGTTCACAGGCATCGGCATACTGCTGATGCTACTGTTCTTCATGAAGATTACCGTTACGGGCAAAGACACCCTGAAAACACTCGATAATCCAGTCGTGGCAGCCATATCACCGACATTCCCCATGTCACTCATGGTCCTCTGCAATACCCTCGGCCATTTTACTGTAAATGCTCCACTTATATTCGTTGTATGGTGGCTTGCCATCATTCTCCACTTTGGACTGATGGCTTTCTTCACCCTTACCTTCGTCGCGCCGAACAGGTTGAAGTCCGAATATATCAATCCCGGCTGGTTCGTCACTTTTGTCGGCATCGGCGTCATACCAACCACTTCAAGCAACTTCGGAGTGGAATTCGGCCAAATTGTGATCTGGATTGCTCTCACGTTCTACCTCATCCTGCTGCCGCTCGTCATCTTACAGCTGATAAAACAGCGTATTACGCGTACCACATTGCCACTCGTTGCCATCGTCGCGGCACCGGGTTCGTTATGCCTGACCGGCTACATCTCCGTCATGGAACATCCTTCTGAAATGTTCGTCTATTTGCTGCTCATCCTGTCCCAGGCAGTATATTTCCTGATTGTCATGATGCTCCCCAGGATTATGCGTTTCAGGTTCCACCCAAGCTATGCCGCCCTGACATTTCCAGTCGTCATTTCTGCTACGGCAATCGTCTATACACTGCAGATGACGGATGGCAGCAGCCTGCTGAACAGCATACTCGGATTCCTTTCCACCATCGAACTGGCACTGGCTGTCATCATCGTCACCTATGTACTGATCCGCTATTCGATTTTCATCGTGCAATGCTATGCAGACAACGGGAAGTCATATAACTAGAAGCGCTGGGCGGGGAGACACACCCCTGGCATGGTAAACTACTAATGAGAATATTCTATCATTGGAGTGAAAAGGATGAAAATGACGATTACAAGATGCACGGAAAATGAATGGAAACAGCTGCAGGAGATCAGCCGCATCACATTTGACGAAACGTTCAGGGCACAGAATAAACCGGAGAACATGGAGGCCTATCTTACACAAGCGTTCACTGAAGAAAAAATCAAAAATGAACTTTCCGAAGAGAACTCCCAGTTCTTCTTCATATATGCAGGGGAGGAGCCCGCTGGGTACTTGAAAGTAAACATCGCAGACGCCCAGACTGAAGAGATGGGAAGTGAGTCTCTGGAAATCGAACGGATCTACATACTGAAGGATTTCCAAAGCCAGGGTCTTGGCCGCGTCCTATTCGATAAGGCCATGGATATCGCCGATGAAATGCAGGCCTCGAAAATATGGCTGGGTGTATGGGAGAAGAACAATAAAGCCATCGCCTTCTACAAAAAGCTGGGTTTCTCCGAGCACGGCAGCCATTCCTTCTACATGGGGGACGAAGAGCAGACTGACATTATTATGGTGAAGCCGCTCATATCATAAATTCGAAAAAGGGGTGCTCTGATGTATATACCAAAGTACTATGAAGTCACTGATCTGGCCGAAATCGAAGACTTTGTCAGAAACCATCCATTCGGCACAATCATATCGAATGATGACGGCCGGCCAATGGCCACTCACATTCCCATGGAAATGAGGCGGGAGGGTGATGGACATGTCATTACCGGACACCTCGCAAAGGGCAATCCCCAATGGAAGACCATTGACGATAACGCCGATATACTGCTCATATTCCAGGGGCCCCATGCCTATGTTTCAGCTTCCTGGTATGAAAAGGAGGAGGTATCGACATGGAATTATCAATCCGTCCATATCTATGGTCGGGGAACATTGCTGTCAGAGGACGAATTGGAGAATGATCTGATCCACCTGCTGGACCGTTACGAAGGACATCGGGATAGGGGCAGGACATGGGACAACCTTTCAGAGAAAAGTAAAGCCCAGATGAAAGGCATCGTCGGATTCAGAATAAAAGTCGATGAAGTCCAGGCAGCCTACAAGATGAATCAGAACAAGAATGGAAAAGACTATGACAGCGTAGTGGAACACTTGTCTGGAAAGAATGACCAGAACGCCAATCAGATTGCCGAAGAGATGAAAAGGCACAAAAAGTGAAAAATGAACATTTATTATTTGACCAATATTGACCTTATTGCTATAATGTAATTGCAAAGTTGGCAGGGCAGGAAAAAATCTGGACTCTGCTAAATTATCATTAAGGGAGAGATGTGAAATGGCTTTTGAAATGAAACCTTTCAACAACAGCTTCTTTGATATGAATCCGAGCGATATATTCAGGGATGTGGGCAGACAGCTCTTTACGCAATTTCCTGAAAGCACCATGAAGTCGGATATTCGCGAGTATGACCACTCCTATGTTCTTGAAGCCGAACTTCCGGGCATCGAGAAGGAAAACATTAATATTGAATACAATAATGGGGTACTTTCGATTTCAGGAGAACAATCCATCGACAATGAAGCCAAGGATGACCAGGGGCGCGTCGTTCATCGTGAACGCAGCTACAGCACCATCAAACGTCAGTTTGCCTTCGACAATATCCAACAAGACGGAATTTCAGCCGACTTCAACAACGGGGTGTTGAAGATCACACTCCCAAAAACAAATAGAGACAACAGTTCGAAACGCATTGAAATCAATTAAATGATAAATAATCAGAAAATAGGCATGAACCTTTTGGTTCATGCTTATTTTTATTGGTATAATAAGGAAAACTTACAGATCAAGAGGTGATGTGATGAACAAAGGATGCAAATTATGCCACTCAGACACTAGCCTTTTCAGTCATCAAAAACTTGGTGACTACCATTTCTGCCATTTCTGTGAATACGTCTTCAAGGATGAAGAAAACATCCTTTCTGAAGAGGAGGAATTCAAGATCTACAACTCCCACAATAATTCAATAGATGAACCGGGATATGTCGATTTTTTATATGTGTTTCTCTACGATGCAGTCTTCCCCTATGTTAATGGCAGTGTGTATGGTCTTGATTTCGGAAGCGGTCCGGCCCCGGTTCTTGCTCAAATACTCGACCAGAACCATGATTTCCATATAGATATATACGATCTGTTCTATGTCCCGGAAAGAATCTATGAAGGAAAAAAGTACGATTTGATTACTGTCACTGAAGTCGTCGAACACCTGGAAGACCCCCTTGAATACTTCAACCGGTTTGCCGAGCTCTTGAAACCTGAAGGAATTTTAGCTGTCATGACCCTCTTTCATCACAACGATACAGACCACTTCAACAACTGGCACTACATGCGGGATCGCACCCATATTTCTTTCTATACGCCAAAAACCATGCATTATATCGCCAACAGGACAGGATTGAAAATCATTCATACAAACAATGTCCGACATACGACGTTCATGTTGGACTCATGAAGCACATCAGCTACGAAAATAAATGTAAATATAATGAATCTGAATGGACTGCGCCAAATCTTCCAAAATTAAAGTATAATGGAGGGTAATATCTGAACAGGAGTGTGTTTTATGGTAAATACTTTTGGTAGCGATTCCAAGATCCGTACGGTTGGCACAGGAAGGGATATGGAAGCTAAATATCTTAATCTGCTGTCGGACAAATTCAATAGTGAAGAAAAAGTCGTAACGGAAATCATAAACCTCGAGTCCATATTGGACCTACCGAAGGGCACTGAGCATTTCGTCAGCGACCTTCATGGGGAATTCCAGGCCTTTCAGCACGTATTGAGGAATGGCTCCGGGAACGTGCGTGTAAAAATCCGTGATGTTTTCAAAGATAGGCTGACAGATGACGAAATCAGCGAATTTGCAGCCCTCGTATATTACCCGGAGGACAAATTGAAGCTGGTCAAGAATCAGGTGGGTTCGAAAGAGGCACTGAACGAATGGTATAAAATAAAGATCCATCATATGATCGAACTGATATCATTCGCCTCTTCAAAATATACACGCTCGAAATTGAGAAAGGCTTTGCCGAAACAGTTTGTGTACATCATCGAAGAACTCCTCTATAAGAGCGACGAGGATACAAATAAAAAGCCATATTATGAGAAGATCGTCGACAAGATAATTACACTCGGCCAGGCTGAAAAGCTCATTATAGGCCTCTCCTATACTACACAGCGTCTAGTCGTCGACCATCTCCATGTAGTGGGAGATATCTATGACCGGGGACCAGAACCTGACAAGATCATGGATACTCTGATCGACTATCATTCCCTTGATATCCAGTGGGGGAATCATGATGTGCTGTGGATCGGAGCTTATGCGGGATCCAAGGTATGCCTTGCGAATATCCTCAGAATCTGTGCACGCTATGACAACCTGGATATCATCGAAGATGCCTATGGAATCAACCTGCGTCCTCTTCTGAACCTCGCAGAAAAATACTATGGGGACAATCCGGCCTTCCACCCAAAACAGCATTCCGAAAAGGCACTTACAGAGCAGGAGAAACTCCAGATTACAAAAATACATCAGGCCATCGCCATCATCCAGTTCAAACTCGAGAGTCCCATCATCAAACGGCGGCCATACTTCGAAATGGAAGAGCGGCTCGTTTTGGAAAAAGTCGATTATGACAAGCAGGAAATCACAGTCTACGGCGAAACTTATCCACTGGAGAACACCTGCTTCTCGACTGTCGATCCACAAGATCCAGTGAAACTGCTTGAAGAGGAGGAGGAAGTCATCGATAAGCTTCTGCTTTCCCTTCAGCAATCTGAAAAACTGAAACGCCATATGAATTTCCTGATGAAAAAAGGCAGTCTCTACTTGAAGTATAACGGCAACCTGCTGATTCATGGATGTATCCCTGTAGACGAAGACGGGAATATGGAGCAGATGGAAATCGATGGCAATATCTATGAAGGAAGAGAGCTGCTGAACCAGTTCGAGGAACATCTTCGCAAATCCTTCAAAGATATCGAATCTACGGATGACCTGTCCACAGATCTTGTTTGGTATCTTTGGACCGGTAAACACTCCTCCCTGTTCGGCAAACGCGCAATGACTACATTTGAACGCTACTTCATCAAGGACAAGGCTTCCCACAAGGAGGAGAAGAATCCTTATTATCATCTGAGGGAAGATGTAAACGTATGCCGGAAGATGCTTGAAGAGTTCGACCTCGATCCTGAGCAGGGTCATATCATCAATGGCCATACCCCCGTAAAGGAGATCGACGGTGAAAATCCGATCAAGGCAGACGGCAAGATGATCGTCATCGATGGCGGGTTCTCCAAGGCCTATCAAAAGACTACTGGCATCGCAGGCTATACACTCCTCTACAATTCATATGGCATGCAGCTTGTTGCCCATCAGCACTTCAATTCAAAGAAGAATGTACTGTTGAATGGTGCAGACGCACTCTCTGTACGCCGCATAGTCGATGAGGAGCTTCAAAGAAAGAAGATACGCGATACCAACATCGGTGCCAGACTGCAGGAAGAGATTGAAATGCTGCAGGCACTGATGTCCTATCGTTACATTAATTAAATAAATTACATTTTGTAAGCATATAAGGTGACAACTGACTCCATTTTTGAGAAACTTGCAAAATAAGAAAAGGAGATGATTCATATGATCCATTATCTATTCAATGCCTACATCGGTAAAAATATGATTGAAGGTGGTCTGACAAAAGTTGAGAACGAAGGGCAGATGGGAGAGGATTTCGAAAAGGAATTCAATGTAGAACCTTCCCAGATGAAACTGGCCGGCTACTTTGAAGCCATCGGTTCCCTGTTCCTGCTTGCATCCTTCCTGGGCAAGTCATTCACACGGATTGGTTCACTTATGATCAGTTCCGTACTCGGCGTTGCCATTTTCAAACACCTGAAAGCTGGCCATGGCTACGAAGGAAGTAAGAATGCACTCAAATTCTTCAGTTTGAGCCTTCTCAGCTTCATCGAAACTTTCAAAAAGAAATAGGTTCATCATATTTGAACGAAAAGCCGGCCCTCAGCCGGCTTTTTTGGTGAGCATTATCATTTTATACGTTGGCGCCGCCCTGTATAATATATGATGCTGTAAAATGAAAAGTATGGGGAGGGGATGTTTCACGTGAAAAAAGGATTAACTGCACTTATTTTCATCGGCCTTGCTGCGGCCGTGCTTTATTGGGCGGATGGCCAGACTGAAGATGGTCTATGGGAAACACTGGAATACCACCTGCTCCCCGACCCGATGGCAAACAACACTTATGATGATGGAGAATGTACCTACCATGTATTCGAAAAGGTGAAAGCACAGGGGAACATGATAGAAACCAGTTGGCGGGATGCCGATCAATGGGCAGAAAATGCAGAGGGTGATGGTTACTCAGTCAATGGTGAACCGAAAACAGGTGCCATCCTTCAAACTGAAAGAGGGGAACTTGGACATGTCGCCTATATTGAATCCATCAATGAAGATGGTTCGATCAACATTTCCGAAATGAATTACACCGAACCTTATGAAGTGACTGAGCGTACAATCGCAGCGGATAATATAGACCGCTATTCCTATATCCATCCAAAGGAAAATCCGCGACCGAAGGACCTGGAGGAGCAGGCGTAAATCCAAGAACACTCTTTATATAACGCCATGTGTTATAATTTTTCATAACACATGGCGTTACAAAAAAATGTTAAACCATTGAAATGAAGCCATTGCACTGTGTTATCCTATCGATATTTCTACCGACTCATAACATGGCCATTATATATTGAGATAGCCTGCTCAAATTATTCCCTTCCTCTTTAAAGGTTGCTATACTTCCATTGTACTTGGAATTAAACAGGAGGTTTTTATAGGTGAATGAAGTCATAGAGACACTACAGAATCACCGTTCCTTCCGTTCATATAAAAATGAGACGGTCGACGAACGCCACTTGGATGAAATAATTGACGCCGTACAGGCTTCCCCCAATTGGATCAATGGCCAGCAGTATTCCATCATTGCTGTAAAAGATCCTGCTCGAAAGAGGAAGCTGGCAGAAATGTGCGGGAATCAGAAACACATTGAGGAAGCGCCTGTATTCCTGATATTCTGTGCGGATTTCTACCGCACATCCATTGCCAGCGAGATGGAGGGACAGCCTTTGAACATATCTGACGATATCGACTCCCTCATTGTAGGAACAACGGATGTCGGCATCGCTCTCGGAACCGCCGTCACGGCTGCTGAATCACTCGGACTCGGTACTGTGGCCATCGGAGGAATACGCAGGAAATCCGCCGAAGTGATTGAAATGCTTGAACTTCCGGAGTATGTCATTCCAATATCGGGCCTGTGCATCGGACATCCTGCTGAAGACCCTGACCAGAAACCACGCCTTCCGAGAGCGGCTGTGTATCATGAAGAACGTTATAATCATGAGCTGAAGCCACTGCTTGAGAAATACAACAGCATGTATACACAATATCTCCAATCAAGATCAGACAACAACAGGATTGGTACGTGGACGGAGTTCGTCGCCATGTTCTTCAGTAGACCATATTACCAGGGCATTGATGAAATGCTCAACAGACAGAAGTTCCCTGGTGGAAAGAAATAATTCCATGATATATTCTCTAATTGGAAAGCCTGAGCGATGCTCAGGCTTTATTGTTGTCTTAATGGAGACCTCTGGTCCTCATAATTTGGAGATAAATCTTATGTTACTACCGTAAACCTATATTTTGATGGAACTGGAAAGTCCCTTCTTGATATCGTTACTCCCATTATACAGGCATTAGCTACATCTTTTTTCATTTCCGCCTTTTCGGCTTCAATGCCTGAGGTCCATGAGTTGCGATAAGGTGCAGGAGTGGGCGCCATGCATTGGTGTGCTGCTGTGTTTCCTTCCCTTCAGCGATCCGCTTGAGCTGCATAGCATAATAGACGTTTCCTACAGCCGGCCCCACCTTTTCATCCAGCCCCTTTATGCCTGTAGTGAGGCGTCTTGTCGTTATCCTCTTATAGTCGCCTGACATGATCCGGTTTGGAAGGTGGGGATCCAGAGCCATGGGCCTGGCGATGCCGATCATATCTGTATGTCCCTTTTCAAGAGCGGCCTCCATACTTTCTTTGGACCTGAAGCCTCCTGTAACGACTACGGGAATATCGACCTTCTCCTTCAATTTTTGGGCATAGTCCAGGAAGAACACTTCCGAATCCGTACCCGTCGACATTTTCGGTTGTTCATAATTTCCTCCGGATATTTCAATCAGATCCAGACCCATTTCGGCCATCTTCTCGACAACTGCGAATGATTCCGCTTCGGTGAAACCCTCCTTGTTGAAGTCGGAAGAATTGAGCTTCAAAGAGATGGGGAATGTTTCTCCCAAAACCCTGCGCATCCCTTTATAGATTTCCATCAGGAAACGCATGCGGTTTTCAAGATCGCCGCCATACTCATCACCCCGACGGTTATCATGGGGAGAGAGGAACTGGTTGACCAGATAGCCATGGGCACCGTGGATCTGGGCGCCGGTGAATCCTGCTTTTTTGGCAACCTCTGCAGTCTTCACATATCTTTCAACAATTTTTTTTATTTCGCCATTCTCCAGTGTGCGCGGCGGATTGAAAGCACCCTTTAACGCCTCGCCCATCGGAATGGCGCTTGGCGCCACGGGCTCTTTGGACATGGTCTTGGGCGACTGCTTGCCGGGGTGGTTGATCTGCATCCAGAGATGGGTGTCGTATTCTGTACCTTTTTCTGCCCATCTCTTCAGCATATCCATATCTTTCTCATCCTCGATGACGACATTTCCAGGCTCTCCAAGTGCATTGCGGTCGACCATCACATTTCCTGTGACGACTACGCCAGCACCACCTTTGGCCCATTCATGATAGAGTCTGACATGTTTCTCCCCCGGCTGATTGCGACCGTTGGCCATCGTTTCACTCATGGCCGACTTGAAGAAGCGGTTTTTCAGTGTGATGCCATTACGCAGTTCCAATGATTCTGATACTTTCATATTAATCCCCGGCTTTCCATTCTTATTATTTCATTTGTGTCATATATTGATACTTAACTATACTTGGATACATAGGATACTTTCCCCATTCCATACCTCATAACCCAAATGTCATACGACAATTATCATATTAAAAATATCGGGTGGAACTTCCTATAAAAATGTAACATCAGCAGTGAAAGGAACGTGGAAATGATGATTGGAAAATTGAATGATGTAATCGACTATATAGAAAAAAACCTTTCCAATGACCTGCAACTCAGCGATGTTGCACGCTATGTCGGGGAGTCGGATTACCACTTCAGAAAGCTTTTCTTATACATCACAGGCATGCCACTCAGCGAATACATCAAGAAAAGAAAGCTGTCCATGGCGAATCAGGACCTGGTTCAAGGGCATAGTGTAACTGAAGTGGCCTTCAAATACGGCTATAACTCTGTCGAGGGCTTTTCAAGAGCATTCAAATCCTGGAGTGGCATGCTGCCCTCCGAAGCCTGCAGAAGAGGTACCATCACATCATTTCCCAAACTTTCATTCTACATCGATGTCAGAGGAGGAGAAAATATGGAAGTAAATCTTGTAGAAATGCCTGCTTTTACAATAGCAGGGGTGGAAAAGAGGGTCCCGATGCAGTTTGAAGGGGTCAATGATTCCATCATGGAGCTTGCGGAAAGCATTACAGGGGAACAAAGGAATGAAATGCGACGAATACAGAACATTGAGCCGATGGAAATCGTGAATGCATCCTATGATGCGGATGAGAAATTCATGAAGGAAGAAGGGTACCTGACCCATATGATTGGTGTATTGACGACAGAAACTAACATTAACGGCAGTCTCGATATGAAGCATGTAGAAGCCTGCACATGGGCTGTGTTCCCCAACGAAGGAAAATTCCCAGAGACCATGCAGGAAACTATGGCGCGGACCCATTCCGAATGGCTGCCTTCTTCCAACTATGAACTGATCGAGGCACCGACATTCTCATTCACACAAATGAATACAGAAAAAAAGGACCACGCATACAGTGAAATATGGCTGCCGGTAAGAGAAGTGCAATAAACCGGAAAGAGAGATCATCCATTCAGATGATCTCTCTTTTATAATGTAAAATTCTTTTATTCTATATTTATATAATAATGGGTATTCGGTTTTTATGGTGGAAAAGGGCTTATAAATCACCCTTCTCCAAATTCTTAATAAGTGTGGAAAAATCGACACCAAAGTTGTCTGTAATGTTATGATCATTCACTTCATACCAATTGAAATTATCGTGTAACATAGCTTTATTGAAAGCACTTGAATTAAATCGTGGCTTACGCTTTTTATGGAGCTTCTCATTGAAAAGGATTTTGGCTCGTAAGGCATCAAACGAGTAACCTCTACCCATTCGCTCTACCTGCCTAATAATGCTGTTAATTGACTCCGTATAAGCGTTAGTGAGCCTTTTATCAAAGTAGTTGAATATTTCGACATGCCAGTTGTCTACGGCTCTCACGAGGTCTTTATATGCATCTTTAGAGTTACTGGACATACAACGGTGTCTCCATTGACTATAACGAAGACGACCTTCATCTGAATCAGGAGTATCCCATATCCAGTAAAACTCTTCTTTGAGTTCATAGGCTTCTTTTAAGGCAGGAAGTTTACCTAACCAAGTCTCTAAGAGGAATGATTCACGTTCATTTAGATCGTGTTTACGCTTTAGAAGGATAAACCTTTCACGCATAAGGGTACGTCTTTCTTTTTGGCTCATATGAGCTTTCAAAGACTTTCTGACGTTATCTAAGGCTTGATTAGCCATTCTAATTACATGAAACTTATCTACGACCACTTTAGCGTGTGGAAGGATAGTGTTCACTGCGTCTTTGTAGGGCTTCCACATATCCATTGTGACGTACTCAATATAAGTCCTGTCACTGATTTCTGAAAGACGTTGGATGACTGTTTCCTTGTTACGGTTAGGCTTGATGTCATAAATAGTCCTGCGTTCAATATTAGTCAATACAAGCCGAGGTCTTCGGATAATATGTATCTCGTCTATCCCAAGCCACTTAGGAGTTTCAAACTGGTATTCACGTTCTTTGAGTGCCACATAGTCCTTAAAAACGTTCCTAATAGTTTTCTCGTCAACGCCAACGCTTTCTGCGACTTCTACAAAGGTCTTAGACATGGATTGCTTTTGAATAGACTTTAAAAGCCTTTTGGTCATACTACGCTTTTCATCTACAGATACTAGGCGTTCCCAGAAGGTAGATTCGCATTCACGACATTTGTATCGTCTACGGTTCAATTGTAAGCCCACTCGCTTTAAATGAATGGGCAAATCCATAATTAGTTGATTTCTTGAACTGTGTTTGTACAACTTGTCAAAACCACATTCAGGACAACGTTCAGGTGGTCCGACTGCTTCAACTTTAAACATCATATCGGTTTCATTTTCTTGTGGTGATTCTATTGTTTTAATGTCTGGTAGGGATAATAAGTCTGACATATTGTTCATCCTTTATTACTCTGCGGTGTTAAGGTATCAAATATAGATTTGATGTCGAAATCATCAGTGTTAAATTATTTTTGTGACCACAAATGCACTTAGAAAATCCCTTAAAGCATTTATATAATGGGTGATCGCAAAATAGTGTATGAAATCCTTTTGTAGACTTTGCTAAACTACTGCACACTTTAGTACAGTATTAGCTGGTTCACTTGAATAGGGAATTGTAAAAAAAGTTCCCTTAGCCTGCACAACAAGATAATTTCGAAACATCTTTATCGAACGTAAGTGCAGCTAATTTTAGCCCTTCAGCCATTGTTAAATATGGTGCTAGGGTTTCTGTTAAATCTTCTATCGTTAAGCCAAATTTAACAGCTAATGATGCTGCATAGATGACCTCTCCTGCATTCTCAGATACAATATGAACCCCTAATACTTTTAGTGTTTCTGCATCTGCTACTAGTTTAAATACACCGGTTGTTTCACGGTTTACAATTGCTCTTGGAACAGCATCTAAAGGTAATACAGATGTCTTCACATCATACCCTTTCTCTTTTGCTTGTTCTTCTGTTAAACCAACCGTTGCAACCGTTGGATTCGTAAACGTAACAGCAGGGACTACCGATAAATCTATTTTTTTGTTTAACCCACCGATAGCATTATCAGTAATAATTCCACCTTCATAGGCTGCTACATATACAAATTGCGGTCCTAACGTCACATCTCCTGATGCATAAATCTTTTCATTACTTGTTTGACCAAAATCATTGATCAGGATTTCATTATTTTTTCCGGTTTCAACACCTGCCGCACTTAAATTTAAAGAATCCGTATTTGGTTTTCTTCCAGTGGCAACAAGTAACTGATCTGATTCAATAACTTCTTTACTGCCATTTACTGTTACGTAAACCTTTTTTATCTCTCCACTTTGTACAACACGCTCAAAAGTTGCCCCTTTGACAACGTTTATACCCTGTTCAATTAACGCTTTTTCAACTGACTCTGAAATCTCAGGATCATACTCCTTTAAAAGTCGCTCACTTCTTTGCATAAGCGTTATTTCTGAACCTAAATGATGAAATAGTTGTCCAAGCTCCATTCCAATGTATCCTGAACCAATTACAGTTAATCGTTTTGGTATTTTCTTTAACTCAAGAAGTGTTGTACTAGTTAAATAGTCCATTTCTTCAAGTCCTGAAATTTGGGGCAACGAAGGAGATGCACCTGTTGCAATTAAAAAGCGTTTTGCAGATAACTTTGCCCCATTGACCTCAACCGTACTAGCATCAACGAATTTTGCTTCACCTTTAATTAAATCAAAATTATATTCATCAATTAAATCCACATATTTTTGATTCCGAAGTTCGCTCACCAATTTATCCTTTTGCGTGATTAAACTAGCTAAATCCACTTCTCCAGCGGATGTTTGTAAACCTATAAACGGGTTGTCTTTTGATAAATGATTGATTTCCCCTGCCCTAAGAAGAGTTTTTGACGGAACACAGCCAATATTCACACAGGTTCCCCCAACCGTTCCACGCTCAATCATTCCAACTTTTGCACCGTATTCTATAGCTTTAATTGCCGATGAAAAGGCAGCAGTACCAGAACCAATAATAAGAAGGTCATAATTGTCTTCATTACTTAACGCCACGTTTTCTAGTGATGATACTTCTTCAATTTCTCTGGCTTTGTAATTTGCTTCATCAATCGCCTTTATTGCACTTTCAACCTCAATATCATTGGGTAGTTCAAATACTGCTTCACCACGACGAAAACTAGACTCAATATTTTTAGCACCTATCTTTTCAAGTGCTGATTCAACGTGTTTTTCACAACCCGCACAGGTCATTCCTTGAATGTTTACCTTAAATTTATTCATAATAAAGCCCCTTTCGTTAATCTCTCATGTTAATGTTTCTATTATTGGACACGAATGTAATTGCTTTTCATCTGGACATCGTTGTTTTAAGTCGTCTAACATAGTTTCAATTCGTTTTAAATCCTCTATTTGTTTTTGAACTTCCTTTTGTTTTTTAGAAACAAATTCGAACATATCTTGACAACGAACTTCATCTTTATCTACAGCACCAAGTAATTTATAAATCTCGTTTAAAGAAAATCCAAGTTCCTGTATTCGTTTAATAAACCCAACACGCTTAACGTCATCATATGAATATATCCGATAACCAGCTTCCGTTCGGTGAGGTTCTTGTAGTAAATTTTTTCGCTCGTAATATCTAATCGTTTCTTTATTAACGCCACATTTTTCTGCAAACTCACTAATGCGGTAAATCATCTTATTTCACCCCATGAATATTATAAACCGTGTACCATAGTACACGGTCAAGTAAATTGGACTATTTTATTTTTTCCCAACGTATCACTCGTATGTGATTGATACTTTTATAATACTATTGATTGTCCTAACATCCCACTAGAAAATCCGATTTAAACACCAGTTGTTTTTAAACTATTAAAAAAGTAATTCCACTATATATTCCGAAGACCCATAATAATTAATGTTTGAATTTTACAATATCAGGGAAACAGCATATAAAACTGAATTCGGAAGGGGTATTGGAATGCCAGATTCTTTTGAAATAACATTGAATGGCCAGAAACAGCAGGCTGCGACAGACAAAACTGTGCTCAATCATCTGAAGGAGAACAATGTAGAACCACCTAATCTCTGCTATCACCCCAGTCTCGGCGCCATCGAGACATGTGATACATGCATTGTCAAAGTGAATGGTGAATTTGTACGTTCCTGTTCCACGGAGTTAAAGTCGGGAGATGTAGTGGAAACATTCGGCGAGGAAGTTCACGAAGCTCAGCTTATAGCGATGGACCGTATTCTGGGAAATCATGAACTCTACTGTACAGTCTGTGATTTCAACAACGGCAACTGTGAGATACATAACACGGTCAAGGAAATGAGGATCAGCCACCAGGAGACGCCCCATGAGACTAAAGGCGCTGAAGTGATGCGCAATTCATTCTACAGGTACGACCCCGATCAGTGTATACTGTGCGGACGTTGTGTAGAGGCCTGCCAGGATCTCCAGGTGAATGAAACGCTGCTGATCGACTGGGACCTCAAGAAGCCGCGTGTCATTTGGGATAATGATACGACGATCGACGAATCTTCATGCGTCAACTGCGGACATTGTGCCACAGTCTGCCCATGTAATGCCATGATGGAAGTGGGTATGGAAGGCGAAGCCGGATTCCTCACAAGTATGGCAGAAGAAAACTTCAGGCCGATGGTCAATATTACAAAGAACGTGGAGACCGGATACGAATCCCTCATGGCAATCTCAGATGTTGAAGCGCAGATGAGGGAGGACCGCATCGAGAAGACGAAGACTGTGTGTACGTACTGTGGTGTCGGCTGCTCATTCGATGTCTGGACGAAAGGACGCGAGATCCTGAAGGTCGAGCCTCAAGTGGAAGCACCTGCAAACGGAGTTTCCACATGCATCAAGGGGAAATTCGGCTGGGATTTTGTAAACAGTGAAGAACGTCTCACCAAGCCCCTCATCCGTGAAGGCGATGCCTTCAGGGAAGCAGAATGGGAGGAAGCACTCGATCTCATTGAAGGAAAATTCAAGGAAACCATAAAAGAGAAGGGGTCAGATGCCCTGGCCTTCATCTCATCCTCTAAATGTACCAATGAGGAATCATACTTGATGCAGAAGCTTGGACGCGGTGTCATAGGTACGAACAATATCGACAACTGTTCCAGATACTGCCAGTCCCCTGCTACGATGGGACTGTGGCGTACAGTCGGATACGGCGGCGACTCTGGAAGCATTACCGATATTGCCCAGGCGGAACTCGTCATCTCGATCGGTTCCAATACCGCAGAGTCCCACCCGGTACTCGCAACGCGCGTCAAACGTGCGCAGAAGCTGCATGGACAGAAAGTGATCGTTGCCGACCTGCGTGAACATGAGCTTGCCAACCGTGCGGACCTATTCGTAAGACCAGCACCAGGCAGTGACCTTATATGGCTCTCTGCAGTGACCAAATACATCATAGACCAGGGCTGGCATGATGAGTCATTCCTCCGCGACCATGTAAACGATGTTGAAGAATACTTTGCAAGCCTCGATAAATATACACTGGATTATGCTTCAGAAGTGACGGGCATGTCCAAGGAGCATCTGATTGAAATTGCCACTTCCATCCATGAAGCAAAAACGACTTCAATCCTTTGGGCCATGGGTGTGACACAGCATGGGGGAGGCAGTGATACAAGTACAGCAATTTCCAACCTCCTGCTCGTAACCGGCAACTACATGAAACCGGGCGCAGGCGCCTATCCGCTTAGAGGCCACAACAACGTACAGGGAGCAAGCGACTTTGGCAGCATGCCTGACCGCTTCCCAGGCTACCAGTTCGTATCGGATGATGAAGTCCGTGCGCGCTTCGAAGAAGGTTGGGGAACAGAAATACCGACAAGCAAAGGTCTCAATAACCATGAAATGGTTGAAGCCATACATGAAGGTGACCTGGAAGTCCTCTATCTTAAAGGGGAGGATATGGGCATCGTCGATTCAAACCTCAACCATGTCCATTCTGCATATGAAAAACTGAAGTTCTTCGTAGTTCAGGATATATTCTTCTCCAAGACATGTGAGTATGCAGACGTAGTGCTCCCGGCCAGCCCAAGCCTGGAGAAGGACGGGACATTCGTAAATACGGAACGCCGCTTCCAGCGCCTCTATAAGGTCATGGATCCGCTCGGCGACTCCAAGCCGGATTGGCAGATCATCATGGAGATCGCCAACCGCATGGGAGCTGGATGGGACTACACGCATCCAAGTGAAATCATGGATGAGGCAGCTGCCCTCACACCAATGTTTGCAGGCGTCAGCTACGACCGCCTTGAAGGATATGACAGTCTGCAATGGCCGGTGGCAGCAGATGGTACAGATACACCCCTGCTATTCGAAAAGGAATTCCCGCTTCCTGGAGGCAAAGCCCGACTGTGGCCGGTGGAATGGACGAAACCGCTTGAATTCAAGGAAGAGTATGATCTTCATGTCAACAATGGACGACTGCTTGAACACTTCCATGAAGGCAACATGACATACAAATCCGAAGGCATCACCGAGAGGACACCTGAAGTATTCCTAGAAGTATCGACTGACCTTGCCAAGGAACGTGGTCTTGAAGACGGTACAAAAGTACGCCTCACTTCGCCATACGGAAGCGTCAAAGTCCGCTGTGTCGTCACTGACAGGGTCTTCGGCAACCAGCTGTACCTGCCGATGAACTCGAACGGTGAGGGTGCCATCAACTACTTGACAAGCTCCCATTCCGACAAGGATACGGACACGCCTGCCTACAAGGAAGTTTCTGTGAAGATGGAAGTGCTCGAACCGAAGGGTGATAATCCACTGCCAAGGATCAATCACCGAAACGGCAATCGTCAGCCGCAGATCGGCGTTCGTGTCGAAGAAAAATGGGCAAGGGATGACTATATATTCCCAGGTGACCTTGTCAAAGAAAGAAGGGCGAATAAATAATGGCTAAAGCGACAAAAGTCATCCATAAGATGAAAATCGACCCGGAAGTGAAGCATCAGCAGGAACTCAGGGAACTGGAGGCCCTCCTCCTTGAACACAAGGACACCCTGCAGGATATACTCGATATTGCAGACAAGATGAAAGACCGGGAAGTACTCAATATGGTGAACAGCGCCCTCGGTCAGGGCGACAAGGTCATCAATCGGATCGTTACAGCGATAGATCAGTCAGACACGCCCCAGTCCATGAAGAATATGCTGCTGATGTTCCAGCTGCTTGGCACAATCAATATGGAACAGATCGAACCCATCGTTCTTAAACTCAACAGCGGGATTGCCAGGGCGGCCGAGTATGAACATGAAAAGAAACCTGCCGGCTATAGTGGAATCCTTGGCGCACTGAAGGATCCCCACATTATAGAGGGGCTGAACGTGCTTCTCAAAATCGTCAAAGGCATGGGCGAAGAAAAAGATGATGAAGAAAGGATTGAACCCCAGAAGGACCGTATTGAAAAGCCGGAAAAGGAAATGGATGAGGAATCAAACAAGGTCGGGGAAAGAAGACCCTCGACCTCCAGAAAGCAAAGAAGCACTTCATCCAGATCCGCGGCAAAATGGTACGCCCTTGCGGCAGGAGCTGGCGCACTTGCAATTCCACTGCTCATGAAAGGTCAAAGAATCAAAAATAATTCCCCTGTCGAGTGACAGGGGAAACGTTTTTTCAGCTTGGTAAGCAATGGACAACAATAAAGATTGGAATGGTACAGATGAAGATATACACCATAGGTCATTCAAGCAATACGAAAGAACAGTTCCTTGATATGCTGAAAATGGCTGAGATCCAGTATGTATCCGATGTACGCGCCTTTCCATACAGCAGGAAATATCCACATTTCAATGGTGACCAGATGAAGGAATGGCTCGGCAAGGAAAAGATTGAGTATATACATTTTCCCATGCTTGGCGGACGGAGGGGCACATCTGGAGTTGTGGGCAGTGATTTGAACAGCGGCTGGAATAACCGTTCCTTCCACAACTATGCAGACTACACGCTTACAGAAGAATTCAAAGAAGGGATTGAAGTGCTGAAAGCCCAAGCCAAGGAAAAAACCACTGTCTACATGTGTTCAGAAAGGCACCCTGCACGCTGCCACCGCCTGATCATAAGCAACTGGCTCGCTGCAAATGATTGGGATGTGCAGCACATCATCACCAACTCCAGAGATGACCATGATGTGATCGGCCATGAACTGGGGAAATGGGGGGCAGTGCCGATCATCGAAGCCGACGGCACTGTAGTCTATCCCAAAGACATATGATCTACCTGGATTCTTTCTGAGACTCAAGATAGGCGAACTGCAATTCCTTCACTTCTTCAGACAGGAATTCGTCCGGTCCATCCACTTCAATATCATTCACCACTTCCTGAATCGAAAGTCCTTTCAACCGGCCCGGGGCAGCATCCATTTCTTCCTGCCATTCCTTCAACTGTCTGGTTGAACTGGCATAGACGATGCGGCCCAGACCTGCCAAAGCGTGGGCGGAAGCGCACATGGAGCAATGCTCGCCTGAAGTGTACACGGTCGCATGAAGACGATCCGTTTCCTGCATGTTATTGGCAGTCCACCGGGCAATCGCGAATTCCGGGTGCTGTGTATTGTCCCCTCCAGAAGTACGGTTGTGATCTTCAAAGAGCACTTCACCATTTTGTGATACAAGTATGGAGCCGAACGGTGCATTTCCTTTTTCCAATGCTTCCCGAGCCAATTCGATGCACCTTTTCAAATATTTACGATCCTTTTCTGTAATCATGAACCCACCCTTTCAAATAATGTTTCGTCTGATCACTTCAATCTTAAGCCGAAGGCCGGGTGTCGTCAAACAAGCGCACCTTTAAAAGTGAAAGTGTTTTCATTGCCTGATTCTTTCTCTATAATTACAGTTAATACATCCAACTAGGAGATTAAATATGATCAAATTCAAAAATGTGACAAAACGCTATGGTGATAAGGTTGCCGTGGATGATGTGAGCTTTGAAATCAAAGAAGGGGAGATCTTCGTCCTCATCGGCCCTTCAGGGTGCGGCAAGACGACGACGTTGAAGATGATCAACCGCCTCATTCCACTGAGTGAAGGCTATATCTACTTCAAGGACAGACCGATCAGCGACTACCCTGTATATGAAATGCGCTGGGATATCGGCTATGTCCTCCAGCAGATTGCACTCTTTCCGCATATGAGCATCAAAGAGAATATTGCACAAGTGCCGCAGATGAAGAAATGGACGGATGGGGAGATCGACGAACGGGTCGATGAACTCCTTACTATGGTAGGACTGGAACCGGATCAGTATAAGGACCGCGTGCCCGCCGAACTTTCCGGAGGTCAACAGCAGCGTATCGGCGTTATACGGGCACTTGCTGCCGACCCACCCGTCATACTCATGGATGAACCATTCAGTGCACTCGATCCAATCAGCCGCGAGAAGCTCCAGGACGATCTCGCAGACCTTCAGGAGAAGATACAGAAGACGATCGTATTCGTAACACACGACATACAGGAAGCACTGAAGCTTGGGGACCGCATCTGCCTCCTCAAGGAAGGTCATGTCGAACAGATTGATACCCCTGAAGGCTTCATGACCAATCCAAAGAACGATTTTGTCAGGGAGTTCATCGGTGACCTTGAATCATACAGGATGCAGCAGGTGACGGTTGGGGATATCGCCAAAGATCATCCTCCCCTTCAGCCTGGTGAACAGGTCGACTACCCTGAAGTCTCCCATGAGGCTTCCATACAGGACATCTATAAATACTTATCGGAACATGAAGGCATCCTCATCAATGAGAACGGCGAGAGAAAAGTATTGAAGCATACGGATGTCTTCAAATACCTGGATACCAGTCAGCGGGGTGACGCGTGATGAATACATTCTTCGAAACTTTGAATGCAAGGAAAGGCGAACTGCTCACCACACTGATTGAACATATTCAGATCTCCTTCATCGCATTGCTTATCGCGGTCATCATCGGCGTGCCCCTTGGCATTATATTGACAAAAACGAAAAAGTTATCCGAGGTTGTCATAAACATAGCAGCAGTCCTCCAGACCATACCTTCACTTGCGCTGCTCGGTCTGATGATTCCGTTGTTCGGCATCGGCAAGGTGCCTGCCATCATCGCATTGGTCATCTATGCACTGCTGCCGATTTTGAGGAATACCTTTACCGGCATAGACGAAGTTGATGATTCACTCGTTGAAGCTGCCAGAGGAATCGGCATGAAACCGATGCGTCGATTGACCAAAGTCGAGCTGCCGATTGCGATGCCCGTCATCATGGCCGGCATACGCACGGCGATGGTACTGATCATCGGTACCGCGACACTTGCTGCACTCATCGGAGCCGGGGGCCTCGGCGACCTGATCCTCCTTGGAATCGACCGGAATAATACATCACTCATCATCCTGGGTGCCATACCGGCAGCATTGCTCGCCATCTTCTTCGATATAGCGCTCCGGGTGATACAGAACCTTTCCTATAAGAAAATCATATTCACCCTCGGTACCATACTCGTGGCGATGCTGGTGATTTCGGCCGCTCCACTCCTCACACAGAGGGACGATACGATAACAATCGCAGGAAAGCTTGGAACCGAACCTTCCATCATTACGAACATGTATAAAATCCTCATCGAAGAGGAGACCGATTATTCGGTGGACGTCGAAGATGGCCTTGGCAAAACATCCTTCCTGTTCAATGCACTGAGGTCTGACGACATAGACGGATACCTCGAATTTACAGGAACGGTAATCGGCGAACTGACAAAAGAGGAGCTGGATTCCAAAGAGGAAGAAGCTGTGTACGAACAGGCCAAGAGCAGTCTTGAAGAACAGTTCGACATGACGCTGCTCGAACCGATGGAATTCAACAACACCTATACACTTGCAGTGAAGCGTGAATTCGCAGAAGAGAATAATCTAGAAACCATTGGAGATCTTCGGAGCATCGAAGATGAGATCGATCCTGGATTCACATTGGAATTCAACGACCGTGAAGACGGCTGGCCAGCGATCCAGGAAGCCTATAACCTGGATTTCGATAATATCAGGACCATGGAACCGAGCCTTCGTTACCAGGCAGTAGAAGGCGGGGACATCAACCTGGTAGATGCCTACTCCACTGATGCGGAACTGAGGCAGTTCGACATGGTCATCCTGGAAGACGATCGGAATGTCTTCCCTCCTTATCAGGGTGCACCACTCTTCAAAGAGTCATTCCTTGATGAACATCCTGAAATCATCGAACCATTGAATAAGCTCGGCGGTATGATCAGCAATGAGGAAATGCAGGAGATGAACTACAGGGTAGGCGTTGAAGGGGAAGACCCTTATGTCGTGGCAGAAGATTACTTGGAGGAAGCCGGACTGATAGAATAATCGAAAGACCTACAGCACTTATATGCTGTAGGTCTTCTTCATTTCCCGGGAAATTCACTGCGTAATCCACAACATTAAAGCAAGTGATGAATTTCTATTATTACTGTATAAGGGGTGGGGGAAATCTCCCATCTATAGTATCATTTGTAGCCGGCATCATTATAATCACAGCTGCATTTGAAGCTGTGTAATCTTATGCCCTGAATTGGGTATAGGTAATTCATATCACGTTTTATATAGGAGTGGTCACTATGCAAGCAAAAAAATCCATCACACTGGTGTTCTGGTTGGCTCTCGCTTTCTGCATCCTGTTTGTAGGGGTCGGAGCAATAATCCCCGAAAGTATGGAAGCATCCACGCAGTACATAACTACCCTCATTTCCAAGAATTTCAGCTGGTATTATCTGTTGCTGATACTGGCAATACTATTCGTCTGCATCTATCTGCTCTTCTCCAGGTTCAGCAGCATCACATTGGGCAAGGAAGGGGAAGACCCGGAATTTTCATTGCATTCCTGGTTTGCGATGCTCTTCAGTGCAGGTATGGGGATCGGCCTTGTCTTCTGGACGACAGCCGAGCCGATCAGTCATGCATTCAGTGCTTCCCCAATAGCGGAACCTGGCACCCAGGATGCAATCGACCAGGCAATGCAATTCTCTTTCTTCCACTGGGGTATCCACGCGTGGGCAGTCTACGGCATTGTAGCCCTGGTATTCGCCTACTTCAACTTCCATAAAGGATATAAAGGGCTCGTAAGTTCAACTTTGACCCCGTTGTTTGGTGAAAAACGGATGAGGGGACCTCTTGGCATCCTCATCGATGTCCTGGCAGTCATTGCAACTGTCACTGGGGTGGCTGCAACATTAGGTTTCGGCGCACTCCAGATCAATCAGGGCTTCAACTTCCTGTTTGGTGTGCCTGCAAACTTTCTGATCCAGTTCCTCATCATTGCAGTGGCCACACTGCTTTTCACATGGTCCACATGGTCTGGCATCAACAGGGGCATCAAGATGCTCAGCAACTTCAACATGGTCATCGCCGTCATCGTGCTGGTCGGCCTTTTCCTGGTCGGTCCGACGCTCTATATTCTTAATATGTTTACCAGTTCTCTCGGAAGCTATATTGCAAACTTCTTTGACATGAGTCTGCGTCTGCCCATGAATGATACGGAGGCTTTTTCCTGGATTCAGGGATGGACGATCTTCTACTGGGCATGGTGGGTCTCCTGGGCTCCATTCGTCGGCATCTTCATCGCCCGGGTATCCAAAGGGAGGACGATCAAGGAGTTCATTCTGGGCGTGCTTTTTGCGCCGACGCTCGTATGCTTCATATTCTTCGCGGTATTTGGTGCCTCTGCGATAAACCTGCAGGTCGAAGGTGTTGCGGACATCGCTTCATATGCCACAGAAACTGCCACATTTGCCATGCTTGAACAGTATCCATTGGGCTTCTTATTAAGCTTGCTGACACTGGTTGTCATTGCGGTATTCTTCATTACATCTGCCGACTCGGCAACATATGTCATTGGAATGCTCACCACAAACGGCAGCAACCTGCCAAGCGGCGTTGTGAAAATCATCTGGGGAATCATCCTTTCAGCATTCGCCCTGATTATGATCTATACCGGAGGTACACAAGCGATACAGAACCTGCTGATCATCGCCGCCCTGCCTTTCTCGCTCATCATCATATTCATGATATGGTCGCTTTTCCTTGCGTTGACGAAGGACCACCCGCGTTCCAGCAGTGCACATGGAGTCGTACATGAAGAGGATATAAAATTGAAGGAATGACCGGAAGCTCCCGCTAATGGGAAGAACTTCTACTCTGGATTGGCAGCAGCCATTTCCGGGTAAAGGAATACCACTATGCAATATTGAAGGGGGTGGAGGTATGTCAGATGTAAAATCCGAAGTGGAGAAACTGGATGGCTGGACACTCGAAGAAGAAAAGATAAGCAAGAAATATAAATTTGCCAAGTATTTGGATGGCATCGATTTCACAGAAAAAATAAGCATCTATGCTGAAGGGGTTCAGCATCATCCAGGAATAACAATCAACCACACTACAGTCACAGTATCCTGGACGACTTTCTCCAAAAAGGAACTGACCGAAAAGGATATTGCTGGAGCCAAAGCCTGTGAAAACCTATACCGTCTATTTGAACAACCGAAGAAATAATGGTCAGCATTATGCCCATGGGGGAATCCCCCATGGGCATAATATCTTTGATAGGCACCTTTCCCATTTTATTTTGTAACGCCATGCGGTACTTTATAAACAGCTTTATATCAGCATCTATACATAAAATGTAATGCCCCAATAATGCGTAATACGATGACATTCATCACCAATGTATGGAAATCCAAATTGTGCTTCTCCATTAAATTTGTTACTATCAATAGGTTATTCGTTTTGTTTAAAATAAATATAGCGGGGGTAGGCCCCCCCGAACAATAAGGAGCAGATCAATGAAGGATTCTTCAAGTCCTGACAGTAGGAAGTTATCGAATGTCTTTATATACTCGGTCATTATAGTCGCAATATTGGTAGTTATGGGGGCAATCAATCCAGAGCGGTTTGGGATGGTATCAGGTGCCATAGCAAATTGGGTGAGCAACTATTTCGGATGGTATTACATGATCATCACATCCGCCATGCTGTTCTTTTGTGTTTTCCTGATCTTCAGCCCCATCGGGAAACTGAAATTGGGCAAACCGCATCATAAGCCGGAATTCAGCACCCGTTCATGGCTGACCATGCTGTTTAGTGCAGGCATGGGTATCGGGGTCGTATTCTACAGCACCTCCGAACCGATTGCACACTTCCTCGCACCGGCTACTGCCGATCCGGAAACGGATGAGGCTTTGCTTGAAGCCATCCGTGCGACCATATTCCACTGGGGGGCACATGCCTGGGGCATGTACGGCGCAGTCGCCCTGGCCCTTGCCTATTTCCAATTCAGAAAAGGGGAGTCCGGACTGCTTTCCAAAACGCTGCGTCCCATATTGGGCGATAAGGTCGATGGACCAATCGGTGTCATAATCGACATCCTCACCGTCTTCGCTACAGTAATAGGGGTCGCCGTATCACTCGGTATCGGTACGACACAGATAAACGGCGGTCTGAATTATCTGTTCGGCCTTCCGATCAACCTGACGATGCAGGGCGTCATCATAGCTGTAGTAACCGTCCTCTTCCTCACCAGTGCATGGAGCGGCCTGACTAAAGGAATCAGATATTTGAGCAACCTTAATATGATACTTGCGTCAATATTGCTTTTGGCCGTCCTCATATTGGGGCCCACAATGCTGATATTAAACATGCTGCCGACTGCTGCCGGCGAATACATCAACACATTCGTCTCAAGGACCCTTGATGCTGCACCTTTGAGCCAGCAGAAGAACGACTGGCTGCAATCCTGGACAATCTACTATTGGGCATGGTGGCTGAGCTGGAGTCCCTTCGTGGGAATCTTCATAGCCCGTGTGTCAAAAGGACGTACAGTACGTGAATTCATCATGGCACTTCTTATCGTTCCGACCACCATCGGCATCATCTGGTTTACTGTATTTGGTGTCACTGGCATCGAAATTGCCGATAAGGTCCCTTCAATAGTGGAGCTCGGGCCGGAGACACAGCTGTTCGCGATCTTTAATGAGTTGCCGATCAGCGTACCACTTTCCATCATCGCAATCATATTGATATCTTCATTCTTCATCACCTCCGCCGATTCCGCCACATTCGTGTTGGGAATGCAGACATCGCACGGATCGCTGCGCCCGGCGTCGAGTATAAAGATCGTTTGGGGCATCGCCCTGTCCTCCATCGCCTATGTACTGCTCCTCTCCGGAGGAGAAACAGGGCTCGAGGCCCTTCAGTCTGCAGCCATCATTGCAGCATTGCCTTTCAGCTTCGTCATCATCATGATGATGATTTCATTCTATAAGGATGCCAATGAAGAGAGAAAATATCTCGGCCTCACAATTACGCCCAACAAGCATCGCATGAAGGAATATCTCAACAGGGAACAGCGGGAGTATCAGGAGCAGAAGGAAGCAGGCGTGGACGAAAGGGATCTATAGTACAAATCATCAGCATGTACCATAAAACCACCAGAACCTCATGACAGGCTCGGCAGTAGATACATTCTACTGTCGGGTTTTTTGAATTCAATTTGATTAAGAACACTTCATTTTTCCTCGCTCAAAAAATTCCGCTCCCATTGTCATTGACCAGAGGGCATGTACAAATAATTTCCTTCCTTGCAAATATTATTATGTTATTTCCGATAAAAAGTTGACTAAATTTTCTAAAAAGTTAAAATTGTATTTATATCTTATATTATTGGAGGGGAGATAATGGCTGATATTGGAGAAGAGAAACAGTTCTCAAGACGTGATTTTCTGAAAACCACCGGTGTTTTCACTGGCGGTATTCTCGGTGGCTCTTTATTGGGCAGCGTATTTATGAACCAGTCACAGATGCTTACTGACGATGATCCGGAAGTTTCAGAGGAGTCTACTTCAGAAGATGAGGCTCAAAACGAAAGTATGGAAGCACGGACCTTCTTTAGCCGGAGTGAGGATTTTGAAACATTGGCGGCTGCTACAGAGCGTATCTATCCTGAAGATGATAACGGCCCGGGCGCCATCGCACTGGGTGTACCCTATTTCATCGATCGACAGATGTACGGGTTCTGGGGACAGAACAGCCAGGACTATTCCTACGGACCTTTCGAGCCCACTTCAGACACACACGGATTTCAGGCAAAACTGAATAGGGGAGAAGTCTTTCTTGCCGGCCTGCGTCGTCTACAGGAACTCAGCATGGAGGAGCATGATACAGCCTTCGCGGACCTGGATGGCGGAGCCCAGGATGAGCTCCTCCGAAGTTTTGAATCGGGAGATGTGGAGATTAGAGGAGTAAGACCCGAAACCTTCTTTTCATTACTCAGAAACGCAACAATTGAAGGCGTCTACTCAGACCCTGCGTATGGCGGCAATAAAGATATGCAGGGATGGAAGATGATAGAGTATCCCGGCCCCCGTATGGGGTGGGCGGAAGACATTGAATCTGAAGAGTTCATGTCGCTGGACCCGGAAGGGTTGAGATCTTATCAGGGAGGCGGAATATAGATGGCTGAAGAATTGGATAAGGTGGACGTTGTTGTTGTAGGTATGGGGTGGGCCGGCGGCATCATCAGTGCCGAGATGGCCAAAGCCGGAAAAAGCGTCGTCGGTCTCGAAAAGGGGATTGATAAGAACAGAAGTGACTATGTAGGGGTGAAGGATGAACTGCGTTTTGACAACCGTTATCAGATCATGCAGAACCTTACCGGACACACCGTGACCTCAAGAAACGAAATCGACGAGACGGCGCTGCCTGTCAGAACAATGCAGAACATGCAGCTTGGCACGGATGTGGGGGGCGCCAGCGTACACTGGGCCGGGGCCACTTATCGTTATTGGCCCTATGAGTTTGAAATCCGCAGCCAGACCATAGACCGCTATGGTGCGGATAAGATACCTGAAGATATGAATCTTCAGGACTGGGGAATCACATACGATGAAATGGAAGAATACTATGAAAAATGGGAATACACAGCTGGTATTTCCGGGGAACAGGATCCATTGGCGCCTGAGAGGAACAGGGAGTGGCCGAATCCACCGTTGAAGGAGACACCCTCACTGAGGCTATTCAAGGATGCGACTGAAAGGCTCGGGCTTCATCCCTTCCAGATTGCAGCAGGCAACCTTTCCCAAAATTACGAGAATCCGGATGGTGAACAGCTCAACGCCTGCATGTACTGTTCCTTCTGTACGAGACATGGGTGTGATTTCAGTGCAAAATCAGATCCCCTTGCCACTGTTATCCCGACTGCAATGAAACATGATAACTTTGAGCTCAGGACCCGCGCCAATGTCAGGCGGGTACTTTATGATGAAGATAGTGGCAAAGCAACCGGCGTCATGTATGTTGATGAAAATACTGGTGAAGAATATGAACAGCCGGCTGATGTAGTTGTATTGGCAGCATTCGCATTCGCGAATAACCGCCTGCTGATGCTCTCGGACATAGGAGAACAGTATGATCCGGAAACAAGGGAGGGTGTCATTGGCCGGAACTTCAACGGACAGTACAATTCAGCCTTCCATGGGGCTACCGGCTTCTTCGAAAATGAACAATTCAACCTCTATATGGGGGCTGGCGCCCTCGGTGCTGCAGTAAACGATTATGCCGCAGACAACTTTGACCACTCCGATCTCGACTTCATCGGGGGAGGAGCGATAGAATTGAGGCAATATGGGTTCGGGGCTATTTCAAGCAGCGGCAACGTCCCTGGAGATACACCAAACTGGGGACAGGAGTTCAAGGACAAATCACTCCACTATGCCTACCGGACCCTGACTATATGGTATACATCCATAGCCATGTCCTACTGGCATAACTATCTCGACCTTGACCCGACCTATACGGATGAGTATGGAGATCCTCTACTGCGGGCTACTTACAAGTTTGGCGACCAGGAAAGGAATATCGCTCAATTCGGTATAGAACGGTGCCACGAAATCATGGAAGAGATGGGCGCTGATATCATTGAAGATGGTAATGTGCCTGAAGAATTCAATCATGTCTATTCCGGTGGCCATTACACAGGGGGCGTCGTCATGGGAGACGACCCGGAAACATCCGCCGTAAACAGCTACCTGCAGATGTGGGATGTGGATAACCTTTTCGTCGTAGGCGGCTCAGCCTTCCCACAATTTGGCGGCCATCACCCAACTCCGACCATCGGTGCCTTGGCCTATCGGGCAGCAGAAGGCATCGAACGATATCTGGAGGATGAAGAACAGCTTGTAAAAGCGCCCGGCAGAAAATTCATCTGATTTCAAATTACAGACTGCAATCCACCTGATGGGGGTGGATTGCAGTTTTTTTGCTTCTACTCACATCTTTACCACGAGTATTGCGAAATATTACAGACATATCTCCATGTTACAGACATCGGTGTATATTGTAACCTCCTTTTCATTATCCTGTAACCCACAATGTAATTATGAATGTTATAGTGGGTCTTGTCTTGGAAAAAGCAGGACATCAAAACGTGATGCACCCTGAAGATTAAAAACAATCAATTGATGATAATATACCCATTCATGGAGGATGAGATTTTTTTATGAAGAAAACAATACTGACGACAACACTCGCACTTGGACTTGGCGTATCCGGCATCGTAGCCGACCAGAATGCAGAAGCTTCAGAGGTCAATAAAGACGAACTCGCGCAGATGGCGCAGAACAACTCAAGCGCACTGAACAATGCACCGATCCACGAAGGTGAATACAGCTACAACTTCACTGTTGATGGCGTCAACTACAACTTCGAATCCGATGGCACGTACTACACATGGTCCTATGGCGGCTACAGCGTAGAAACACCGGAAGTCGCTGAGGCAGCACCACAAGAGGCGCCTCAACAAGCGGCACCGCAAGTGACTGAAGAAGAAACACAGGAAGCTGCGCCACAACAGCCAACTGAAGTGGAAACTCAAGAAGAAGCACCACAGGTCGTTGAGGAAGAGCCGGTACAACAGACACAGCAGGTTGAAGATGTACAGGCAGCAGCACCGGCAGCGAACGGTTCCACTAAGGAGCAGTTCCTTGCAGCCGGCGGTTCAGAAGCAATGTGGCAGCACATCGTAATGCCTGAATCCAGCGGTAACCCGCAGGCCGTCAATGAGCTTGGCTACAGAGGCCTTGGTCAGACGAAGGAATATTGGGGCACTGGTTCAGTAGAAACACAGACTGAAGGCATGCTCGACTATGCTGTGGAACGTTACGGTTCCGTAGAAGCAGCAATCGAATTCCGTCAAGCAAACAACTGGTGGTAAGATCTTCACCCATATCAGCTCCCTTATGAATTGGAAATCCAATTCATAAGGGAGCTTTTTTATTGAATCACCCGATTATCTTTTACTGAATATAACAAATATTATTAAAAATGGTATCATGGATATATAATCATTTTCAGCTTCTTCTTTTCTCAGGAAATTGAGATGCCTGATTATGTATATATGTCGGGTGATCCGAATCACATAATTTTACGGGAGGAGGGTTAATTGCAATCTACATCTGCCTTTTGGAACCTGACGCCTGCACATGACGTAAAATCATAAAGATGGGAGAATACATATGGAACTAACAGGAACATTGATCGTTATACTCGTAATTGCCGCACTGCTCATCGCCGGTGCTGTTGGCTGGTATCTTTTCATGAAGGCCAGATACCGTACCGTCCCTTCCAACGAAGCGCTCATCGTCACAGGACCGAATCTTGGGGATGAAACTAAAGAGACAAATATATATAAAGATGATCAGGGCCGTTATATGAAGGTCATCCGCGGGGGCGGCCACAGGCTCAAACTCTTCCAGACTGGTACGAGAGTATCCCTGAAATCATTCCAGCTGCAAATTTCAACACCAAAGGTCTATACACTTGAAGGTGTGGGCATCTATGGTCAGGCTGTCGCAACTGTAAAAGTGGCCGATGACCTGGATGGCATCGTAAAGTATGCAGAACAGTTCCTTGGGAAGGACCAAGAGGATATCGAACATGAAATATCCGAAGTCCTGAATTCGAATCTGCGAGCAATCCTGTCTAAGATGACAGTGGAGCAGATCAATAAGGATCGTGAGAGCTTCAACGAACAAGTGCGTGAAATCGCCCAGGATCAGCTGAACAGGATGGGATTCAAAATCACTTCCCTGGGCCTATCAGACTTGAAGGATGACGAAAATTATCTTGAAAACCTCGGCCGTCCGCAGATTGCCAGGGTGAAGAAGGAAGCAGAAATTGCAGAATCCGAGAATAGGCGCGAAACGGAAATCCAGCAGGCTAAAGATAACGAAGACATTTCCAACGAACAGTACAAAAGGGAAATGAATATCGCCGACAGCCGCAAGGAAAAAGACTTGAAGGACGCCAAGATACTTGCTGAAACCGAGAAGGAAAATGCAGCTGCCAGGGCTGCCGGCCAGCTTGAAGAGGAAGAGAGGCGCCTGGAAGTGGAGCGTCAACGTCTGGAGATCCGCGAGCAGGAGAAGCAGAACGAGTTGAAGCTTCGCCAGATGGAGCGTGAAAATGATGTGGCGCTTGAGAAGCAGCAGGTGGAGGTCCGCAGACAGCAGGCTGAAGCGGACTACTATGCACGCACCAAGGAAGCTGAAGCAAGAGCCGAGGCACGCACGGCCGAAGGTAAGGCTGAAGCGGAAGTCATCAGGGAGAAGAGCATGGCTGAGGCCGAGGCCATTGAACGCCGGGCCAAAGCAATGGCCGAGCATAAAGATGTCATCATCCTCGAACAGTTCATTGAAATCATGCCTGAATTCGCCAGGGCCGTCAGTGAATCACTCGGCAATGTGGAATCCATCCGTATCCTCGATGGCGGCAGTGGAGATCAGTTGAACTCATTGCCGAACACAGTGACAGGAACCATGGCCAAGCTTCAGGAAAGCATGGGACAGATGACCGGCTTCGACATGGAAAGTTTCCTCGGAAATCTATCCAATGAGGAGAAGAAGGAAAAGGATCAGGCCCCTGATGAAAAAGCTGAACAGGATAGTGACGATTATTCGATCTAGCACCTCCATATCAAGAATTAAAAGAGAGCCTGACCGTCATAAACGATGGTCAGGCTCTCTTTGATGGTCGGGAGACTGCGTCTCCACACGGCTTCGGATCAATTGAAGCTGCGCATGAATGCACTTGGAACTTCCGACTCGAACCTCAGGGTTTCTCCACTCTTCGGATGTCTGAATGCAAGGACATGGGCATGCAGACCCATCCTCCGGATGGGATTGCTGCGGGAACCATATTTTTTATCCCCCACGATGGGATGACCGAGTTCCTGCATGTGAACGCGAATCTGATTTTTACGTCCCGTCTCCAGATTGACTTTCAATAAAGATGAATTTTTATTGGATTTCAACACTTTATAATGGGTTACAGCTTTCTTTCCGTGATTTGGATTTTTACTCGATCGTACAGTAAGCGTCTTATCTTCAGTCAACCAGGAACTGATGGTCCCATCCTCCTGCACCCTTCCTTCGACGAGTGCGATATAGGTGCGCTCGGAGACGGTATTCTTCCAGGCATTCTGCAATTTCTGCTGCACGTCTTTACTTTTGGCGAACATCATCACTCCGGAAGTATCACGGTCCAGACGGTGCACGACAAAGACCCGGTTTCTGGGATGGCTGCGCTGTACATGGTCTGAGAGCTGACGGTAGGCAGTCATCTGATTCTCCTTATCCGACGCAATCGACAGCATCCCCGCTTCCTTTTCAACCACAATCACATCATCGTCTTCATGCAGTATCTTGATTCCCTTCACTTTCACATTCCTTGCCCCGAAACGGGAATTGATTTCAACACGGTCTCCGGGCTGCAACACCGCATTGAATTGGGTGGTCGCTTCGCCGTTCACATGGATCTGGCCGCGGCCTAAGATCCCCTTCACTGACTTGCGGCTGCGCGAAGGCATCTTTTCAAATAGGAACTTCAGCAGCTCTGTCGATTCTTCAACGATCCATTCGGCATCCGGGCCATTCGATTTCTTGCTTTTCATTATATTATACTCCTTCTACTTCACTTCATTTTGCTCTTCCTTAATGGACATTATAGCATTTATGGACAGGTTTAAATATCACTTGGAGCAGCTCAAAATCCATGGAACCTTTTTATACGTCCACCATAAAGGGTAGATATGGTTATGTACTTCAACACTATCCATCATTTCATAATTCACTGGCGCGTGAAGTGAAAGAATAGGATTTTGATAAAGGCGGAGAGACAATGAAGAAATTCTACAGTGATGTCATTCAATATAGAGGGAGCCATTATGACTTCGGCTTCTTCCAAGGCGAACAGCTTAGAGAGTCGTCGATTCTGCCCAATCGTGAAAAGCAGTGGGCATCCCGGAGAAACCGTCATTTCCTGATCAACCCGGAGGCATTCACATCAGTCATCTCAAAAGTTGCACCAGCCATACTGGAAGAAATAGATGGCCTTGCCGATGCACTGGAAATGGACATGGATGAGGCCTTCCGTCTGTTCGGCGGCTATTATCGGGAATACATCCGGAGCGGGTGTTCAATCTTCACCGATTCCGACTTCATGGTCCGAAACTACGACAGTCATCCCCGTGGATACGAAGGGCGTTATACATTTTATGCCCCGACCGATGAAGGCTATGCCGTAATTGGACCGTCCATGCAGATAACCGGACGGATAGACGGTATGAATGAAAAGGGTCTCGTGATGGGATACAACTTCACCCATAGTAAGAATTCCGGCGATGGGTTCATATGCAATATGATTGGCCGGCTCATACTGGAGACATGCGCAGATGCAGAGGAGGCCATTTCCCTATTGGAAAAGCTTCCACACAGGCATTCCTTCAGCTATATCCTTCTCGATGCTGAAGGGGCGTCCTACGTTGTTGAAGCCTCTCCAAGGAAAGTCGCCGTCAGGGAATCCAATGTTTGTACAAACCATTTCCATCTGCTCGATGAGGAGAACCGATACCGCCAGGAAGAAACACGCCAGCGGGAGCAGACCATCCAAAATGAGCAGCAGCGTGCTGCCAATCCCTATGAAGCCTTTAAAGTCATGAACGATCCGGCACATGGCGTATTCTCCAACAAATATGATGCTTCAGCAGGAACGATACACACTTCCGTCTATTTTCCAAAGGAGCTGAAAGCATGGTATGTGATAGGTCCCGATAAGGAACCGGTCATCTTTGACTTCAACAAATGGCTGGAAGGGGAGAACGTCAACGTCAGGCAGATCAAAGGGATGCTCGACTACCACCGGCCGTTCGTCAATATGGGATAGAGGGGAACTGGCATGTATAAATTTTTTAAAAAACGCATCATAGACAATACGGTTTATTCATGGTCACTCTCATGACGCCTTGTACGGCTCCAATAACGGTAGGAGACCCAGGTAAGAGCCACTACCGCAATCCACGCCACAATCACTATCGCGCCGCGGAATACCGACGGATTGGCCGCAAAGGCACCTAAAGCCACTAGGGAAACCTGCCCGGGGATGGAAGCCAGAAGAGTAGCGGATATGAATGCATACTGCTTTATACCCAAAGCTCCAGCACCATAATTCACCGGCCAGTATGGCAGTCCGGGCATCAGCCTCACAGTACACATCGCCCAGAATCCTGCATTGCGGAGATAATTCTCTACAATGGAACCATGGCTCCCCAGGAGCTGGAAGGTGAGGCGTTGACCCAGGGCACGTGCCAGCCAGTAGCCGATCCAGGAACCGAGCATCACTCCAGAAACTGAGAGCAGTGTTCCTATGATCAGACCATAGAGTGAGCCGGCCACCAGAGCAGGCACCGTTATGGGGATGGGGGTGATGGCAATTGCTGCTGTAATACCCAGGAATACCAGAAAGCCGGCCCAGCCATAGCCAAGGATGATCTCCCGCATCTCCTCAGGTTCAGGCAGGTCCAGGTTGAAAACCGCCCATAACAAAAATGCACCCAATACGATCAGGATAATCAACGATATAATCGAACGTAAACGTAAGATGACGGTGCGATTTTTGTCCAAACCCATAGATTCTCCCCCTTTGGCTCAGATTTGAAACATGTCTGGTGTTCATTCAATATTATTCTTCAATCCTAATATCATATGATGAGTCTTTATTTATGAAAACTCTCAGCGTATCGTTTAATGACATAGTTTTAACTAATGTGGTTTTATCCCTACTAAAAAACTAGAGATTGAGTTGACATGTAGTTTTCTTTGATATCGCCGATTGTAAAATTAAGCTAGACACATAAAAAGGTCACGCATGATACACTCAAAATAGTTTTCCGACCAAAGAAATCATAGGAGTGATCACGCATCACCTACATCCATAATACTACGGATGAACTGGTAATCATAGAAGCCTACTTCCATCAAGAGACACCGATTTCTCATATTGCGAAACGGATTGGACGTGCCCGTCAGACGGTTCATAATGTCATCGCATATCTCAGGGACGGACACACCGCGCCGGATTATTATCAGCGCTATCAGGAAAACAAAAAGCGGTGTAGTAGAAAACGGATTGTCCTGCCAGCCGACCAACAGGCGTATATTGAAAAGCAGGTGGCTCAGGGCTGGACGGCGGATGTCATTGTGGGTCGGCAGGAAATGCGGATTGATTGTTCAATTCGTACGCTGTACCGGATATTCAAGCGTGACATTTTTGACGCGGCCACATTGCCGATGCAGGGACACCGTCCCAACGGGGATTGAATGAACATTCCAATGGATTGCTCAGAAGGAATGGACTGCCTAAAGATATGGATTTCAACACGGTCGATCAGGCTTTCGTCTCATCCGTCGCTGCAAAAAGAAACCACATACCAAGAAAATCACTAAACCACTGCACGCCACTGGAAGTCTTTTTGAGTTACATGGGGGATAGAGAACTGTCTAGCTTATTTTGACAAACGAAAAAACCAAGAAATAAACCAAGACCACCACTCTCGAACCCAATCTTTTGAGTGTAAGGGTTTAAAAATAGAATTCTATTTTTAAGAAATTCCTTCAGGTAGAGTGAGTTTTGTTTAAAATTAACGATAAGTATGAGCGAATAGGAGGATGACAATGTCCAAAAGTATATTGAGTTTCAAACTAAAAGAATACCGAGAACATAATAACCTTACACAAGAAGATGTTGCGGAGTTATTAGGTGTGAGTGACAAATCAATTTCAAAATGGGAATTGGGGAACGGCTATCCAAGTAAGAAGAACATGATAAAACTATCAGAGTTATTGAATGTATCACTGGAAGTGTTGGTCATTGAAGAACAAACTGCGGACGACAAATTGAAGAAAAGCGTTAAATATGGTCTGGTGAGTTATTGTATAATTTTTGCATTAACAATATTGATTAGAGGGATTAAAGATACTAATCATTATCAAGAAATATTAAGTAGAGATCTTGATGAAATCATTAAAATAGTACTTATTAATTTCGGACAGAATATTTATATTGCCATTGTACCGGCTGTGATTATTGGTCTGGTATGTTACTTCTACATCATTCCGCGGCAGCAAGTCGATTAAATAACCCCATGAGATTTGCTTCAACTTATGATTTGGAAGATGGATTTCCAATTATTTTTAGAGTGTATTCCATTTAAAATGAAATACAAAAGGAGAGCGTAAAATAGTTTGTGTAAATGGATAAATAGAAAAAGGGAGCCCCTTTCTTGTAGAATTGAGTCACCACAACACATCCCAAGAGAAGGGATGCCTTCATTTACACATAATTATTGACGGTTCCTCTAAAAAATGTCGCTTTTGTTGATGTGCATATTTTTTATGAATTCTTTTTGAACGTCTTCATTCCGATCTTTGCTTGTGACTTTAGGAGCTATTTTGCATCTGTTTTGACTGTTATTTTGCACACTTAATTTAGAAATCCAACTGTCTTCGTGAAAAGATAAGCCGGGCTTTTTAACTTTAGTGCAAAATAACATCGAAATTGAAAATTCTGGTTAGTTGGATTATGTTAACCCCTGCAGAGATCTACTATATAGAAGCCCATTTCCATCACGACACACCGATTTCTCATATTGCGAAACGGATTGGGCGTGCCTGTCAGACGGTTCATAATGTCATCGCATATCTCAGGGACGGGCACACCGCGCTGGATTACTATCAGGCTATCAGGAAAACAAAAAACGCTGTGGTAGAAAACGGATGGTCCTGCCGACCGACCAGCAGGCGTATATTGAAAGGCAGGTGGCTCAGGGCTGGACGCCGGATGTCATCGTCGATCGGCAGGAAATGTCGATTGACTGTTCAGGCCGTACACTGTATCGGATGTTCAAACGGGAAGCTTTTGATGCGGCCACACTGCCGATGCAGGGCAAGCGAAAACTGAACAGCCATCAGGAACGCCGGGGGCGTCAGGCGTTCCGGCGCAACATTTCCGAAAGGACAACTGACTACCCGGCGTTCAATGATGAATTGGGCCACCTGGAAGGCGACACCATCGTTGGTGTCCGTCACAAGAGTGCCGTCATCACGCTGGTCGAACGCCTGTCAAAAGCCATCATCACCCTGAAACCCGAAGGCCGGACGGCGCAGGATATCGAGGCTGCCATCAATACATGGTGTCAAGAGATGCCCAGAAACCTGTTCAAATCCATCACTTTCGACTGTGGCAAGGAATTCTCCAACTGGCAATCGATGAGCAATCGGAATGACCTGTCCATCTACTTTGCCGATCCGGGGACACCGTCTCAACGGGGGCTGAATGAACATTCCAATGGGTTGCTCAGAAGGGATGGACTGCCTAAAGACATGGACTTCAACACGGTCGATCAGGCTTTTGTCTCATCCGTCGCTGCAAGAAGAAACTACATCCCGAGAAAATCACTAAACTACTGCACGCCACTGGAAGTCTTTTTGAGTTACATGGGGGATAGAGAACTGTCTAGCCTATTTTGACAAACGATAATAATTAAAGAATGCCTGCTTACCAGTCGAGTAAGCAGGCATTTTATGCTATTTGATAATCATCACAGGTGTATTGATGCGTTTTGCAGCCTTATGAGTTACATGACCAAGGACATGTTTAATATCCATTTTAAAACGTTTGTTGCCCATTACTATCCAGCGCATCAGATTCCCACGGTTTTGAATACACCATTTATCGTAAATTTTTCAATAAACATTGCCATCTCTTCAATTGACTCTTCAAAGCCGCCTTTGACCCATTTTAAAATTATACCGATATGGGCGTTTGTAATGTAAGTAATCAAATAATCAGTAAATATTTCAGAATCCAGTTCAACACCGAATTCTCTGCTTTTCACTTTATAAAAATCAAACATATGCTGTGAAAAATATTTTGCAAGTTCTGCGCTGCCGAGACTATTTGCAATAACGAGTACGCGTTTGCGGTTATCTTTAAGATACTGGAACATTTTCAGAATAGTATTGTTAAGATCGCTCTCATCCACATCTTTCAAACTGCTGCCTGTAATATTTTTGTAGAGCAGCTGTTCAATATCCGTCATCATCGAATTTTGATAACTTTCTATCAGTTCGTATTTGTCCTTATAATAAGTATAAAATGTTCCCCGGTTAATCATGGCTTCTGAACTTATGTCCTGGATAGTAATGCTTTCAAACGGTTTTTGCTCAAGCAAGGTTATGATGGCATTGTCAATTGCATTTAGTGTTTTCTGTACTCTTAAATCTTTTTTCAAAAATAAACAACCTTTCTCTGCAATGTGTTGGTTATCCCACAAACCTGGTTATATCAACCATTGAAGAATAATTTAATCGACTTATAATGGGTTATTGTACATCGTGTACGATAACTTTAACACAAAAAAATGAAGGATGATTAAATGTTACAGGATTTTAAATTTGTATTTAAAAAACCGTTGTTATTAATATCTCTTGCAGTCATCTCACTGTTTCCGGTTATATATTCATTGACATTTCTCAGTGCAATGTGGGACCCATATGACCACACAGGCGATATGCAGTTCCATATAGTAAATGAAGATACAGGCAACGAAGATATAGAGCTCGGAAAAGAAATCGAAGCTGAGCTGAAAGATAACGAACAGCTGGACTGGCAATTTTCTACTCTGGAAAAAGCAGAAGAAGCACTTAAAAGTGGAGAATCATACGGATATCTGGAAATCCCCGCAGATGCTTCTGATAATGCCATGACCTTCTTAAGCGAATCGCCGGAAAATGTAAACCTTAAACTAAAGACAAATCCGGGATTCAATTTCATCGGTTCAATTATGTCTGAACAAGTCGGTTCAGTCTTAGTCGAAACAGTTCAAAAAGAAATTACAGAAACATATACCAAAACATTGATTAGCGAACTCGGCAGTTTGTCCGACCAGAGTGATGAGGCACAAGATGCCATTGCTGAGCTGAAGAACGGTGCAGTCACGCTTGACGATGGACTTGGCCAGCTCGAGGACAGCTCAGCGCAGTTAACAGAAGGCGCAGACAACCTTGAAAGCGGCGCTTCGCAAGTCAGCGAGGGAGCAGCAACACTGTATAATGGTGAACAGCAATTTACAGAACAGATCACTCAGCTGGCACCAATGCTTGGAAATTACGCACAGCCGGTTCAAGGTGCACAGTCAGAACTTGAAAATGGAGCAGGCCAATTAAATGAAGCCAGCACACAGCTTGTTGGCGGCGCTTCTGAATTGAATTCAGGTATTGTGCAAATGAACGGCGGTATCAGCGAGTTGAAAGCAGGCTCCAGCGAAATGGCAGAAGCACTTACAGATGTTGACACCAGATTTAACGAGCTGCTTGCGGAAATAGAAGAACAGAATATTGTTTTCAGTGATGAGGGAGCAGAAGCGATTGCAAGTCCTGTTAACCTGGATATTGAGTCCATGGTGGATACACAAAACTATGCGCAGAGTTTTGCACCGTTAGTTATTGCAGTCAGCCTGTATATCGGAGCTATTACATTTAATGTTGTATACCCGATGAATAAAATATTCGAAAATAAGAAAAATGTATTCAGCCAGTGGCTCAGCCGCGGTCTGCTGTTTTTATCTCACTCGGTAATCATTACAACTCTGCTGTATGCTACAATTGTCTGGATAATGCAGATTGAGATTGCCAGCCACTGGAGATTTTACTTTGCTATGCTTGTATGGTCACTCGTTTCCATTTCCATTATAGGATTGCTGGTAATGATATTCGGCAACTTCGGCAAATTCCTCGGAATCGTACTGCTGATTGTACAGTTATCATCAAGCGGCGGAACTTTCCCGATAGAAACTGCAAACAATTTCTATCAAACGCTTTATGAATTCCTGCCGATGGCATTCGTCGTGTCTGGCTTTAAAGATGCGATTTTCGGCCAGGCATTTAACATGGAATTCAGCACAATAATGTATACCCTGATAGCAACAGCTACTGGTGCTTACCTGCTCGTATTGTTAGTATTATGGCTGAAAGATAAATTCCCTAAGTATGAAGAAAAAGCGAATAAAATGGCCAAATTTGAAAACTAAAAGTTCAGCCCGCTGACCGAGCGGGCTTTTTTTCTGCAAAAATTTTCCAGTAATGTACACCTACTGAGGATTGTATGATATGAGACGGAAACAAATTGATGAAACTCAAGATTCCGGAGTTATTGTATGGAGGGGTTCTTCAAATAATGAACTATAACCCGAATAATGGACGTTTTTTATTAACTGTCCATTATTCGGGTTATAGTTCACTACTTCCAATTGATACTGCACTTAATCAGCTCGAATTCTTTATTCAGCAAGATACAAAATCATGGAAACTCGACGAAAAAGTACCAAAATTGCCGCCAGTCGAAGAATTCAAAGGACCTGTTGGACGTTATCAAACTGTTTTAGAAATTATAGAAGACAGAAATCCCACAGTCAGAGAACTACTTGGTTATCTCAACGCTGGAGGTGGACATTTAACACTCATTGGCACACCTGAAGAAATTGTCGATGAATTAGAAAGATGGATGAATGAAGGTGCTGCAGATGGATTTAACTTGATGCCTCCAACACTCCCAGGAAGTCTTGAAGGCTTTGTCGACTTAGTCATCCCGGAAATGCAAAAACGCGGTATTTTTAGAAGAGATTATAACGGTGAAACGTTTAGAGAAATGTTGGAACTCGATAAGTATTAAGCTGAATGATTCATAGGTACACCTCAATTTTGCATTGTGTTTTTATATTAAGGCTGGGACATAAATATCTCCAGAAAAAATAATAACTTTTGAGAACTTATGTCCCCGACCCCCAAGTGCGAAGTTATAAGGGCTGAATTGCTTACTAATATCCCGGTAAGCAAGGATGAAGTCAAAACTCACAAAAAAACATTAACAGCTGAGACTCAGGTTTTCGCTTATATAAATTAATTTGTCTAGCTTATTTTGACAAACGAAATTTCTATAAATTTTTCCTGATTGATCAAACTCTTTAAGCTCCAGATGAACAACCTTTAGATACTGACCGCTCTGCCAGTTCTCTCTATTAAGATGATATAACTCAGATTCAATCATATTAAAATCTCCTTTGAAATATAAGCAGCATTTCCACTTAAAGATTCTTAGATTATTTCTAACACACTACTTATGATAACTCTCCCCTTATCATAGAGATGTGAGTTTCAAGCTCTACTTGATGGTTACAGTTGTGTTTAATTTACTATACCACTTGCTTTCAAAGGTCCTTTCGACGCCATATCGAATAATATCTCAGCTAACTCTTCAGGTGATTCCTGCACACCATTTGATAACCAATAACGGATGACACTCATGTATATAGATGCAACAATTTCTACCAGTAATTCTAGTTTAACTGTCAGTTTAGAGATATCGAGAAAAGTTTCTGCATTATTAAGAAATGTATCTGCAAAGACATTTTTCAAGTCTTTTTCAAAAGATGGATCACCGTTCGGACCCAATATTGCTTTTAATAATTCTGAGTTCTTTTGAAAATATTCCAAAAGATGGATGATAAATGCAGGGGGATAACCTTTGAGTACAACTTGCTGCAATGCATTTACATCTCTTAGGGTTTGATTGAATGGCGGATTTTTACTGATATTTGTAATCTGAGTAAAAATTTCCTGCTCACATTGATTTATTAGATCATATTTATCCAGATAATGCAGATAGAATGTACCCCGATTAATATTCGCCTTCTTCGCCAGTTCAGCTATTGTTATCTTGCTGAAGCTTTTTTCATTTAATAATGTATTAAAAGCATTTATTATTTCTTTTCTTGTTTTTATAATTCTGCGGTCTTCTGAATATTCCACTAAATTCACTCCAAACAATTAAATAATGAACATCTACATTTAGTATGTTGATAATTCAACAACATGAGCATTACTGGTCATTGTTCAACATTCAGTCTTAATATACAATGATAACAAGAGTTAATCAACACATTGTTTATTATAAAAGGAGGAATATCAGTGGGAAAAAATAAGTTTTTCATAGTAAGTTTTGTTGCTGTTGCTCTGCTGATGTTTATATTTGTAGCGGCACAAATTCCCGGGGCGCATCAGTCGCCATCTGATCTGCCTGTTGCTATTGTTAATGAGGATAATGGTGATATGAGCGCTACAATCGTTGATACGATACAGGAACAATCCACTCAGAAGTCTGGTGGAGAAGCACAGACGATTGAATGGCAGGCATTTGATAATAAACAGGAAATGATGGCTGCGCTGGACAATCAAGAAGTGTATGGCGCATTACTGATTCCTGAAAATTATTCTAATCAGTTTGCATCACTTCAATCAGAAAATCCAGCTTCACCAGTGATTGAAGCGTTTATCAGTGAAGGCTCCAATACAATGGTTGCAAATATTTTAAATCAGGCTTTCAACGGGATGCTTGGCCAGATGAATGGAATGATTAGTGAACAGATGCTTGGCCAGGTGGAAGAAGCCGGTGCCCCACTATCTGCTGAACAAGCACGCTTATTTACTAAACCTGTTCAGATGGAAATTACACAATTGCATGAGACTGGCGAAATGGGGAATGCACCACTGTCACTTTTCCAACCGATATGGATTGGCAGCCTGGCAGGAGCTGTACTGTTATTTTTAGCAGGCAAAGATAGAGTGTTTTCAACAGTAAAATCAAAATTTAAGTTCAGACTGACTCAAGTAATTATTGCAGTGATAATTGGATTCATCGCAGGATTCAGTTTACCTTGGTTTACGACATTTATGCTTGGATATGAGTATGAGAACTTCATAACATTAGCGTTATTCCTATCCATTACTAGTATGAGTTTTATACTGATGATACTTGCCACAATGACATGGATCGGTTTCGGAGGAATTGTCATCTTCGTACTCCTCCTATTCTTTGGACTGCCAATACTTCAAATGGCCCCGGAAATGTTGCCTGAGTTTTATCGCGATTGGATTTATCCGTGGCTGCCAATGAGATTTATGCTCGAGGGTGTCCGTGATATACTGTTTTTCAACGAATCTGTCTGGAATAGCTCAACAACTGTTTTGGCATGGATATTCAGTATAGGTGCCATACTTCAGCTATCAAAAGTATGGCTTAGAAAAAATTCAGACAGTCAGAACGGCTCAACGTCATAAAATATTACTCGAGAAAAAAGCTGATGGAATCAGAATCCCATCAGCTTTTTTCTCGAGTAATTCTCATACCGTATCACCTCATGATGCGAACTATTTATGGTAATTTTCATTCCGGATGATCTTATTCACCCTGAATATCTGTTCAAGGAGCATGACTTTCATCATCTGATGTGGGTAGGTGAGGGCGCCGAAACTGATTGCCTGGTCGGAACGCCTGCGCACGGTTCCCCCAAGCCCATTGCTGCCGCCGATGATGAATACGACATCACTCCTGCCGGTATTCATCCATTTCTGATATTCATCTGCGAGTCCTTCACTGGTAAACGCCTTGCCTTTTATTTCGAGTGTGATGACATGCTGGTTGTCCTTGATTTTGGAAAGGATCTTTTCAGCTTCCTTCTCCTTGATGATTTCAATATCCTTTGCACTTGCATTGTTTGGTTCCTTCTCATCCGGAATCTCGATGAGTTCGAGCTTTGCATAGCCGCTGATCCGCTTTCTATACTCCTCGACTGCCTGTTTCCAATACTTTTCTTTCAGTTTTCCAACACTGATCAATGTGACTTTCATTTCAAATCATCCTTTTGTACGAGCCATAATAACTTGACTATAATTCTGAATTGTTAAATAATTAAAGTAACTTTATATCCATAAAGTGAGATGGGAGTGATCATATGGCAAACACAACCTACAGTATACTGAAATTCCGAAGCCAGGACGATCTCCGTAAAATCGTCGACTACGCGATTAAAGATGGAAGGGACTTTGACTTCAATTCGATCGAACCCATACCTGACGCCTTGAAGGTGGAGCATATCCCCTATCAGGATGCAGCAATCGGTTCTTACTATAATACCCTCGATAGGGAGGATCAGACGGCGCTTATTGAGAATCTTGAGGATAAGCACTACACGAACGTCGAGGATATCATTGAACAGGCTGCTGCCCAGGAGAAGGAACAGATACTGGTGGCGGAGGAACGCATCGACCTGGGCCAGAAATATTATGAGAATATCATGGAACATGGCTACCCTGATTTCTTCGAGTGGGCGAACGCGCACTGGAATACAAAGGGGAATGCGATAGATACTGTCGTTGACGAGGAAAAACTGGAGATTTCATTTTCGACCTCATCAAGTGCGGTTGAAGACTTGATGAAGAATCTCTACGAGAAGACCGGCGTGCCTTTCGTCTACCAATATACCGATGACACATTCACTGTTTATGGTGAGATGTGCTGTGATGAAGAAGGAATCAGGAACAGTGAAATTGATGAAAAGTGGGTCAAAGACGTTTTTGCTGAAAGGACGGCTGGCTGATCGGGCTTATCCACAATATCAAAGGTGAACTGCAGTGAAGTTATTCACAGTGGTTCATCTATTTTTATGCATGCATTTATAGTTATCCACAAGATTTCAACATATCCACGGATAATTACGCATAAATCATGCATATTACTTTTCTTTACTCATTATAATCACATAAATATAAATAAAACAGCCAGTTTTACACGACTGACTGCTTACTTATCCACAATTTTTATACTTTACTAACATTTATGACTATTTATCCACAGAGTTTTCACACATTTATGTGGATAACTTTTTATATCTGATATATCTTCGTTGGTATGGCCTTATCAGTATCACTGATCGTTACATGGTTATCCGTATCGATATCATACTGGTTCAACACCTGTTCCACACTCATCTTTGCCAGTTCCTTTATATTGTTGTCTGTGCTCAGATGGCTGAGATATATGCGTTTTGTACGGTCGGTTATAACGTCACGCATGGCATGGGCAGCATCCTCGTTTGAAACGTGGCCGACGTCTGACAGTATCCTCTGCTTGGTCACCCATGGATATCTGCCCATCCTGAGCATATCGACATCATGGTTGCTTTCGAACACGAGACAGTCACTTTCCTTGATGATGCCCTTCATCTGGTCGGATACATAACCTGTATCCGTGATGATCGACAGCTTCCTGTTGTCTTTCATGAATGTATAGAATTGCGGATCGATGGCATCATGGGAGACGTTGAAGGATTGTACATCCATGCCGAGCAGTTCCTTCTCCTCCAATGGATTGAAGTGGAACTTCTTGTCGCTGTGGACTTCTATGTCTTTGGCTTCTATACGCTGCCATGTCTTCTCATTGGCATAGATGGGGATGCCATAACGCTTCGAGATCACCTTGAGGCCTTTTATATGATCGCTGTGCTCATGGGTGATGAGGATGGCATCGATGTTCTTCAGGGAAGTATCCAATGTGTTCAGCGACTCCTCTATACGTTTGCAGGAGAGGCCCACATCTATGAGCAGGCTGCCTTTTTCAGTTTCTATATACGTGCTGTTCCCGGTGGAACCGCTGGCTAACACGCTCATCTTCATTACTGTCACTCACTTTCGATAATATCTTCTGTTTCACTGATGGCATCGACATAAATCATCTTTTCGACACCCTGGTCTGTAATCTTGAGCTCCCATTTCGGTCTTAAGAGCACCTGCTCATCATCGCTCAGGATGATGTAGTATCCGAGTCTTGCATTCTCTATCACCGCTTCTCCGGATATCCTTTGGCGTCCATAGAGATCAGAGACCACCTGTCTTGGATTCCTGACGGCGATCGGGGAAGTATAGCTGTTCTCACGCAGATTGGTGATGTATCCCTGCTCATACTCCATGGCTTCAATGCCGTCTCCCCTGTATATCACACGTGCCCCTTCGTCGTTGAAGATGGGATATTCACCGTAATATTGGTTGAAGAGCACAGAAGTGCCGTTACTCATTACATCATCATACTTGTAATTTCCGCCTCTGTAAACCTGTTCGTTCTTATGCCTTTGGAGGGCATCGACCCTCATCTCGGGTGGTTCGTCCCCGATGTCGAATTCCTCATGGATGATATGGCCGCTGTTGGTGATTTCTACCTCATCATCAGAAATTTCGTCGACTTCATTGAAGTCCAATTTTTCTCCAGCGAGTATATTCAGCTTTTCGGGCTGATGTTCAGGAAGCTGGCTCATATCAATATCCGTCTCTTCAAGCACCCCGGGAGTATTCTCAATCTCTTCGATGTCCTCCTGCTGCTTATTGTAGTACATCATCAGAAGGGCGACATTGATGAGCAGGAAGACAAGGATGTATAACGACTTGGTCAGTTTCCAATCCACTACTCCAGCCCCCCTTCATTGAACCGCAGCCATTCGCCATCATATTTCACATACCACTCGGGTACGAATTCCACCACGTTGAGCTCCGTCTGGGAATCCGAGAAGCGCATATCGTAGCCGATGGTGATTTTCGATACCTTCTGCAGATCGATCTCCTCATTCAGGGCAATCTGATATCGTACATCCTCAAGACGGGTGAGTGTCTTCGATTCCTCACTCGGAATCTGCGCGTTGATGTAGAGCAGGGGACGCTCGTATTCGAACAGGGCATTGCTGCCATATTTGGTGGTGATGGTATGTGAAATCTCTTCACTGAATACGGCATAGCCGTTCAGCGTGTAGCGGTAGGTTGACTCGCTTCCTTCTTCATCATAGTCGAATAGCATATGGTCCTGGGAGAGTCCTATATGCGAATTGAGGAAATCGAAGCTGCGCTGTATGGTCTGATGGGGATTGCGGTCGGATGTCTGTGATTCATCCAGATTCGTATATACGTAATTATAGGTTTCCGTATTGTAGGTTGCGAGGTTATTTTCACCCTCATATACATAGACATCTTCATTTTGGGATACGCTGGCTTCATCTTCCATGAAGAGCAGTGAGTTGACGTTGTCTATACTGATCTGGGTGGAAAGGAAGGTCTCTATGCTCACTTCTCCCGGATCATCCGGACCATATATCGCTGTCTTGTTATTCGATGTCTGCTGGTTGGTGATGACGGGTGTGTAGGCTTCGAAGGATGTCTCGTACTCATCGACGATGGAGAGCAGGTAGGCGCTGTCTATATCAGTCTGGGCGACTGCCACCCGGTCGAGTGCCTCATTCAACAGATAGAAGGTCACCTGCGGGGAGGCGATGTCCACTACAATCCGGTCGAAACTGTAGTCGGGCAGGGTACCTTCATATGTGAAGCCAAGCACCTGGAAAAGGGATTTGGAGGGCATTTCCGATGGATAGTCGACAATCAGGAATTCCTCATCGCCGTTCTCCTTCACAGCTGGATCCAGACGGTCCATATTATTGTAGACATCTATGCCTTCAATTTCGGTGCCGTCGAGGAACTCCCTGACGCCCACTACAGCGTTTTCCTCTATCGTCCCCCTGACATTGTCCCCATCCACCCAGATGAGCTGATAGGCGCGCATGACGCTGTTGAATGGCACAGGCTCGCCCTGACCGATATTGGAAGTGGAGTCGATGCTTGTATCGACCTGTGAAAATTCCGGCTGGTAGCTCCACACCATGTAGGTCAGTACGGCACTGCTGATGACAAGAAGGAAGAGGATGATGGATTTGGCTGTTTCCCTATACATCCCAATCATCCTCCTCGAGCGTTTCGCATGGCAGATTGATGAATATCGTCGTGCCTTTGTTCTCAACACTGTTTGCCCATATCCTGCCATCATGTGCCTCCACTATTTCCTTCGAAATGGCGAGCCCGAGGCCGGTGCCGCCCATTTTGCGGGCCCGGCCCTTATCCACGCGGTAGAAGCGCTCGAATATACGCTCGACCTTGCTCGCCGGTATGCCGAGTCCATTGTCTTTGATCTGGACCGTCATCCTGTTGTACAGACGGTTCTGTTTCACATGGAACTCCACTTTTTTGTAATTGCTGTTCGAGTATTTGATGGCGTTGGAGATGACATTATCAAGCACCTGTCCCATCTTGTCCATGGCAATTTCCGTGAAAATTGGAGTCTCAGGAATATTGCGGACAAACTCCACATCATCCTTATGCGTCATCTCGAAACGGTCGATGATCCGGTTCAGGAACTGGTTGAAATCAACAATTTCACGTTCCAGCTCCTCTGCCTCATTGTCCATTCTGGAAAGCTGCAGCAAATCTTCCACGAGGCGGATCATCCTATCCGTCTCCTCGCGTGTCACACCCAGGAATTTCGGTGCAAGCTTTTCATTCTTCCATGCCCCTTCCTGGAGGGCTTCGATATAGCTCCTCATGGAAGTAAGCGGAGTCCTGAGTTCATGGGAGACGTTTGCCACAAATTCCCTGCGCTCATTATCTACACGTTCCTGTTCGGTTACATCATGAAGTACTGCGATATATCCATTGATGAATCCGGTATCCTTCACGATCGTCGAGAAGCTTACCCGGATCGTCGTCTCCTCGTCATCTTGATCGACGAAAATCAGCTGGCTTTCATTCATCTCCTGGATGTCTTCAAGCGCCATATCCTCCTCCAGTTTCAAAAGCTCCAGCATGTCCTCTCCATGGAGATTCTTACCCGACATGCCGAGCATATCCAGAGCCATCTCGTTGACGACACGGATGCGTCCTCTGCGGTCTGTGGCGATGATGCCGTCCGACATGTGGGTGATGACGGAATCCAGGCGCTTCTTCTCACTTTCAGTATTCGCCTGTGCCTCTTGGACACGCTTCGACAGGATGTTGAAGGAGCCTGCGAGTTCGCCGATTTCATCACTGCTGTAGATTTTTACGCGGGATGTATAATCACCTTCCGACATGAGGAGCGCCTGGTTGCGCATGTCCGTGATGGGCTTCGTGATGGTTCGTGCAATGAATATGCCGAGGATGCTCGTGATGATCAGTGAGATCAGGGTGGCGATGATGAAGGTATTGTTGATCGCCTCCAGCTGCTGATAGACGGTTTCGATGTTCGAAGCCGTATATATGGCACCGAGGATCTGGTTGTCCTGTATGACCGGCTGGTTGAGCAGCCAGACACGCTGGTGGTTCTGCTCGACATCGACATAGATCTCCTCGTTGCGTGTCCCGGTGGTGATGGCTTCTTCGGTGAGCGGTGCATTGATTCTTGAACCGATGTTCGATTCGTTGGAGATACGGCTTGTGGCCACAAGTACATTATCGGAATTCACATATCTGACTTCCTCGATCTCAGGTCTGTTTCCATAGTCGGAAAGCAGATTCTGTATCTCTTCACGGAACTGTTCGCTATCGTCTCCATACTCTGTGTAGAGCTCATTGATTCTGGTATCTATGAGGCTCACCTGGGTCTCGATGTTGTCCTGGAAGTTTCCGGTGAGTTCCTTCTCAAGCGTATTCGTAAAATATAGACCGATGATCTGCATTCCGATGACGATGAGGAGTACATATATGATCACAAGCTTTATATGAAGAGACTGCAGGTTTTTTAAAAACTGCTTCATCAAAAGTTAACTCCTTTATTCGTCACCTTGAATATAATAGCCGACACCTCTTCTTGTCATGAGGTATTCAGGATGGGAGGGATCTGCTTCTATCTTCTCCCTGAGGCGTCTTACAGTCACGTCGACTGTCCGGACATCCCCGAAATAGTCATACCCCCACACAGTCTCGAGCAGGTGTTCCCGGGTCATGACCTGGGAGAGGTGCTGTGCCAGATAGTTGAACAGCTCGAACTCCCGGTGCGTGAGTTCAATATCCTTTCCATGCTTCTTGATGGCGAAGGAATCGGGGATTATAGTGATATCCTTTATCTGGATATTGTTGTTTTCCGGCTCCTTCTCTTTGGTCCCGGCATCGCTCTTCCTTCTCAGGTTGGCCTTCACCCGGGCGATCAGCTCACGTGTCGAAAAAGGTTTCGTCACGTAATCATCGGCACCGAGTTCCAGACCGAGCACCTTGTCTATCTCGGAATCCTTTGCCGTAAGCATGATGATGGGCATATCATGCGTCTTCCGGACTTCGCGGCACACTTCCATGCCGTCCATGCCCGGCAGCATTATGTCGAGCAATACAATATCCGGTTCGACTTCAAGTATCATTTCCAGTGCATCATTCCCGTCATAGGCACAATGCACCTCATATCCTTCCTTCTCGAGGTTGAATTCCAGTATATCCGCTATGGGTCTTTCGTCATCCACTACGACAATCTTCTTAGGCATTGCATTCCCTCACTTTCATTAGGTGCCTGTTTCCATACTCATATCCATTATAAATGTATCACTTTTCCTATTCCATTTCCATTCCACCATAACAAAAAAGCCACCAGCATAGTATGCTGACAGCTTCTCGATGTACGGTCCCGACGGGAATCGAACCCGCGATCTCCTGCGTGACAGGCAGGCATGTTAACCGCTACACCACGGGACCATAATAATATTGAAAGTGACCCGTACGGGATTCGAACCCGTGTTACCGCCGTGAAAGGGCGGTGTCTTAACCACTTGACCAACGGGCCGTGTTGGATGGTGACTCTGAACACAAAGGTTATTATACCATGATATAAATTTCATTTTCAACTGGAATTTTGCTTTTATACAAAATAAATATCCTGCGGCGGACCGCCGCAGGATATTTGCTAGTTCCAGAAATCTTTCAGCAGATTCGTCTGGTTACGGTCCGGCCCCACAGAAAAGATGGAGACGCTGACTCCTGTCAGACGTTCAATCTCTTCAAGGTAGTTCCGGGCATTATCTGGAAGGTCTTCCATGCGTTTCACGCCTGTGATGTCTTCCTTCCAGCCAGGCAGTTCCTTGAAGATCGGCTTGGCGCGCTCCAGCGCATCCAATGTTGCCGGATATTCGGTGATTTCCTTGCCGTCTATTTCATAGGCTGTACAGATTTTCACCGTATCGAGTCCGCTCAATACATCGATGGAGTTGAGGGACAGGTCGGTGATCCCGCTCACACGTCTTGAGTGGCGGACGACCACGCTGTCGAACCAGCCCACACGGCGTGCACGGCCGGTCGTCGTACCATACTCACGGCCGACTTCCCTGATGTGGTCGCCGCTTTCGTCGAACAGTTCCGTCGGGAATGGACCGTCCCCGACTCTTGAAGTATATGCTTTGCAAACACCGACGATGCTTTTGACGGATGTCGGGCCGACGCCGCAACCGACTGTGACATTGCCGGCGACCGGGTTGCTGGATGTGACGAACGGGTACGTACCATGGTCGATATCGAGCATGACGCCCTGTGCGCCTTCAAAAAGGACTTTCTGGTTGTTCTGGAAGGCGTCATCGAGCACTTTCGCCGTATCCGTCACGTAAGGTGCCAGACGCTCCGCAGCCTTACGGTAGCTGTCGAAGATTTCATCGAAAGTGAACCCTTCACGGCCATACAGTGCTTTGAACATATGGTTCTTGATCTCGAGGTTCTCTTCAAGCCTTTTTCTGAACACGGATTCATCTATAAGATCCGCCATCCGGATGCCTATCCGCTGCACCTTGTCCACATAGCATGGCCCGATGCCGCGTTTCGTCGTACCGATCTTGTTGTCTCCACGGGCTTCCTCTTCCAGTTCATCCTGCAGGAGGTGGTAGGGGAGGATGACCTGTGCACGGTTCGAAATCCTCAGATTGTCCACCGATATGCCACGCTCGATCAGTCCATCAAGCTCCTTGATGATGGAAAGCGGGTCGATGACCACGCCATTGCCGATCAATGAAATCTTGTCATCATAGAATATACCTGAAGGTACGAGATGCAGCTTGTATGTTTCGCCACCGAACTGGATGGTGTGTCCTGCATTGTTTCCCCCGGAGAAGCGTGCAATGATATCCGCGTCTTCCGACAGGAAATCCGTGATCTTGCCTTTTCCTTCGTCGCCCCATTGCGTTCCGACTACTACTGTTCCAGACATATGTTTGCCCCCAATTTTTTCATTGAAATACCGTAATCATTTTACCAATAAGAATGGAGGAATGCAATAAAAATACGAACGTTTTTATAATGGTCATATAAAAACATTCGTAAATTTAGTTGGGTGGGATATAACCATCGTCATAACCCCTGTTATCCTGGTCGAAGAAGCTGCTGTAGGATTTGTTGAATATCAGTTTTACAGTTCCCGTTGGACCATTCCTGTGCTTCGCCAGGATAATCTCTATCTCATCCTGCTCCCTCTGGGCGCCTTCTGCGTCCTCTTCGCCATCTCCCCGGACATAGTAGTCCTCGCGGTAGAGGAAGGCGACGATATCGGCATCCTGCTCAATCGATCCAGATTCCCGCAGGTCACTCATCATCGGACGCTTGTCCTGGCGTGTTTCCACACTTCTTGAAAGCTGGCTCAGGGCGATGACCGGACATTCCATCTCGCGTGCCAATGCCTTGAGCATACGGGAGATTTCGGAAACTTCCTGCTGACGGTTGTCACTTCTCTTATTGCTCGACCCCTGGATCAGCTGGAGATAGTCGATGATCACCATATCAAGCCCATGCTCCTGTTTCAGACGCATGCACTTGGAGCGGATATCGTTGACCCGGATGCCCGGCGCATCATCGATGAATATCTTCGATTCAGCGAGACTGCCGATGGCGGTCGTAAAGTTGTCCCAATCATCATGATTGAGATTCCCTTGACGCAGTTTCGTCGCGTCGATCATTCCCTGGCTTGAGATCATACGGGACACCAGCTGGTCGGCCCCCATCTCCAGCGAGAAGATCGCTACAGTATGCTTTTCAGCAGAGGTGCCGACATGTCCTGCAATGTTCAGGGCAAAGGCCGTCTTACCCATGGAAGGGCGGGCAGCCAGTATGATGAGGTCATTCCGGTTGAAGCCCGATGTCATGAAATCAAGATCGCGGTAGCCTGTTGGGATTCCGGTCGTCGTATCCGTCTGACCGGCTCGTGCCTCGACCTGCTCGTACACTTCATGGACAACGGATTTCATCGATTTGAAGCCTTCGTTGCGCCGGTTTTCGGAGATGGACATGATTCTTGATTCGGCTTCCGTCAAGAGATCCTCAATATCCGCCTCCTCGGAAAACCCTTCATTCGCAATCTCTTCAGCCGTCTGGATCAGCTTCCGTTTGAGGGCATATCTGGCTACGATATCCACATAGAAACTGACGTTCCGGCTGGTCGGCACAACATTGGAGAGTTCAGCAAGGTATCTTGGGCCGCCGACTGAATTGAGCACTTCCATGCTTTTCAGCTGGTTGATCAGCGTGACCACATCGATGTTCTGGTGATTTTCACTCAGTATGCTCATTGCCCGATAGATGTGCTGGTGCTCTGAACGGTAGAAATCTTCCGGCTCCAGCGTTTCTGCTGTAGAAATGAAAATTTCGGGATTGATCAGAATGGCACCAAGGACAGACTGCTCCGCTTCCATGTTATGCGGCATCTGCTGATGTATATCCAAAATCAATCCCTCCCCGGGCTTCTATTGCTCAATAACATGCACCTTGATTTCTGCATGGACTTCGGGATGAAGTTTCACGTTCATCTTATGATATCCAAGGCTCTTCAATGGCTGGGACATGTCGATCTTCCTCTTATCCAGCTTGATGCCATGCTGCTTCTCGTATGCTTCCACCACTTGTTTTGAACTGATTGAACCGAACAGGCGGCCGTCTTCACCAGACTTCGTCTTGACTTCGACTTCCTTCTGCTCCAGATCTTCCTTGAGCGCCTTCGCTTCTTCCAGCTCCTGCTGGGCCTTTTCCGCTTCTTGGTCCTGCTGTTCCTTGAGCTTCTTCAGGTTTCCCGGTGTCGCTTCTTCTGCGAGCCCCTTCTTGAGCAGGAAATTCTGTGCATAGCCTGTAGCGACTTCCTTCACTTCGCCTTTTTTGCCTTTATTCTTGACGTCACTCAGAAAAATTACCTTCATTCCGCTTCACTCCTGTTATAAAGTATTTCTTCAATCGCATCGACGAGCTCATCGTAGAGCTCATCCATTGTCTTGTCCGTTACACGCGTCGCTGCATTGGAGAGGTGGCCGCCCCCGCCGAGGGCTTCCATCACAAGCTGTACATTCATCTCACCGAATGAGCGCGCGGAAATGCCGATGGATTCGTCTTCCCGTATGGCCATCACGAAGGAGGCCTGGACGCCCTCGATCTGCAGCAGCTGGTCGGCCGCCTGGGCGACGGTGACGGGGTGGTAGGTCATGGACTGGTCGGCCTTGACGATGGCGATGCCGTTATCCCTGATTTCAGCCGACTTGATCAGGTCGCTCCTTGCAATGTACGTATCGATGTCATCCTTCAGGAAAGTCTGTGCAAGGACCGGATCGGCCCCATTGCTTCTCAGGAAGCTTGCAGCATCGAATGTCCGTGATCCCGTACGGAGCGTGTAGTTCCGTGTATCCACGATGATGCCTGTAAGCATGATCGTCGCTTCCAGACGGGAGAGCTTCTTCTCCTTGTTCTGGTACTCAAGCAGTTCTGCCACAAGCTCGCTTGCACTGGATGCATAAGGCTCCATATAGACGAGCAGGGGACTGGATATGAAATCGTCGGAACGCCTGTGGTGGTCGATGATGACTTTCCGCGTCGCCTTGTTCAGTATGACTTCGTCGAGCACCATGCTCGGGCGGTGTGTATCCACGACGACGACTGTAGTCTTCGGATTCATCTTATCCCAAGCGTCCTCTGAGGTCACGAACATTTCCATCAGATCTTCACGTTCATGCAGCTCCTTCATCATGCGCTGCAGTGTTTCATCTATATCTTCCTCATTCAATACGATGTGCGCCTCGATGCCGTTCATCGAAGCGATCTTCGCGACACCGATGGCCGAGCCCAACGAATCCATATCCGGATGCTTGTGCCCCATGATGAGCACATTGTCCCCTTCCAGCAGGATGTCGCGGAGGGCGTGCGAGATGACACGCGCCTTCACGCGTGTGCGCTTCTCCATCGGATCCGTCTTTCCGCCGTAGAACCTGGCATTGCCGTTCATCGCCTTGATGGCCACCTGGTCGCCGCCGCGGCCAAGCGCGAGGTCGAGGCTCGACTGGGCCAGTTCACCGACTTCTATATAGTCGTCGGAGCCTTCCCCGATGCCGATGCTCAAGGTGATCTGAGCCCCAAGTTCCTGCGAACGGTCCCGCACTTCATCGAGCAGGTTGAAGCGTGTCGACTCGATGTCCTTCAGGCTCCTCGAATTCAGCAGGATGATGAAGCGGTCCTGTGAGAACCGGCGGATATATATATGATGACGGGTCGCCCATTCATTGAGCGTGTTCGTGATGCTGTTGTTGAGTTCGCTCTTAAGCGCTTCACTCATGTTCTGCGTCACTTCATCGTAATTGTCGAGGAAAAGGATGCCGAGGACCGGCTGCTTGTCTTCAAGCTCCGTCTCACGGTTCCGCTGGTTCGTGATGTCTATGAGATGAAGTGCCTGGTGCTTTTCATCCCAATAGATTTTATAATATTTGTCATTATATGTCGATTCTGTCGTACTGATGTTATTCGCCTTCAGTGTCGTCATGATGTTCGGGAAAAGACGGTTGATCGGTGCATTCATATTATCTCTCGAGATTTCATTGCACATATAGTCGTTCATCCACTCGATCTCATCATCATCATTCAATATGATGAGGCCCATCGGCAATTCATCAATGGCATACTGCTTGCTTCCGGCAATATCCACCACCATCTGGCGGAACCTGTTTTCATTGATGCCAAAAGAGCGGTAGAGATACATGAATAGAAGTGTCATGAGAATGGTACTTACGATCAGGAAGAGCAGGCCGATCCTGAAATGGTTCGTCAGCACAAATATATTCATCACCAGTATATGAAATGCTGCGATGGCAAACGGTATGAAGACCATTTTCTTGTCCAGCACATTATACATTCCCGTCACTTCCTTTTCATGAGTAGTAGGGTCCTTAGCCTGAAGATCATTTCAAATATGCCGATCAGCAGGGTGAGCGGCCTCAGTATCGCCAATGGAATCAGCAGGATTATGGAAAGCACCATATTCAGGTTCTTCTCCCTGAAGAAGAAGTAGCTGAAGCTGAGACCGTGGAGGTAGAGCGCCCACTCAAGCACCAACAGAAGGTTGCCTATCGTGGATTGGGCGGCTGTCCCCTCAGTTGTAAGAAATGATACTATAAACAGAATCAAAAATAAATATAGGATGAAGCGTGGAAAGGCCCAATCCTTGAATGAGCGATAGTTCCACAGCTTGATTGATGATGATTTGAGCAGCACACGCTGCATCAGCACGGTATAGAGCGCAAGCATGAACGAAATCACCGTGACATAGGCCGGCAGATTGATGAAGATCTGGTCCATGGACGCACGCATGAGATCAGCATCGAATGTGGATGAAGCAAGCGTGCCATACATTTCGATCTGCTCCATGTACCAGTTGCGGAAGTCCAGGTAGATGTTCGAGAGGGGCTGGATGAATCCGAGCCCCTGCAGCAGGTTCAATCCGCCGATGATGCCGAGCATCAGTGCAGATGTCACATAGAAGATCGTGAGCTCCTGCGACACCTCTTTTTTCAGCGTGCCATGCACTACTGCAGCCACTATATATAATACCACAAACCACAGCCATGCATCCGGTGCCAGGAGCAGGACTGCAGGTATGAGGAAACTGATGAACGTCAGCCAGAAATGATAATTCGACCTGTGTTTCAGGTCGACAAGGAAATACACGGCGAACGGCAGCAATACCGCACCGAAAATCAGGCTGATGTCGGTAAGTGTGATGAATACGAACACCACAAGCAATACGAGCATCAGTTGAAGCATTGATACTTTTTTATCCAATTTTCCACTCCTCCAACCATAAAATAAAGCTCCTAAACGAATAGGAGCATCCAGTACTGTTTATTATAACGCTTCAAGCTTTTCCTGACCACTCATATACGGTCTGAGCACTTCAGGGATGGTCACTGAGCCGTCTGCGTTCTGATAGTTTTCAAGCAGGGCGGCCATCGTCCGGCCGACTGCAAGTCCACTGCCGTTCAGCGTGTGCAGGAACTCGGGCTTTGCCCCCTTTTCCCGTTTGAATTTGATGTTGCCGCGACGGGCCTGGAAATCCGTCATGTTGGAGATTGAGCTGATTTCCTTATAGTCGTTATAGCTCGGCAGCCATACTTCCACATCATATGTCTTGGAAGAGCCGAAACCGATATCCCCTGTGCACAGCAGCACTGTACGGTGCGGTATGTCGAGCAGATTCAATATGTTTTCAGCATGCGTGGTCATCTCTTCGAGCGCCTCCCAGGAATCTTCAGGGCGCTCCACACGCACCATCTCCACTTTATTGAACTGGTGGAGGCGGATCAGGCCGCGTGTATCCCTTCCGGCGGAACCGGCTTCGCTTCTGAAGCAGGCAGTCTGGGCAGTGAATTTCACCGGCAGCTGTGCATCTTCCAGCGTCTCGTCCTTATAGAAGTTCGTCAGTGTGACTTCTGAAGTCGGAATCGTGTACATCTCCATGCCATCGATCTTGAAGAGGTCCTCTTCGAACTTCGGCAGCTGGCCTGTGGAATACATCGCTTCGGCACGGACGATCTGCGGCGTCATCATCTCCCGGTAGCCATTTTTGTTGTGCACATCGAGCATGAAGTTCATCAGGGCGCGCTCCAGGCGGGCGCCGTCACCAGTATGGTAGACGAAGCGGGCACCGGATACTTTCGCTGCCCGTTCGAAATCGGCAAGCTCCAGGTCCTCAAGGATGTCCCAGTGGGCCTTCGGTTCAAAATCGAACTGGCGCGGGTCTCCCGTCCTGCGTATTTCAACATTCTCCGTATCGTCTGCACCTTCAGGCACATCATCATGTATCAGGTTCGGCACACGGCTCATCCTGTCTTCGAAATCCGTTTTGACGGCATTGAGACGTGCATCGATGTCCTTGATGTCCTCCCCGACCTGGCGCATGGCCTGGATGGCCTCATCTGCATTTTCCTTGTTGCGCTTCTTCTGGGCGATCTCCTCGGAAACCCTGTTGCGCTCCTTCTTGAGTTCCTCAGTATCCTGGATCAGCTTTCTCCTGGACTCATCGAGCTCCAGTATCTCATCTATTATTGCAGGATCCACCCCACGCTTCTGCGTCTTTTCCTTTACCTTCTCAGCCTCATTGCGAATCAGTTTGATATCCAGCATAAGCCTAACCTCCATGTTTATAGAAATAAAAGATACCACGCCCCGGAAAGGGACGTGGTATACGCGTTGCCACCCTAATTTGATGCATGAAGCATCATCTCATCAATTTAACGGTACAGGGTACCGGCCACTCTTGTCGAAGGATGGAAATTCATATTCCCCTGTGGCCATTTTCACCATCCATGGCCTCTCTGGAGACAGGTGGAACACTACTGTTTCCTTCAAGCGGCTGATATTCAGCTTGCTACCATTCTATTATGAATATCCTGAAAATGCAAGGTTTCGCCTATAGGGTGAGGCCCGGACGTTCATATACGACCCTGCCTTCAGCGATTACCGTATGTGCGTGGTTGACGCCATAGTGGTAGGGGATGTATTCATGGTTCGGCGCATCCCAAAGTACTATGTCCGCGCGGTCACCGGCTTCCAGTGTGCCAGACTCTGCATCGATGGCGTGGGCCGCATTCACCGTCACGGCGTTCCAGATTTCGTTTGGCGTCATCTTCAGCTTCAGGCTCGCAATCGCCATGATCATCTGGAGGTTGTCCGTCACACAGCTACCCGGGTTGTAGTCGGTCGCCAGGCTTACAGCACCGCCCTGTTCAATCATGCCACGGGCATCGGCATACTGGTCCTTTCCAAGGTAGAAGGTCGTGCCCGGCAGCAATACTGCTACCGTGCCGCTGTCCCGAAGCATGCTTTTGCCGGCATCGCTTGCGGCGACAAGGTGGTCTGCACTGATGGCCCCCTGCTCTATGGCCAGTTCGAGACCGCCGAGCGGATCGATCTCGTCCGCATGGATCTTGACCCGCATCCCTTTTTCATTCGCGGCTTCCATATACCTCCTCGACTGTTCGATCGTGAAGACGCCCGTCTCACAGAAGATGTCCGCAAAATCGGCGTAGTCCTTAGCCTCGTCCAGCAGGTCGATCATCTCATCCAGGAATGCTTCCCCATCCGCACCCTTAGGAATCGCATGCGGCCCCAGGAAGGTGTGGCGCATTGTAATGGGGAATTTCTTGGATATTTCCCGGGAAACTTCAAGCTGCTTCAGTTCGTTTTCACGATCCAGTCCGTAGCCGCTCTTGCTTTCGACAGTGAGTACACCATGCTGGATCATGCGTGTGATGTTCTTGGATGCCTTGTCCAGCAGCTCCTGATGTGTGGCTTTCCGCGTCTGCTCTACGGTATTCAGTATGCCGCCGCCCTGTTCAAGGATTTTCAGATAGTCCATACCCTGGCGCTTGAGCGCCATTTCATGTTCCCGTGATCCGCCGTGCACCACATGTGTATGCGGGTCGACGAGGGCAGGGGAGGCGATCATGCCGCCGGCATCGATGATCTCCGATGCCTCATGCTCATCATTTTCTTCTCCTCTATAGACGATTACGCCGTCCTTGATGACGATCATCGCCTGATCGACGATCTCCAGTTCATCCATCTCCCTGCCTTTGAGCGGTCCGTCGCTTTTCTTCGGCAGGATGAGTGACTTTATGTTTCTGATGATGATATCGTTCATGACTGATTCTCCTTTAGCATTGGAATGTTGACGCCTTTCTCTTTGGCTGTATCAATTGCAATGTCGTACCCCGCATCGGCATGCCTTGCGACGCCCATGCCCGGATCGCTCGTCAGCACCCGTTCAAGGCGGCGCTGTGCATTTTCTGTACCATCCGCAACGACCACCATGCCTGCATGCAGGGAATAGCCCATCCCGACACCGCCGCCGTGGTGGACGCTGATCCAGGAGCCGCCCGCCGCCGTATTGACGAGCGCATTCAGTATCGCCCAGTCACCGACTGCGTCACTGCCGTCCTTCATGCTTTCCGTCTCCCGATTCGGGCTGGCTACTGAGCCACTGTCGAGATGATCACGCCCGATGACGACCGGCGCCGATATTTCGCCGTTCGCAACCATTTCATTCAGGGCGAGCCCCATTTTCGCGCGCTCACCATAGCCGAGCCATGCGATCCGCGCCGGCAATCCCTGAAAGGCGATCCTCTCCTGGGCCATATCGAGCCAACGGAGCAGCTTTTCATTTTCCGGGAACAGTTCCCGCATCTTCCGGTCCGCCGCTTCGATATCCTTCGGATCTCCGCTCAGTGCAACAAACCGGAAAGGCCCTTTTCCTTCACAGAAGAGGGGACGGATGTATGCCGGGACGAATCCAGGGAAGTCGAAGGCGTCCGCCACCCCTTCATCAAATGCGACCTGCCGGATATTGTTGCCGTAGTCGAAGACGATGGAGCCGTTCTTCTGGAACTCGAGCATCGCCTCCACATGATTCGCCATGGAACGGGATGAGAGTTTGACATACTCGACCGGGTCGGATTCCCTGAGGGCCGCCGCTTCTTCCAGACTGTATCCTTCAGGGACGTAGCCGTTCAGCGGATCGTGGGCGGACGTCTGGTCGGTCACCACATCTATTTTGAACTTGCGCCTCAAAATTTCATGATGGACCTCAGCAGCATTGCCAAGGAGTCCGATGGAGAGCGCCTCCCCCTTATCCCGTGCTTCCTCCGCCATCTTCAGAGCCTCATCCAGCGAATCCGTCTGTGTATCGAGGTAACGTGTATCGATGCGCTTCTGTATGCGCGTCGGGTCGACTTCCACGCATATCGCGACCCCTTCGTTCATCGTCACGGCAAGCGGCTGGGCGCCTCCCATGCCGCCGAGTCCGGCAGTGAGGGTAATCGTCCCGCGCAGCGTACCATCATAGTTCTGGTTCGCAAGCTCGGCGAATGTCTCATATGTCCCCTGGACGATGCCCTGTGAACCGATATAGATCCAGCTGCCGGCGGTCATCTGGCCGTACATCATCAGCCCTTTCTTATCCAGTTCATTGAAGTGGTCCCAGTTTGCCCATTTCGGCACAAGCACCGAGTTCGACAGAAGGACGCGCGGCGCCTCCTCATGCGTCCGGAAGACCGCCACCGGCTTGCCGGACTGGATCAGCATCGTCTCATTCTTCTCGAGAGTACGCAGCGTCTCCTCGATGGCTTCAAACGCCTCCCAGTTCCTTGCCGCCTTGCCGATGCCGCCATAGACGACCAGGTCCTCGGGCCGCTCGGCCACCTCAGGATCCAGGTTGTTGTAGAGCATCCGGAGGGCAGCCTCCTGCTCCCATCCTTTGCATTCCAGTTCCAATCCTTTTTTTGCAGTGATTTTTCTAGCAGTGATCTTTTTAGACATATTCTGCCACCCCTTTGATTTGTTTGAGTTCATCCGATAATATTTCTATATCTTTGCTGAAATTGCGGTCCTGGCTGATGAAGGCGACATGCCCCCTGTAGGTGTCGAATTTCTCCCGTGTCTCCGGAGACAGCTTGTCCTCTCCCTTGATCTCGACAGCCGTCAGTGCGATGAACAGTTCAATCGCCAGTACATTCCTGACATTCTCGATGATGTCCCGTGCATGCCGGGCACCGATCGTCCCCATGGAGACGTGGTCTTCCTGGTTGGCAGACGACGGTATGGAGTCGACACTTGCCGGGTGGGCGAGTGTCTTATTTTCGGATACTAGGCTTGCTGCTGCATACTGCAGGATCATCGCCCCGGACTGAAGCCCCTCCTGCGGGCTGAGGAAGGCCGGGAGGTCTCCATTGAGCGCAGGATTCACGAGCCGTTCGATACGCCGTTCGGATATGTTCGCCATTTCGCTTACGCCGATCTTGAGCAGATCCATCGCAATCGCAATCGGCTGGCCATGGAAGTTCCCGCCTGAAATCACTTCTTCCTCCCCGAAGATCAGTGGATTGTCATTGGCGGCATTCATTTCGATTTCAAGCTTGTCCTTTACATAGGCGAGTGTCTGCAGTGAGGCCCCATGAACTTGCGGGATGCATCTGAGTGAATAGGCATCCTGGACCCGGACCTCCCCCTGGCGTGTCGTCAGCTGGGATCCTTCGAGCAGCTCCCGCATCCTCTCGGCCACTTCCACCTGTTCCTTGTAGCCCCGGGACAGATGCACCTTTTCGTTGAATGCATCCGTAATGCCATTCAGTGCCTGATGGGTGAGGGCGGCGATCCACATGCTGTCGTCCATGATCTTTTCGGCCTCGATATAATTGATCAGGCCCTGGGCCGTCATCGGCTGGGTACCATTGATCAGTGCCAGTCCCTCCTTCGCCGCCAGCGTCAGCGGTTGGATATTGAGCGCCTCCAGCACTTCGGATGATGGCCGCAGACGTCCTTCGTAAAATACTTCCCCTTCGCCGATGAGCGCGATCGCCAGATGGGCGAGTGGGGCAAGGTCACCTGAAGCGCCGAGCGATCCCTGTTCCGGCACTTTTGGAATGATGCGGCGATTAATGAACGTCTTCAACTGGTCGACCAGTGCGACCGTGACGCCGGAGTGTCCTTTAAGCAGGGTATTGAGCCTCAGCACCATCATCGTCAGCACCGTCTTTTCCGCAAAAGGCCTGCCTACGCCGCATGAGTGGGAACGGATGAGGTTGACCTGCAGCTCGGTCGTCCTATCCCCTGAAATCCTTACATCACTGAACAGGCCGAATCCTGTTGTGATGCCATAGATCGTCTTTTCCTGATCTATTATATTTTCAACGGTCCTTCTTGATTCACGCACTTTCTGATAAGCTGCCTCTGAAATTTCGACCGTACTCCTGTCATCGCCAAGGAATGCCTTCATCCTGTCGATTGTCAGGTTCTCACCGGTCAGTGTTAGAACTGTCATAATTTACGCCTCCTTTGAGCATTAAAAAAAGACACAGCCATCCCTTCGGGATGTTCAGTGTCTCTAATAGCTGATGTCTGTGACATGATTATTCGATTATTTCTAGATATGGTTGATGCCAAGGCCGAGCGTCTCGTGCTCCTTGCCTTTTATGGGTGCACCGATGGTGCCATAGAAGCATACGGCGATCCATTCGCCCTCCTCATGCTCGGGGTACGGACGTCCCCTGACGACCGAGAAGGAGAGGCCTACAGTGCGCATGACTTCACCCACACTCAGTTTGCCGCGCGTCACACCTTCAGCCGCTTCGATGATGGCGTGGTAGAGCGCATGTGTTTCGCGGTACATCTCCCCATCGATCAGCTGGTTGCGTTTTGCCGCCGTCTCCACAGAGGAGATGACCTTCTTCAGATCCATCGATCCGACTTTCCCTGTAGTCACTTTGAAGGACGCGTACTCCGGCATCAGTTCACCTGCTGTACCGACGCCCAATAAAGCGACGAGTGTCGCATACTTTCCAAATTCACGCTGTTGATTCGGATTCATTAATCTACCTCTTTAAAAATCCATCTATGGTTATTTATCTGATTCACTAATGACTACTCATATTATAGCGCTTTCATTTAAAAAGCGCAATAAACCCCCGGCCTTTGTCGGGGGTTTATTGCGCGGAGACTGCCGCTATTCTTCTGCATCTTCCGTCGGTTCAGCATCTGACGATTCCGCCGAGTCCTGGTCAAGTGCCTCTTCTTCAAGCTCTTCCTTGACTTTAGCGACGGTCGCCACCTGCTGGTCTTCAGTCATTTTGATGAGTCTGACTCCTTGGGTATTCCTGCCGGTCGTCGAGACTTCCTCCATGACCAGACGGATGATGACTCCGTGATTCGTGACGATCATCAGGTCTTCATCGCCATCGATGGCGGCGATATAGACGAGTTTGCCGATGCGTTCGGTGAGGTTGGCCGTCTTCACGCCCATGCCACCGCGTCTTGTAATCCGGTATTCCGCTTCAGGGGTACACTTTCCGTAGCCGTTTTCGGTTACGACGAGGATGGACTGGTCTTCGGAGAGGACATCGAGGCCGATTACATAGTCGTCCTCACGCAGTTTGATCCCTTTGACCCCTGCAGCCGTCCGGCCCATCGTACGGATCTGATCTTCAGGGAACCGGATGAGGTTGGCATTGCGTGTTCCGAGGATCACTTCCTTGGACCCATCCGTAAGGCGGACCGCAAGCAGCTCATCGTCGCCTCTGAAGGAGATCGCAATCTTGCCGTTCTTGTTGATGCGTTCGAAGTTATCGAGGGTGGAGCGCTTCACAAGACCATTCTTCGTGGCGAAAACCAGGAATTTGTCTTCCGTATCCTCATCCTTCACCCCGATCATGGTGCTGATCACTTCATCTTTGTCGATCTCCAGCATATTGACGATCGGGATGCCTTTCGACTGGCGGGAGAGTTCTGGGATTTCGTAGCCTTTCAGACGATAGACCCGACCCTTGTTCGTAAAGAACATGATGTAGTCGTGGGTGCTCATCGTCACAATCTGGCTGACGAAGTCATCCTCGACCGTATTCATCCCCTGCACACCTCGGCCTCCCCGGTGCTGCGCCCGGTAGGTGGAGGAAGGCAGGCGCTTGATGTAGTTGTTGTGGCTCAGGGTGACGACGATCTGTTCTTCAGGGATGAGGTCTTCATCCTCGATGTCGGACAGGTTGCCGAGCGTAATCTCGGTCTTCCGTTCGTCACCGTATTTATCCCTGATTTCAGTCAGTTCCTCCCGGATGATCTCAAGCAGCTTTTCGTCATCTGCGAGAATCTCCTTCAAGTACTGGATTGTCTTCAGTATTTCATTGTACTCGTCCTCGATCTTGCCCCGTTCAAGTCCTGTAAGGCGCCTGAGGCGCATATCAAGGATGGCCTGGGACTGGCGTTCCGACAGGTTGAACTCTTCCATCAGGCCAGTCTTTGCCGCTTCATCGTTCTGTGATCCGCGGATGAGTGCGATGATTTCATCGATGTTGTCGAGTGCAATCTTGAGGCCCTCCAAAATATGGGCACGGTCTTCTGCACGCTTCAGGTCGAACTTCGTCCGTCTCGTGATGATGACCTTCTGGTGTTCAAGATAGTGGGCGAGGATCTCCTTCAGACCCATGATCTTCGGCTGTCCTTTGACGAGTGCCAGCATGTTGATGCCGAAGCTCGTCTGCAGCGGTGTCTGCTTGTAGAGGTTGTTCAGGATGACGTTGGCATTCTTGTCCTTGCGGATTTCTATGATGATCTTTACGCCTGCCGACAGGCTTGTCTCATCCCGCAGATCGGTGATGCCTTCAATCTTCTTCTCCCGGGCAAGTTCGGCAATTTTCTCGACGAGTCTTGCCTTGTTGACCTGGTAGGGGATTTCAGAGACCACGATGCGCTCCTTGCCGTTGCTCATCGTTTCTATTTCACAGCGTGAGCGCATGATGACGGAACCGCGTCCCGTCTCGTATGCCTGCCTGATGCCGCTTTTTCCGACGATCAGGCCGGCAGTAGGGAAGTCCGGACCCTTCACATGCTCCATCAGTTCGGGCAGGGTGACTTCACCGTCTTCAGCGTATGCAAGCACCGCATCGATGACTTCCCTCATGTTGTGCGGAGGGATGTTCGTCGCCATGCCGACTGCGATGCCGCTGGTGCCGTTGACGAGCAGGTTCGGGAATCTTGACGGGAGTACCACAGGTTCCCGTTCATTGCCGTCATAGTTGTCCTGGAAGTCGATGGTATCCTTGTTGATGTCGCGCATCAGCTCCATGGATATCCTGCTCATCTTCGCCTCGGTGTAACGCATTGCTGCAGCGCTGTCGCCGTCCATGGAACCGAAGTTCCCCTGACCGTCGACGAGCGGATAGCGGTAGCTGAAGTCCTGGGCCATACGCACCATCGCGTCATAGATCGAGGAGTCGCCATGGGGGTGGTATTTACCCATGACGTCCCCGACGATCCTTGCGGACTTCTTATATGGCTTTTCCGATGTCATCCCGTTGTCATGCATACCGTACAGTATCCTGCGGTGGACCGGCTTCATGCCATCCCGTACATCCGGCAGCGCCCTGGATACGATGACGCTCATCGCATAGTCCAGGAAGGAGGTACGCATCTCTTTGCTTATATTGGTTGATTTCAATCTATCCGTTCTGTCACTCATTCAAAATAACCTCCACTGATTAAACGTCTAGATTTTGGACGTATAATGCATTTTCTTCAATAAAGTTCCTTCTGTTCTCGACGATGTCCCCCATGAGCATTTCGAATGTCTGGTCTGCGTCGACCGCATCTTCAAGTGTCACCTGGAGCAGCGTCCTGAAGCTTGGATCCATCGTCGTTTCCCACAGCTGATCTGCATTCATTTCACCAAGACCCTTATATCGTGCCAGGGAAATCTTCGGTGTATCGCTGAGTTCATTGCGCAGGGAGTCCAGCTCCCTGTCATCGAAGACATAATATTTGTTCTTGCCCTGGGTGACTTTATAGAGTGGCGGCTGGGCGATATATACGTAGCCTGCTTCAATCAGTGGTTTCATGAACCGGTAGAAGAAGGTCAGAAGCAGTGTGCGGATGTGTGCACCGTCGACATCGGCATCGGTCATGATGACGATCTTATGGTAGCGCGCCTTGGACAGGTCGAATTCTTCGCCGATGCCTGTACCGAGTGCCGTGATCATGGAACGGATCTCGTTGTTGTTCAGGATCTTGTCGAGGCGCGCCTTTTCAACGTTAAGGATCTTGCCTCGGAGCGGCAGGATGGCCTGGGTTGTGGAGTTCCTTCCGGCTTTGGCGGACCCGCCGGCGGAATCCCCCTCGACGATGAACAGTTCACTTTTTGAAGGATCCTTGCTTGAACAGTCGGCAAGCTTGCCTGGCAGGCTGGAGACTTCAAGTGCAGATTTTCTGCGTGTCATTTCACGCGCCTTCTTCGCTGCGACCCTCGCGCGCTGGGCGGTGAGGCCTTTTTCAACGATGACCTTTGCAGGTGCTGGATTTTCGAGCAGGAAGCGCTCGAATCCTTCACTGAAGAGCTGGTCTGTAATCAGCCGTGCTTCCGAGTTGCCGAATTTCGTCTTCGTCTGCCCTTCGAACTGCGGATCCGTATGCTTGATCGAGACGACTGCCGTCATGCCTTCGCGCACATCTTCACCGCTCAGCCGGTCTTCGCCCTCCCGGATGATCCGGTTCTTGAAGCCGTAGTTGTTGATGACCTTCGTCAATGCACGCTTGAAGCCGTCTTCATGTGTCCCGCCTTCATACGTGTGGATGTTGTTGGCATAGGACATGAGGGTGGAGTTGTAGCCATTGTTGTACTGCAGGGCGATTTCAACTTCCACTTCGTCCTTTTCACTGTGCATGTAGATGACTTCATCATGCAGCACATCGCGCGTCTCGTTCATCTGCTCGACGTACGACTTGATGCCGCCCTCATAATAGTACTGGAAGGAAACGTCTTCCTCGCCCCGTTCATCGAACAGGTTGATCTCGAGCCCCTTGTTCAGGAAGGCGAGCTCCTTGATGCGTTTCTGCAGCACTTCGATATCGTATTCCGTCGTCTCTGTAAAAATCTCGGCATCCGCCTTGAAACGGATTTCCGTACCGGTCTTGTCCGTCTCGCCGATGACCTTCAGGTCGAAATCGGGGACGCCCCTTGTGTAGCTCTGATGATGGATCTTCCCATCAAGGTGCACATAGACTTCGAGCGTCTTGCTCAGTGCATTGACCACGGAGGAACCGACACCGTGCAGGCCGCCGGAGACCTTATAGCCGCCGCCGCCGAACTTGCCGCCGGCGTGGAGGACCGTCAGGATGACCTCGACCGCCGGGCGGCCCATCTTCTCCTGGATATCGACCGGGATACCGCGGCCGTTGTCGGTCACCTTCACCCAGTTGTCCTCTTCTATCGTGATGTTGATGCGGTCGGCATGTCCTGCCATCGCCTCATCGATGCTGTTGTCCACAATTTCCCACACGAGGTGGTGGAGTCCTTTTGAAGCTGTCGAACCGATGTACATCCCGGGACGTTTACGGACCGCTTCCAGCCCCTCCAGGACCTGTATCTGCTCGGCGCCATACTGTTCCATATTCTTTTCAGCCATATTATCACCTTCCATTATACTTTCACCTTGCCATCTTCTATGCCAAGTGCCTGCATCTCATCCATGATTGCGTGGTTGATGTCACTGATCGACGTTGTCGTGACGAACGTCTGGACCCTGTTGCGTATCGAGGTCAAAAGATGGGACTGCCGCGTCTCATCCAGTTCACTCAGTACGTCATCCAGGAGCAGTATGGGGTATTCTCCGATCTCCTCATTGATCAGTTCGAGTTCAGCCAGTTTCACCGACAGGGCCGTCGTCCGCTGCTGTCCCTGTGAACCGTATGTCTGGACATCGAAATCGTTGATGTAGAATGCAATGTCATCCCTGTGCGGGCCGATCAGGGCCTGGCCCCGCTCAATCTCCCGCTCGAGCGTCTCCTGGAACAAGGCTTTCAGCTCCTGTTCGAGTGCACCCACTTCAGTCGCCTCGTACTTTATATTCGGATTGTATCTGACAGCCAGGATTTCCTGTCCGTTCGATATATCTGCATGTATCTTCCGTGCATATTTTTCAATCGTATCCACGAATTGCTGTCTCTTTAAAATAATTAAACTTGCATAGTATGCAAGTTGTTCATTCAACACGTCGATCATCACGCGATCGACATTCTTCTGTTTTAGGTAGTTGTTCTTCTGGGCCAGTACCTTCTGGTAGCCGCTCAGCATATTGATGTACACTTTCGAAATCTGGCCGCACTCCATATTGATGAATTTACGTCTGATCTGCGGGGATCCTTTGACGATGTTGAGGTCTTCCGGAGCGAACAACACAACATTCAAGTGCCCGATATACTGGCTCAGCTTCGATACTTCCATATGATTGACCTTTGCCCGCTTCCCTTTGCCGCTGACACTCAAGGAGAGGGGCAGATTGCTGTAGGAAGTCGTTATATTGCCATTTACAAATGCCTCGTCCTGGTTGAAGCGTATCAATTCCTTGTCCTTTGAAGTGCGGTGGCTTTTCGCCAGCGCAAGGAAATAGATGGATTCGAGCAGGTTCGTCTTGCCCTGGGCATTCCGGCCGATGAATATATTCAGTTTCGGATGAAATTCAAGGTCCAGTGTTTCATAATTCCTGAAATTCCCAAGGTGTATGCGGTTTAGGATCATTTGGAATATTCTATCCTAAACTGGCCGAATTCCCCCAGGTCCACTTCGTCACCTTCGTGCAGCTTCTTGCCTCTGCGGTTTTCCGGCTCTCCGTTCAGAAGCACCTCATTCTCCTGCAGGAACCATTTGGCCTCTCCGCCGGTCCCGATGATGCCTTCGTGCTTCAGAAATTGTCCTAATGTAATGAGTTCGTCAAATTGGATACTTTCCATGCACTCATCCTCCTTAATCTCACTACTACATTATACTACATTTTCGGATAAATTTCACTCCAGAAGCCCAAATAAAGCCTTAGGAGCGTCGAGAGATATAAATGAGGTTTCCCCCCTGAAAATACAAAAAGCGACTGAGACCCCCCTTTTTTCAGGTTTTGGGGCTCAATCGCAGATTTTGTTGGATATTAATATGTCCGGATCGGCAGGATCAGCTGGACGACTTCATCGGATTCAGCCGCCTTCAGCGTGAACGGGCGCATTGTACCGAAGAATTCGATGACGACTTCGTCATCGTTGATCGCTTTAAGCGCATCCATCATATATTTGGAGTTGAAGGAGATCTTCAGATCTTCACCTTCGACTTTTCCAGTATTGATGTCTTCATGCACAGTACCGACTTCCGGCGAGTTGGATGACAGGGCCACACCGCCGTTTTCCACACTCATGCGGATGACATTGTTGCCGCCTTCACGGGCGAGCAGCGATACCCGGTCGATTGCATGGTAGAACTCACCGTTGTTCACAGTCACCTTCGTTTCATAATTCTCCGGGAAGAGACGGGAAGTATCCGGATAGTTCCCTTCAAGGAGCCTGGAAATGAAGCGCATGTTGCCGTAGCTGAACAGCACCTGGTTCTGGGAGAAGTGGATTTCCACTTCATTATCGGAATCATTGATGATCTTGTTCAGTTCCGTCAGGGATTTTCCGGGAATGATCGCATGCATGCTGTCCATACCGAACTGGTCACCCTCGAGTTTCCTGAGGGCAAGCCTGTGGGAATCCGTGGCAGTGAACTGGATGCCGCTGTCCTGGAACTGCCAGTTTACGCCTGTCAGTACCGGACGCGTTTCAGAGAGTGAAACGGCAAAGTTCGTCTGGTTGATGATGTTCTTCAATACAGTGGAAGGAAGGATGATGCTTTCCTCGTCATTGACTTCAGGCAGCAGCGGATACTGGTCCGGATCGTTGCCGCTCAGGTTGAACTCCGATTGGGAAGCTGAAATCTTCGTCTGGAAGGCATCATTCGTTTCAAGTTCTACGAAGTTGCCGGAGAGCTTTTTGATGATATCCACAAAGAATCTTCCGGAAAGTACAACTGTACCTGTTTCATGGATTTCAAGGATTTCTTCATTATCGATTTCAGTAGGGATGGTGATTTCAATAGAAATTTCAGAATCACTACCAGTAAGAAGCAGATGATCCTCTTTCACTTCAATTTTTATGCCATTGAGAATCGGCAATGTCGTCCGGGGGGAAATTGCCTTGAGGCAATGATTCAACTGTTCGATGAAATACTGGCGGTTAATACTGATTTTCATAAGTTAATGACTCCTTATATATATTGATTAGTATTTTAAGTAATAACAGTAGTAAGGCCTGTGGATTTGTGGATAAGTCCATTCAGCCCACAGCAGCCAAGTTATCCACATGTTGGTAAAGTGTTTGTTACAGTGTAACATTTATCCACAGTGTGCACATCTTTAATTGATACGGTTTTCTACCTCTTCCAGTTCCTGTTTGAAACGTTCATCTTCTGTAATCATCTTTGAAATCTTCTCATGGGCATGGATGACGGTGGAGTGGTCCCGGCCGCCAAATACTTCCCCGATCTTCGGCAGGGAATAGTCTGTGAGTTCCCGGGCGAGATACATCGCAATCTGCCGCGGAAAAGCAATGGATTTCGTCCGTTTCTTGGAAGCGAACGATTCGATCTGGATATCATAGAATGAAGCGACCGCTTCCTGGATGTCCGTAATCGTGATCTTCTTCGATTTGGACTGGGTGACGAGATCTTTGAGCGCTTCTGAGACCATTTCGGGCGTCAGGGGCTGGTTGACGAGCTTCGAATACGCAGCAACCCGTGTCAGGGCCCCTTCCAGCTCCCGTATGTTCGTGTGGATATGGTTGGCGATGTAGATCATCGCTTCATTGGGGATCTCCACTTTCTCCTCTTCACATTTTTTGCGGAGGATTGCTATCCGGGTCTCGAGGTCTGGTGGTGTGATGTCGGTGATCAATCCCCATTCGAAACGGGATCTGAGCCTGTCTTCAAGCGTCGGAATCTCCTTCGGCGTCCGGTCGCTTGAGATGACGATCTGCTTATTGTCCTCGTGGAGGGCATTGAATGTATGGAAGAATTCCTCCTGCGTCGATTCCTTGCCTGCGAGAAACTGGATATCATCAATCAGCAGCACATCAACGTTCCGGTAGCGGTTGCGGAATTCCTCGGTCTTGTTGTCGCGGATCGAATTGATGAATTCGTTGGTGAACTTTTCACTCGACAGGTATGCCACCTTCGCGTTTGGACGATGCTCCAGCACATAGTGCCCGATGGCATGCATGAGATGGGTCTTGCCGAGTCCGACCCCTCCATAGATGAAGAGCGGATTGTAGGCTTTGGCCGGGGCTTCGGCCACGGCGAGTGATGCGGCATGGCTGAAGCGGTTTCCGTTCCCGATGACGAATGTTTCAAATGTGTTGTTTACATTGAGCTGGTTGTTCACTGGAACCTCAGGTTCCGGAGCGGTCTTTTCGGGAAGCTTCGCCGGGGTTTCCTCCTCTTCGGTGACAATCCTGATTTCAGGCTTTTCCCCCATGACTTCGAACAGCTGCTCCTGGATGAGTCCACTATAGTTCTTTTCAAGCCAATCCCTCTGAAATTGGGTATCCGCTTTGATCACAGCCGTCTCATTGTCCAGATGGATCATTGAAGTATCCTGGAACCATGTCTGGTAGCTTGCATTGGCTATGGTCCCTTTGATGCCTTTCAGCGTATTCTCCCAGATTTCCTTAATACTACTCATACGATTGTCCTCTTTTCCTATTCACATAATCACAGTGTGTGGATAATCATTTCCACAGCTTTGGATAACTATCCACAGGTTACACACATTCTGTGGACAAACTATATTGCTAGGGTGCCTTTTCCACAAATTTATATTCAAAATTATAACGAAAAACATAAGTAATATCAACAATTACAAGAAGATATACACAATATCCGCACTTATCCACAGGGCGTCTGTGAACATGTGTGAAACTGGGGATAACTCATGCAGAAGTATGTGGAAAAGAAATATCCACAATATAGTTATCCACAAAGGTTGTCAACAGCTTAAGTTATCCACACGCTGGATTTGCAGAATCCAAGTGAAAAATGTATTGAAATCTATAGGGCCATCTGTTATTCTTTAATAGTTACAATTCTAGAAGCTATACACAGGCAAAAGTATCATGGAGGTGTAATTTAATATGGTAAAACGTACTTATCAGCCAAATAAACGTAAGCACAGCAAAGTGCACGGTTTCCGTAAAAGAATGAGCACAAAGAACGGCCGTAAAGTATTGGCCCGTCGCAGAAGAAAAGGTAGAAAAGTTCTTTCAGCCTAATCCTCAAGATCATCTGAATAGGTGATCTTTTTTTGTGTAGCAAGGCAGCTTTACATTTTACCACTTTCAGGCAGCCCCACCGGAGGAGTGCGCATGCCCGGCTTGAGCACGGCGGGTTCTTCCAGTGTATATGGCATGCTATAATGACGATGAATTTTATATAATGAAATATCATATGTGAGAGAGCGTACCAATGATGAAAAAGAGATTCAGAATAAAAAAAGAACGTGATTTCCAGCTTGTTTTCAAAAAGGGCAGATCGTACGCAAACAGACAGTTCGTCGTGTATCTGGCCGACCATCCGAAGACCGATCATATGAGGCTCGGCATCAGTGTGTCCAAGCGGCTTGGCAACGCTGTTAAACGCAACAAGATCAAAAGGCGCATCCGCGTCTTCTTCCATAAGCATCAGGAACGGCTGAAGCCAAGGGAATATGTCGTCATTGCGAGGAAGCCGGTCAGCGATATGGACTACCATCAGATGGAAAAATCATTACTGCACGTGCTGAAGATCGCAAAATGTCTAAAATGATATGGGGGTTACACCATGTACAGGATTTACACAGATGAGACTGTTGATCGTGCAATCGCCAAAGGCCTTGAAGAGCTGAAAGTTTCCGAAGCGGATGTCAAAATCGATGTTGAAGAGGAAGGGAAGAAGGGGCTGTTCGGCTTCGGCAGGAAGGACGCCGTCGTCAGATTGACCGTCATAAACCCCGAACTCAAGATGTATGAATCGATTGACGCCTTGATTGCAAGAGATGCAGAACAGGCTGACAGCATCATTGCTGAAGAAGTACCCGAAGCGGCTGGGGCATCAGGCCCCGGTCCCGGGTCTTCGGGTTCATCGGATTCAATGGAAGAAAGTGAAAATGAAGAAGCGGATGTCATCGAAGCGGAGGAACTGGCACATGTGCTTGCCCAGGATGAAGAAATCGATGAGGAAGTGCATGTCCAGATTTCCATCGAAGAAGCGGCGGAGCAGACCAGGGACTACGTGGAACGGATCATCCAGGATATGAATATAGAAAGAACCAGTGAAGTCGAAGTGCTCGAGAATGAGGTGCACATCGAGCTGTTCTCCCCGATGGCCGCCAAGCTGATCGGGAAACGCGGTATAACGCTCAACGCGCTGCAGGAAGTCGCCCAGCAGTTCTTCAATTCGATATACAGGAGCTATGGTGTGATTACTCTTGATGTCGAGAACTACCGGGAGAAGCGGCGTGAAACCCTCGAGAACCTCGCAGTCAACATGTCGAAGAAGGCGAAGCGTATAGAGGGGCCGGTACAACTTGAGCCGATGCCTTCCTTTGAACGGAAGATCATGCACCATGTACTGAGCGGCATCGAAGGTATAGAAACCTATTCCAAAGGTGCAGAACCGAATCGTTATATTGTAATAGAAAAGAAGTAAAGGAGCATTGCATCATGCAATTAGAAACAATATCCAGCATCTCCACCCCGGTGGGCGAAGGTGCAATTGCAATCGTGCGTCTCTCCGGCGTGGATGCAGTGGAGATCGCAGACCGCCTCTATAAAGGTGCGAAGCCGCTGGAAGCGGTGGATTCGCATACGATCAACTACGGCCACATCTTGGATCCCGATACCGGGGAGACTGTGGAAGAAGTCATGGTGGCAATCATGAGGGCGCCCCGCACCTACACGCGCGAGGATATCGTTGAAATCAATTGCCATGGTGGTGTCCATACGATCAACCGGGTGCTCCAGCTGACGCTGAAGCACGGTGCCCGCATGGCGGAGCCGGGAGAATTCACGAAACGCGCCTTCCTCAATGGCCGGATCGACCTGTCCCAGGCAGAAGGTGTCATGGATTTCATCAGATCCAAGACGACGGAAGCATCAAAAGTTGCGAACCAGCAGATGCAGGGAAGGCTGAAAGCACATGTTGAAGGCCTGCGCCAGAGCATCCTCAACATATTGGCCCAAGTGGAAGTGAACATCGACTATCCGGAATATGACGATGTCGAAGAGGCGACCACTTCCTTCCTCGAAGAGGAGGCCCAGAAGGTCAAGGATGAAATCAGGAAGCTGCTGAAGAGCAGTGCCCAGGGAAAAATCCTTCGGGAGGGGCTGAGCACCGTCATCGTCGGGAAGCCGAATGTCGGGAAGAGTTCATTGCTTAACTACCTGATCCAGGACAACAAGGCCATCGTGACCGACGTGGCAGGAACGACACGCGATATACTCGAAGAATACGTGAATGTCAACGGCATTCCACTCAAACTCATAGATACCGCAGGCATCAGGGACACCGATGACATCGTCGAGAAGATCGGTGTGGAACGCAGCCGCCAGGCGCTGAAGGAAGCGGAGCTCATACTGTATGTATTGAACAACAACGAACCACTGACAGATGAGGATATCGAAATCCTCGATTCGATGGCAGACCAGAATGTCATCAATATCGTCAACAAGCTGGACCTCGAACCGAAGCTTGATGTCGAAGATCTTCAAAAGAGATATCCGGGTATGCCGGTGGTCAGAACATCCATCATCAACGGCACGGGTGTGGATGATCTCGAGGACCGGATCGCAAGCTTGTTCTTTGAAGGGGAAATCCAGTCCGTGGATTCCACCTATGTATCGAACAACCGCCATATCCACCTGCTTGAGCAGGCGGCCGATGCGATATCCGATGCGATAGAATCTGCCGGAATGGATGTGCCGGTGGATATAGTACAGATAGACCTTGTAAAAACGTGGGAACTGCTCGGAGAAGTGATTGGGGAAGATGTCAGTGAACAGCTGATCGACCAGCTCTTCAGCCAGTTCTGCCTTGGGAAATAAAAGGAGGAAAACTATGACAGATAATATGAAATATGATGTTGTTGTCATCGGTGCAGGCCATGCGGGCGTAGAAGCAGGACTCGCTTCTGCACGAAAAGGGCTGAAGACGCTGATGCTGACTATCAACTTGGACAATATAGCATTCATGCCCTGCAACCCTTCAGTAGGGGGGCCAGCGAAAGGGATCGTCGTCCGTGAAGTCGATGCACTCGGTGGACAGATGGCAAAAGTGATCGACAGGACGCATATACAGATGCGCATGCTGAATACCGGCAAAGGACCAGCGGTCCGTGCCCTCAGGGCGCAGGCGGATAAAGTGCTCTATCAGCAGGAGATGAAGCGGGTGCTGGAGGATGAGCCGAACCTCGATATCCTTCAGGGCATGGTGGATGAAATGATTGTGGAAGACGGTGAAGTCAAGGGTGTCAAAACGAATATCGGCACCATTTACGAAGCGAGGGCCGTCATCGTCACGACAGGCACCTTCCTGCGCGGGGAAATCATCCTCGGCGACCTCAAATATTCCAGTGGCCCGAACCATCAGATGCCTTCAGTACCGCTTGCAGACCAGATGAAGGATCTCGGCTTCGACATCGTCCGCTTCAAGACGGGAACACCGCCGCGGGTCAACTCGGACTCCATCGACTACTCCAAGACGGAGATACAGCCCGGGGACGATGTACCGCGCGCCTTCAGCTTTGAAACGACTGAATTCATCATGGATCAGCTGCCGTGCTGGCTGACCTACACTTCGGAAAATACGCATATGATCATCAATGACAACCTGCATCTATCCGCGATGTATTCCGGCATGGTCAAAGGTACAGGCCCACGCTACTGCCCATCCATCGAAGACAAGATTGTGCGCTTCAACGACAAGCCACGACACCAGATCTTCCTGGAGCCAGAAGGCCGGAGCACGAAAGAAGTCTATGTACAGGGTCTTTCAACAAGCATGCCGGAGAATGTACAGCGCGAGATGCTCTCATCCATTCCAGGACTTGAGAATGCCAGGATGATGCGTGCAGGCTACGCCATCGAATATGATGCACTCGTTCCGACGCAGCTGTGGCCGACACTTGAAACGAAGAAGATCACGAACCTCTATACTGCAGGCCAGATCAACGGTACCAGCGGGTATGAGGAAGCGGCCGGACAGGGGCTCATCGCAGGCATCAATGCAGCGAGCAAGCTGCTAGGTGAAGAGGAACTTGTACTCAGCCGTTCCGATGCATATATCGGCGTCCTCATCGATGACCTTGTGACGAAAGGGACGAATGAACCATACAGGCTGCTGACTTCAAGGGCGGAACACCGTCTGCTGCTGCGTCACGACAATGCAGATATGCGCCTGACGGAAATCGGACATCGCATCGGACTCATTTCAGACGAAAGGCTCGAAGCATTCGAGACCAAGAAGCGGCATATCGAAGAGGAATTCGACCGCCTGAAGAAGATACGCATCAAGCCGAACGCCCATACGCAGGCCATCGTGGAGGAAAGGGGCGGAACACCGCTCAAAGATGGCATTCTGGCCATCGATCTGCTCAGACGTCCGGAGATGGACTATGCCTCCATCATGGAAATACTGGAAGAGGAAACGACGCTCACACAGGAAGAACATGAACAGGTGGAAATCCAGGTCAAGTATGACGGCTACATCAAGAAGTCGCTCATGCAGGTCGACAAGGTGAAGCGCATGGAGAAGAAGAAGATACCAGCGGATATCGACTATGATGCAATCCATTCCCTCGCAACAGAGGCAAGGGATAAGCTGAAAACCGTCAAACCGCTCGATATCGCCCAGGCTTCCAGAATTTCAGGGGTGAACCCTGCAGATATTTCCATCCTTCTTGTCTATATTGAACAGGGCAGCATCCAACGGGTGGAAGCATGAAGGAAGCACAGTTCATAGAGGTCCTGCGTCACCAGGGGATCACCCTGGATGATGAACAGCGCGCCAAATTCAGAAGATATTTCGAGATGCTTGCAGAATGGAACGGCCGGGTCAATCTGACGGCCGTGACCGACGAGGAAGGGGTTTATCTGAAGCATTTCTACGATTCGCTGACGCCGCTCTTCCATGTGGATCTCCCGGAGAATGCAAGCATATGCGATGTCGGAGCGGGGGCGGGCTTCCCAAGCATCCCGCTCAAAATCCTGAGGCCCGACCTCAAAGTGACCATAGTGGATTCGCTGAATAAACGCATCCTCTTCCTGAACGAACTGACGGCAGAACTCGATCTGGATAAGATCCATCTGGTCCATGACCGCGCCGAGACATTTGCACAAGGCCCTCAGCGTCATATGTTCGATATCGTGACGGCACGTGCAGTCGCCCAGTTGAACGTGCTGGCCGAGCTCTGTCTGCCGCTTGTCCGTACAGGAGGTCGCTTCATTGTATTGAAGGGCAGAAAAGGCATGGAAGAATTGGAAGAAAGCCAGTTCGCCCTGGATCTCTTGGGAGGCGAGCTTGTGGAAACCCACAGCTTCACCCTCCCGGAGGAAGACAGTGAACGCCATATCCTCGAAATCGCGAAGAGAAGAAAAACACCCAAGAAGTATCCGCGCAAGCCGGGTACCCCAAACAAATCCCCATTAAAACAATAGGCAGGTGTTGCATGTGAAAAAACCATTTTCAAGACTTTTCGGCTTGATAGACAAAAGTGAAGATCAGCAGGAGAATGTCTCCCTGCAGCACTTGCCGATGGAAAACATCGTCCCCAACCGCTATCAGCCAAGGACGGCATTCGACCGGGAACGGATCAGGGAACTGGCCGATTCCATCGCGGAGCATGGTCTCCTGCAGCCGATCACCGTCCGGCCGATAGAGGAGGGCATGTTTGAAATCATTGCAGGGGAGCGCAGGTTCAGGGCGCTGAAGATGCTCAACCGCGAAGAAGCGGAGGTCATCGTAAAATATCTGACGGATACCGAATCTGCGGCCATTGCACTGATAGAAAATATCCAGCGCGAGAACCTATCCAGCATAGAAGAAGCGAAAGCCTATAAGAAGCTCCTCAAGATGGATGGCATCACCCAGAAGAACCTTGCACAGAATCTTGGCAAGAGCCAGTCATTCATCGCCAACAAGCTGCGTCTTCTTAAATTGTCCGATGAAGTCATTGAAGCGCTCCAGAAGCAGGAAATCACCGAGCGTCATGCAAGGTCGCTCCTCAGCCTGGAGGATTCAGGGCAGGAAGAGATGCTTGAAGACATCAGGAAGCAGAAGATGACGGTGAAGGAGACGGAGCATGCAGTCAGGAAGAAGCTGAAGCACGTCAATGACGAACTGGATTTTGATGAGGACATGTCCTTCATACTGAATGATCTCAACCGTGAAGTGGACAGGCTGAAGGACAAAGGATTCAACGTATCCTATGAGTCGGCTGATGAGGATGCTTTCCATGAAGTGACGATAAAGATCTATAGGTAGACACTCACTGTGTGGGTGTTTTTCTTATGTTACAATGGGCAGGTTGATTGATATAATGACAGCATGTGATTTTATACTTATGAGAACCCTGCACTGGAGGTAGTGGCGCATGGCAAGGCAAAAAGGACTGGGAAAGAGTCTCGGAAAGGGACTGGATGCTCTATTTTCCAGCGGTAAGGAAGGTGAGGCGGTCATCGAACTCAAAATTTCCGAAATCAGAAGGAACCCCTATCAGCCCCGTATGGAGTTCAATGAGGATAAGCTAAGGGAACTGTCTGATTCCATTGAGACACATGGCGTAATCCAGCCCATCGTGGTGAGGAAAGCCGTCAAGGGCTACGATATCGTGGCAGGGGAGAGAAGATTCAGGGCGTCCAGAATGCTCGGCAGGGAAACCATACCGGCAATCGTCAAGGAGATGACGGATACCGAAATGATGGAGCTTGCCATCATTGAAAACCTGCAGCGTGAGAACCTCAATCCGTTGGAAGAGGCGATGAGCTATCGCCAACTGATGACGACTTTGAACATCACCCAGAATGAAGTGGCAGAGCGGCTGGGGAAATCACGTCCCTACATCGCTAATATGCTGAGGCTGCTCAATCTGCCGAATGCCATCAGACAGATGATCAATGACGATCTGCTCTCCGGTGCACACGGCAGGACACTTCTGGCGCTCAAGGACCCCATCCAGATGGAAGGTGCAGCGAAACGTGCTATCGATGAAGGAATGAGTGTCCGTACACTTGAGACCTATGTAAAAAGCCTGCAGGAAGCACCTGCCAAAAGAAAGAAGAAGCAGGACAAGCCGAAGTTCATAGAGAAGCATGAGACGATGCTCAAGGAACATTTCGGAACGGCAGTGGAAATAAGGAAGAAGCGCAAAAAGGGCACAATATCATTCGAGTTCAGGAATGAAGAAGAGTTCAAAAGGCTCATCTCCATGCTGGAAGACAAGTAAACTGGAAAGTGAAGGTGGAAGCAGTGTTAGCGAATATACTGATGACAACAACTGAGGAGCCGATAATGTTCATCGGTGAAATCATGGATAATCTGAGGGATCCCGAGCTATGGATGGGTATCGCTTCAAAGCTGATACAGGCCCTCATACTGATCATTGCAGCGATGATTCTCGTCAGGATCGCCAATAGGATGATCGATAATTTCTTCAAAGTCAAATCGAAATCCCGGTTGAAAGGAAGCAGCAAGCGCAACCAGACGTTGATCAACGTGCTGCAGAATACTGCGACGGTGTTCATATGGTTCGTCGTCATCATGATGGTGCTTGAAACGTTCAGCCTGCCCGTAAGGACGCTCCTTGCCGGTGCCGGGGTCGTCGGCCTGGCAATTGGTTTCGGGGCACAGAGCCTTGTGAAGGATATGATAACAGGATTTTTCATCATTCTGGAGAACCAGTTCGATAAGGGGGATTTCGTCAGGGTGAATACTTCCGGTACGACGGTTGCCGAAGGTGAAGTGCTGTCCCTCGGCCTGCGCGCCTCCAAAATCCAGGGGTGGGAAGGTGAGCTCTTCATCATCCCGAACGGTACCATCAACGAAGTCGTCAACTTCTCCCGCTATAATGCGGTATCCATGCTCGACATGAATGTGTCGGTGGAGGAGGATCTTGACTCAGTCGAGAATACATTGGAGCAGTTCTTCGAAGCCCGTTGGCAGGAAGAGGAGATGCTCGTCTCCAAACCTGAAATCCTTGGCCTGCAGGGCATAGAGAACGGTGAAGCCATCATCCGGATAATGCTCGAGACGCAGCCGATGGAGCACTTCGGTGTGACACGCCGCATGAGAAAAGCGATCAAGAATCATCTTGAGGGCAAAGGCATCTATATCTCTGTACCTAAAATGGACATACAGGACTTTGATGATAAAATGGCTAAAGATGAAGGTGAGTAATCATGACAAAAGAATATGGTCTGAATGATATCGTCGAAATGAAGAAGCCGCATCCGTGCGGCAGCAGGCTGTTCTCCATCACCCGCATGGGGGCAGACATCAAGATCAAGTGCAACCAGTGTGACCGGGTCATCATGATGCCGCGTCGTGATTTCGAAAAGAGAATGAAAATGGTAAGAAAAAAATATGAAGCATAAAGGTGATTATAAATGGCTCTGACAGCAGGGATCGTCGGGTTGCCGAACGTCGGCAAGTCGACATTATTCAACGCAATAACAAAAGCAGGTGCACTCGCAGCAAACTATCCGTTCGCCACAATCGATCCGAATGTCGGCATCGTTGAAGTGCCGGATGAAAGATTGAATGTACTGACGAAAATGGTGGAACCGAAAAAGACCGTCCCTACGGCATTTGAATTTACAGATATCGCGGGCATCGTCAAAGGTGCATCCAAAGGTGAAGGGCTCGGCAACAAATTCCTCGCCCATATCCGTGAAGTCGATGCGATATGCCAGGTCGTACGTGCATTCGATGATGAGAATGTCACACACGTATCCGGCAAGGTCGATCCGATCGATGATATTGAAATCATCAATATGGAACTGATCTTTGCGGACCTGGAAAGTGTGGAGAAGCGGATACCGCGCCTAGAGAAGATGGCGAAGCAGAAGGACAAGGATTCAATGGCCGAGCTGGAACTGCTCTCGAAGATCAAGGAGGGACTTGAGAACGACCGACCAGTCCGGGCGCTTGAATTTACAGATGAAGAGGCGAAACAGGTCAAGAACCTCCATCTGCTGACGCAGAAGCCGATGCTGTATGTCGCCAATGTGGCAGAAGATGAACTCGGCAACCTAGAACAGAATGAATACCTGAAATCGATCGAAGCATATGCAGAAAAAGAAGGGTCTGAAGTCATCGTGATCTCCGCAAAAGTGGAAGAGGAGATTGCGGTGCTGGATGAAGATGAGAAGGAGATGTTCCTGGAAGACCTCGGCATAGAGGAATCCGGGCTGGATAAACTCATCAAGGCTGCATATAATCTCCTTGGGCTGGCGACCTACTTTACAGCGGGTGTCGAGGAAGTCCGGGCATGGACTTTCAGGGAAGGCATGTCCGCACCGGAATGTGCAGGCATCATCCATACCGATTTCCAAAAAGGATTCATCCGTGCAGAGACGGTAAGCTATGATGATCTGGTCGAGAACGGCAACATGGTGAAGGCCAAAGAGGCGGGCAAGGTCCGTCTGGAAGGTAAAGACTATCTCATGAAGGATGGCGACGTCGTTCATTTCAGATTCAACGTTTAAAAATGGTTGTAAAAAGAACCGATCACTGGTATAATATCGGATTGTGAGTAATGAAAATTATTCCTTGCTTATTTCTACGGAAATGGGCCGCTAAAGACCATAAGGAGGTGTAGAAGATGAAAGCATATGAAATTCTATATGTAATCCGCCCGAACATTGAAGAAGATGCGAAACAGGCGCTTGTTGAGCGTTTTGACAACGTTTTGACTTCAAAAGGTGCGGAAATCGTCGAATCAAAAGAGTGGGGTAAACGTCGTCTTGCATATGAAATCGAAGATTTCAGCGAAGGCTTTTATCACATCATCAAAGTGAATGCTGATGTGGAAGCCACAGATGAGTTCGAACGTTTGGCCAAAATCAACAATGATATCATTCGTCATATCATTGTACGCGACGAACAAGCAGAGAAACAGTAATAATACAATGGAGTTGATTACATGCTGAACCGTGTTGTATTGGTAGGGCGTCTTACAAAAGACCCCGAACTGAAAGTCAGTCAAAGTAATATATCTGTAGCGACCTTCACTCTGGCAGTCAACCGTCCGTTCACAAGTGCGAACGGCGAACGTGGAGCTGACTTCATCAACTGTGTCGTTTTCCGTAAGCAGGCGGAGAACGTCAACCAGTACTTGAAGAAGGGCAGTCTGGCGGGAGTAGACGGCAGATTGCAGAGTCGTTCCTATGAGAACAAAGAAGGTCAAAGAGTATATGTGACTGAAGTAGTGTGTGATAGTGTGCAGTTCCTGGAACCTAAAGGACAAGGGCAAGGCAGTAATCAACAGTACAATAATTCCGCAGACAGCTATCAGAATGCGTACGGTAACCAGTCCACTGGTTCAAGACCGGCACCTCAAAAATCCAGACAGGATACAAAAGAGGAGAATCCATTCGCAAACGCCGATGGACCGGTTGATATCAGTGATGACGATCTACCATTCTAAACCATATCCAAGATCGGATATGAAAGATGAAGTGTGAAAAGTGTGTGTGTGCATGTGCAGGATATAGTGTGTGTATCCTGCACCAGGGCATTCCGGTAACCCGGAATGCCTTTTTTATTTCACAATAATCATCCTCAGACATATTCTCTCCGGGGACAGAAGTGTTTATAATGGCAGTTAAGGATAAATTCAGATTGGAGAGTCTCTATGAAAAAGGGCGCTTTGACATGGGTAGGCATGATAGGCATATTTCTAATGATGGCCGGATGCGGCAGCAGTGCTACAGGAAACAGCGGGGAAACGATCACGATCTCCGCTGCTGCCAGTTTGAGCGAGGCGATGGAGGAAGTCGGCACGCTCTATGAAGAGGCACATCCGGATGTCGGACTGTCATTCAATTTCGGGGGATCCGGCTCGCTGCAGCAGCAGGTCTCCCAAGGTGCGCCAGTCGATCTGTTCGTCTCGGCTTCAGACGAAAAGTTCCAGACGCTGGTTGATGAAGGGACAATCGATCCTTCATCAAATACGGTACTTCTCGGCAACTCCCTGGTACTGATTGTCCCGGAGGACGGAAAAGTCTCTTCGCCAGCTGACCTCAAAGAGGCAGGAAAAGTGGCGATTGGAACGCCGAGTGCAGTACCGGCAGGCATGTATGCCAAGGAAGCTCTGGGCGCATTGGATATATTCACGGAAATAGAAGAGGATATCGTCTATGCAAAGGATGTGCGGCAAGTGTTATCCTATGTAGAGACAGGGAATGTCGAAGCCGGCATCGTCTACCGCACCGATGCACTGTTGAGTGATAGGGTGGAAATCGTCCATGAATTTCCTCAATCCCTCCATACACCGGTAAGATATCCCGCAGGTGTAATAGCAGATTCCCCAAACCATGAAACCGCCGTGGAATTCCAAGAATTTCTGCACTCCGAGACGGCCCAAAAGGTGTTTGAAGAATATGGATTCATTATTCAGTAACATCACATTCGAAGAATTTCTGGATCCCATCCGTTTGTCGGTCCGGGTTTCCATACTGGCATTCATTATTGTGCTCATTTTGGGGACGATCATCGGGAAATGGATGGTGGATATAAAATTTCCCGGGAAATCCATCGTTGAAACACTGATTATGCTGCCGCTTGTACTGCCGCCAACAGTCATCGGGTTCCTGCTGATCGTCCTCTTGGGCAACAACAGCCTGATTGGAGGGTGGATTGCCTTCATCTTCAACCAGCCCATCATATTCACCTGGTATGCTGCTGTTGTAGCAAGTGCTGTCGTAGCCTTTCCTCTGATGTACCAGTCAGCCAAGGCGGGGTTTCAGAATGTAGACAAGGATATTGAAGAAGCTGCCAAAGTGGATGGAGCGGGCCGTTTCCAGACATTCTTCACCATTTCGATCCCTCTTGCCTCAAAAGCCTTGATGGCAGGGGGCATATTGAGTTTCGCGCGGGCGCTTGGGGAGTTCGGTGCAACATTGATGTTTGCCGGTAATATACCGGGAAAGACGCAGACTGTGCCGACCGCCATCTATATTGCACTCGATTCCGGTAAAATGACCCTGGCCTGGATGTGGGTCATCACCATCGTCATCATTTCATTCATCATGCTCTTCATCGTAAGGACAAGAAGCAGCAACATATAATTGTGTGGATATAGGCAACAACTTGTGCATCATCGATTGACAATGAGACACCCAATGTGTAAAATATACCTTGCACATACAAAAACACTTACACACGTTCATCACGAAATAACTAAAATTATAGATATGAATACGCAATTGCAGTACCACACACTACTGCATGGCGACATTCAATCTGTAGAGGAGGATAACTCATGGCAGGTCCAAGAAGAGGCGGTCGTCGCCGTAAAAAGGTTTGCTACTTCACAGCCAATGGCATTACGCACATTGACTACAAAGAAGTAGATCTCCTTAAAAAGTTCATTTCAGAACGTGGTAAAATTCTTCCAAGACGTGTAACAGGTACTTCTGCGAAGTATCAGCGCCAGCTTACAAAAGCAATCAAGCGTTCACGTCATATGGCATTGCTTCCATACGTGAAGGAAGAACAATAATAATGTGAGTGAAAGCCCCATCTATAGGATGGGGCTTTTTTTCATGAAAAAAAATCCCACGGCGCAAGGCCATGGGAGTAAATTTGTAGACTATGGTCTATCTTTGTCTCTATCCAACCGGTCGTCATCAAGACGCCCTCTGTCATTTGTCGTTTCATCAATGTCCACATCTTCACGGCGGACATCCTCGGAAACATGTTCCGTGTCTCTGACTTTGTCTTTCTTGACGACCACTTCTTCACTTACCACGTCTTCTTTATCTACATTTACACGCTCTTCGTTTACCGATACATTGATGGAATCGCGGTCGTCCCCATCGATGTCACCTGCAGGACGATCGCCATCTACAGGGCGTCTTTCCACTGTAACTTCTTCACGTTCGACCGGCACATCAAATTCCTGGTGGTCCGTCTCGACATGTTTGTCAACATTCACTTCGCCTGTCTGGACGCGCTCTTTATCAACATTCAGACGCTCTTCACGAAGCTGGATCTTTTCTTCTTCGGTCAGGTCATCCCGGTCTGCAAACTCGTCATTGGCAGCACCAGCGCCAGTGGTGTTCAATGCACGATCATCAACACTGTAGCGTCCTTCTTTGTCGTCCACTGGCTCATCCCGTCCTGTATCAACTACATTCTGGTCACGGCGTCCTTCGACCATGTCATCGTTGATGGCACGGTTGTCCCGATCGCCATATTGATAATCTTCTTCGATTTCCGGCCGTTCAGCTCCATCGACATAGCGATTTTCATCGCGTCCGCCTACGCCGCCTTCCACTTCTGTTGTTCCTTCATTATGGGCACTGCCCGGCACGGAATCTGTTTCCCTGTCGATTTCCGGCCGCTCGGCACCATCAACATAGCGGTTTTCGTCTTTTTCGTCAGAACCGATGCCACCAGCTGCTGCTGTAGCACCAGCCGCTCCAGTCACGCCAGGACTATGCGCACTGCCAGGAGTGGATCTTGGACGTTCTGCAGAGTCCCCTCTATCGACCCTGTCCTCATCGTCTTCGAGCAATGGATCTTTAGGATAGTCGGTAGTATCCCCTTCAATTTCATCGTTGACATAAAGAAGGATTTTCCCGCTATCCAGAGCTTCTTTATATTCTTCCTCTTCCTGTGGATTCAGGTTGAGTCCTGTCATTACACGCTCCTCAGGGTCTTCTGCACTGAACCAGGAAACGATCTTATCCCAGGCACTTCCTTCAGAAGTCTTGTAGTTCACATCGGTATAGTTCAAGGAAGACCCTTCAAGCTCCTCTCTGGAAACTACAGTAATTTGGTTTTCGGCTACACCTTCGGATTTCAGCTGTTCAATTCTTCCAAGCATTTCCTGTTCGCTCATGTATGATTCAATTTTACGCATAACTCATACCTCCATTTTGTTTGATGATTAGGTTTTGTTACATTTTCGAAAATGACTGATTATAGCGCACATCCATCATCCTAATACGTACTAGATTTATACCCATGTGCATTTTTAATAAACTACCATAAAAGATTTAATGGACGCCATGGCGGCGCTGTGGAATAATAATCTAAAAAAGAGGTGGAAATGATTGGAAGATATATCAGGAAAGATCAGAAAAAGAAGAAAGATGATGTCACTCTCGCAAGGAGAGCTCGCTGAAGGAATCAGCTCCCAATCTTCCATATCCAGATTGGAGAATGGCAGCTTCACAATAAGTCTGGGTGAGTTTATGAGGGTGATGGAACGTCTGAATCTGAGCATGCATGATGTATTCTGCAGTGGCGAGAAGACGCCGGGCATAATCGTGCGGGAACAGTTGGATGCGGCCAGAAAAGAGCAGGATTACGATAGGATGGAAGAAATACTGAAAAGCGAGAGAAGCGGATTCTGGAAACAGTCGCCAGAGCTTGAAGGCTACAGGTCCTGGCACCATGGACTTGTAAAACAGTCCAAAGGACAGTATAGGATGGCCCTGCGCTTGATCAATATAGCGATAGAGATGAATCAGAAGAATGAGTGGATGTATGAAGCAGTGGCAGAAATGCATCTGGCTAAAGGGAATATATACAGTATGACTGGTTTGGGTGGTCTGGATTCCTACAAAGAGGCTTTGGCCTTTTATGAAGGATCCAAAAAGACGTCCCCGGTACTCGTAGTCAAAATATTATATAATTTGGCTGTGAGCCTGTGTGAAGGTGAAGAGCATGAAAAGTCATTGAAGTATTGCAACAAAGCCTTGGAGATACTCCACAAAAATGATTCTACATATCTGATCGTCCATATACTCTATATGAAGTTTTCCGCACTGATAAATCTTAAGCAGTATGAAGAATATGAAATTCTGAAAGAGAAGAATAAGGTCTTCTTTGAAAATTACGATGCACTTGAATTGTTTGATATATTAGAAAAATATTCAAAGAAGAATATTTCCTAAATAATGATGATCATAGTCCTTTGAATATTTTATAATGAAATAGTTCCTGTATAGAAACAATAACTTAAAGGGTAAGGGGATATGAATTTGAAAAAGTATACAGTATATTTCATATTGGCAATGTTGTTGGCTGGGGGAAATAATGTTCAACTTAATGACAATGGAATGGAACAGGCAAGCAACTGTTGGTGTCTGGATCACATATTCTAGATGGGAGCGGCCTATAATGACGTGAAGGGTCTGGAGAATCCCCTGGCACGGTTGATGCTGCTGAACCAGTTCAAGATAATGAGCCTGCTTGATCCGGAAAACCATACTTCCTACTGCTACTACATGGACATCCTTACGGAAGGGGTACAGAAGAAATATCCGCATGTGATGGAGATGATCAGCGGGGAAGAGGTGACCATGGAAGTGGCCGGGGAAGTGGATACGATCCTTGCCATCTTCAGTAAGATTGAAAGATCGATGGCCCAGTTGAATGAAGGGGCACGGGAGGAATTGTCTGCGGGTTATCATGTCCATTTTACCGGGTTTGACAGCAGCAGCAATATAGAATACCATCATTTCACCTATTGGAACTTTTTGGTGCGTCATCGGGAAACCGAGATGCAGAATACGGCAGACGACACTTACAACCTGTCGTTGCATCACTACAGGCAGATGATGCTGAATTATAAGCCATACGAATATATGGATCTTCTGTCTTTTGATGAAATCAGGAATGTCTGCATTGGGAAGGGAAATGAAATGGAGATGCTCAGGCCAAAGAATCTGAACATTGTTGAGGTGGGGAGCCTGCAGCCTCTGCAGGTGGTGAAGGAAAGCGGCCTCGGCACGAAGGAGTAAGGGTTAAGGAACATGTGGAAATAAAAATGATCTGAAGCGGTTGCTTCAGATCATTTTTTCGAATCTATTCAGGGTCTTTGACTTCCCCTTTGAAATCCGCTTCTGCACTTTCTTCCCTCTCCTGCTGTTCCTCACGTCTTTCCATGAGAGCCAAATCTGCATAGAACATCAGGTAGTTCCCTTCGCTGATCTTGAATAAGTATCTTTCTATTTCATCTTCACCAAGCTCATAGTCGTGGAGAAATCGTTCTGCAGGCTCGTTTCTAGCCAGTATCTCCTTCAGTCCTATATCATCCGCTACATGGATATGATAGACCACGTCTGTATATTCAAGGGCTTCGAATTCTTTATCTTCCCTGCCCATAAGGTGTATATCCTCTTCATAATACCCTTCAGCTTTCAACTGTGTAATGCGGTCGAGTACGGCTTCCTGACTGTCATACAACTCAAAATAGTTCACGATGGCCCTCCTTTTCCTGAATCATCTTCAATTTCAATTAATATTCCCTTTGATGATCTTCTAAAACTTACATTATACATATGTTTAAATTTTCTGTATTATCCCCATTATCGAAAATACATTGTTTATACTGTGTTTTTTTGCTATCATAAGTAATTAAATATTTTATTTCATATAATCATAATAATATGGATTATGAGTTTCTAGGCTTTACCTTAAATAAAGCTACTATGGAATAACAATTGGATATCCGATCATCGGCTGTATCTCCATTGTTCCTATCTATGTTTTTTTAAGGTGTACTATTTAAAAATAGGAGGCAATAAGAATGTGGGAAAGAAAGTTTGAAAAAGAGGGTTTGACGTTTGATGATGTGCTGCTGGTACCGGCGCATTCAGAAGTACTGCCGAAGGAAGTGGATCTCTCCGTGCAGCTGTCCAAAAGCATCAGGCTGAACATACCGGTTCTGAGTGCAGGGATGGATACTGTGACCGAATCTGCGATGGCAATCGCGATTGCACGTCAGGGCGGTCTTGGTGTCATTCATAAGAACATGTCCATTGAACGCCAGCGTGACGAGGTGGAGAAGGTCAAACGTTCCGAAAACGGTGTCATCAAAGATCCATTCTTCCTGACGAAGGAGGAGCAGGTCTTCGCAGCAGAGCATCTGATGGGCAAATACCGTATTTCCGGAGTGCCGATCGTCAATAATCCAGAGGAGAAGAAGCTGATCGGCATCATCACAAACCGTGACCTGCGCTTCATAGAGGATTATTCAAAACCGATTGATGATGTAATGACCAAAGAGAACCTTATAACTGCTGAAGTAGGTACGACGCTGGATGAAGCGGCGCAGATTCTTCAGAAATACAGAATTGAAAAACTCCCACTTGTCGATGAAAACAACATATTAAAAGGCCTGATCACGATTAAGGACATCGAGAAGGTCATCGAATTTCCGGGCGCTGCCAAGGATAGCCAGGGGCGTCTCCTTGTGGCGGGTGCCATCGGCATCGCCAAAGAGACGAAAAAACGTGCTGAAGAGCTCATCGCAGCAGGTGTGGATGCACTTGTCATCGATACGGCCCATGGCCATTCGGGAGGTGTGCTCAAAGCGATTCGTGATGTCCGTGATAATTTCCCTGACATCACATTGATTGCTGGAAACGTGGCAACTGCGGAAGGGACGAAAGCATTGATTGATGCAGGTGTCGATGTAGTCAAAGTCGGCATCGGCCCGGGTTCCATCTGTACTACCCGTGTCGTTTCAGGTGTCGGTGTCCCTCAGATCACAGCAGTCTATGATGCAGCGAGCGAGGCAAGGAAGCATGGCAAGACGATCATTGCAGACGGAGGCATCAAGCTGTCCGGCGACATCGTCAAAGCACTTGCAGCCGGAGGTCATGCAGTCATGCTCGGCAGCCTGCTTGCAGGTACGAGCGAATCTCCAGGGGAGACTGAAATCTTCCAAGGAAGAAGATATAAGACATACCGTGGCATGGGTTCCCTCGGAGCGATGGAGAAAGGCTCGAAAGACCGCTACTTCCAGGAAGATTCGGAAGCGAAGAAATTTGTTCCTGAAGGCATTGAAGGGCGTACAGAGTATAAGGGTCCACTCAGCGATACAATCTATCAGCTGATGGGCGGACTAAGGTCCGGGATGGGCTATACAGGATCACAGGACCTGGAGGCTCTCAGAGAAGAGTCGCAGTTCGTCAAGATCACAGGTGCTGGCCTGATCGAAAGCCACCCGCACAATATCCAGATCACTAAAGAATCCCCGAACTACTCTAGATAAGATAGGAGCACGGTTGAAAGATGGAAATGGCTAAAGAGCAGGAACTCATACTGGTTATCGACTATGGCAGTCAATACAACCAACTCATTACACGGCGTATCAGGGACCTTGGAGTGTACAGTGAACTCCATAACCCGAGCATTACAATGGAAGAAATAAGGGAACTGAATCCACAGGGCATCATCCTCTCAGGCGGACCGCGTTCCGTCTATGCAGAAGATGCATTCACTGTAGACCCTGAAGTGTTTGAACTCGGCGTACCGGTGCTCGGCATCTGCTACGGCATGCAGCTCATCACACAGCTGAACGGCGGGGAAGTCGTCCCATCCAACGAAAAGGAATTCGGACCGACTGAAATCAGTCTGGATATCAACGCGCCCCTCTTCAAGGGACTGGCTGAAAGCGAAATCGTCCTGATGAGCCACAGTGATAAAGTCACGCACATCCCGGATTCCTTCAAGCAGATCGCCTATACGCCGCTATGCCAGTATGCAGGCATCAAGCATGAAGAGAAGGAAATCTATGGTGTGCAGTTCCACCCGGAATCCAAGCACTCCAAAAATGGAGATACATTCCTCAGGAATTTCATCCGTGATATCTGTGGATGTCACGGAGAATGGACGATGGATAACTTCATCGCTATTGAAATCGATAAGATCCGCGAGGAGGTCGGCGACAGAAAAGTGCTTTGTGCAATGAGCGGCGGAGTGGATTCATCCGTTACCGCTGTATTGATGCACCGGGCAATCGGTGACAACCTCACATGCATCTTCGTCGACCACGGTCTCCTCCGTAAGGGAGAGGCGGAAATGGTCATGGAACAGTTCGGCGAAGGTTTCAACATGAATATCATCAAAGTGGATGCGAAAGACCGCTTCCTGAATAAACTTAAAGGCGTGGCTGACCCGGAACAGAAGCGGAAGATCATCGGCAATGAATTCATCTATGTATTCGACGATGAAGCTTCCAAGCTTGAAGACGTGGACTTCCTTGCACAGGGCACGCTCTACACGGACATCATCGAGTCCGGTACAGAGACGGCAACGACGATCAAGTCGCACCATAACGTCGGCGGGCTGCCTGAAGACATGCAGTTCAAACTGCTTGAGCCGCTCAACACATTGTTCAAGGATGAAGTGCGTGAACTCGGCATAGAACTCGGCATTCCTGAGCACCTTGTTTGGAGACAGCCTTTCCCGGGTCCGGGCCTCGGCATCCGCATACTTGGTGAAATTACAGAAGAGAAGCTGGAAATTGTGCGCGAAAGTGACTGGATCCTGCGGGACGAAATCAAGAAGGCGGGTCTCGACCGTGAAATCTGGCAGTATTTTACAGTCCTTCCCGACATCCGCTCCGTCGGTGTCATGGGCGACTACCGTACGTACAGCCACACGATCGGCATCCGCGCCGTCACAAGCATCGACGGTATGACGAGTGAATTCGCCAAGATCGACTGGGACGTATTGGAACGCATATCAAAGCGCCTCGTCAATGAGAGCGAACAGATCAACCGCGTGGTCTACGATGTGACAAGCAAGCCGCCGGCTACGATCGAGTGGGAATAGCCACATGCAACTAGAGCCCCTGTAACGGTTACCGTTACAGGGGCTCTCTTTTAAAATGAGGGACTTGAAATCATGTTATTTTGGTTCATACGACCAGGACCATCTTTCTCCATCAGAGAAGAAATGATAGACATTTCCATGCTCATACAGATGGAAGTCATAGATGCCTGATCTCACCGGTTTTTCATTCAACTTCTCTGGATGGTTATGGGCTAGGTAAATCAGCTCATCATCCGTAAAGTCCTCTACAGGTTCATATGACCATTTCCAGTACGTGCCGTCATAGGAGAAGTGGAAATCGTATCCGTCATGGATAAAATTATAGGCATATGGTGTATCCTGCACCGGAGCCGCATTTAATTTTTCAGGTGAATATAATGCCAGTTCAGCCAGACGTTCTTTTGTTGTGCCATCTTCCTCTCGAGTCATATCGTTCTGGCCATCATTTCCTTCCGCCTGAAGCTGCTGTTCCTTTTGGTATATTGCTGCGACCCTTTCATTGAATTCCACTTGGGACAAATCGCCGAAATCCTTTTCGTAAGCTAAATCGTTTATTCTATCTTGAGCTTCTTGGGACATCCATGTTGTATCGAAATCTGTATTTGCCCATCCGTCACCATCCGGGTCGGTTTCGGCAGGGAGTATTTCGCCCCAGACTGTCTTCGCACCTTCTTCTTCATCCAAGTCATCCGCTTCTGCCGTGCCGCTCATTCCTGTAAACACTAGTGTGCTTGAGACTAATAGTGAACCGAGTACAGCTCTTCTCTTCATTCAAGAACTCTCCTTTCAGAAATGATTGGTCTCTCTATCGTAAAATTAACACAGGCGAACCGATGTTTCAAATGTACTGAAAATAGATAAAACTGGAATTTTGCGGGTTTGGTAGAAGCTTCCGGGTTTCCTGTGTGGTGGACTGCTCTTTGGAAAGATTTGAAGAAGATCATACACAGGAATGGGAGAGGGCACTACTATAAGAAGTAGGTTCCGGTGAATGGATGAAGCGGAAGTCATTACAAGGGTGACCTGCCTTGTGGCAAAGGTGTTATTATTTTTTATTTTATAGTATTATTTAACCTAGTATTACAGAAATTAGAGGATTGGAATTTATACATCAATAAAAATATAAGACTATCATTGGAGGCCGACATGCGAAAGATTGCCTATTATACGGCTGTTATACTGTTCATCATGCTTATACCCGTGTCCCGGGTGGCTGCAGATACTGAAGAGGAAGCGACTCAGGAGAACGCACAGGAACCATCTGCTGAGGAGACGGTGGAGGCGCCGACTTCCGAATCTTCTACAGAAGAAGAAGGCACGAGTGAATATTATGAGGAACGGACGGAAGAGACATATGAGCATGTCCCTTCTCAGACTGAAGAGTCATATGAATACACGGTTCCCCAGACGGAAGAGACATTTGAAGAATGGACTGGGGAAGCATACGAATATACGGAAGATACATATGAAGACTCCGTGTCTGAACCGACTTTGGAGGAGACGACAGAACAATTCATGGAGCAGACGGCTGAACCGACGGTGGAGGTATCCACCGAGGAAGTGACAGAGGTGCCCGCTGATGAGCCGGCTGCGGAATTGGAACCGGTTGAGGCTCCGGTGGAAGTGGCGGTCAGCCAGTCTGAAGTGACTGAGTTCTCGATTGAAGGAAAAGTGATGGCAGACAGCCGAGGTGTAGAGGATGTCACAGTTTCACTATCGGGAGCAGAGACAGATGAAGTGACGACGGATGAAGAAGGGAATTTCCGATTCTCCCAAGTGCCCGCCGGTGAGTATAAGCTTGAAATAACGGTGCCTGAAGGGTATGAAGCGGAAGAAGCGGATAAAACGTTGACGATTGAAGATAAAGGCAAGAAAGGTCTCATCTTCGAAGTTTCTGAAAAGGAAGAGATGCAACCGGAGGATATGGAAGCTTCAGAAGAAGTGGCTGCAGAGAATGGTATGGATGCACCGGGAGTGAATATGACTCTGGTGATCATAGGCAGTGTGCTCCTTATGCTTGGACTTCTGGTATATGCAATCCGGATCATTCGAAATAGATGATGTGAGAAAGTCTGACATGTGATGTCAGGCTTTTTTACATGGATTTTGAATATTCAAAAAGTGAGTATATAATACTCCCATACTTGAATTGGGGGAATGCTCATGGACACAATTTTTATATTTCTTTGTACACTGCTCGTATGGCTGATGACGCCTGGATTGGCTTTATTCTACGGGGGACTTGTGCAGTCCAAGAATGTGCTGAATACATCGATGCACAGCCTGGCTGCCATCGTTGTCGTAACTTTTGTATGGGTGGGTCTTGGATTCTCCTTAAGTTTCGGGGGAAGCAACCTGTTCATAGGCGACCTTTCATACCTCGGCCTGACAGGAGTCGGCTATGAAGCGAACGCCGCATTTTCTGAAACGATTCCTTTCGCTCTATACATGCTGTTCCAACTGACATTTTGTACGATAGCTGTTTCAATTCTGACAGGGTCGGTTGCAGAACGCATGAAATTTGGACCATTTCTTTTATTCATGGCCCTATGGGTCATCCTTGTATACAGTCCGGTTGCACACTGGGTCTGGGGTGGCGGGTGGATCCACTCGATCGGGGCCGTGGACTTCGCGGGAGGGACGGTTGTACACATTTCATCGGGTGTTTCAGGGCTGGTGCTTGCCTTGATGCTCGGGTCGAGGAAGCCGGACAATAAGAAGCCGCCGCACAATCTCGTCATCACGATGGTCGGTGCCATACTGGTCTGGTTCGGCTGGTTCGGGTTCAATGCAGGAAGTGCGCTGACTTTCGATGCCATTGCGATGAGCGCATTTACGAATACGGTTCTGGCGTCTACGGCTGGTATTGCCGGATGGGTAATGGTCGAGAGGTTTACAAAAGGGAAAGTATCTCTGATCGGCACGCTCTCAGGGATGCTTGCCGGACTCGTGGCCATCACACCGGCGGCTGGATTCGTCACCTACGGCGGAGCGATGACACTTGGCCTGTTGGGCGGAGCGTTATGTTTCTTCGCAATTACAAAACTGAAAGTCCTGCTGAATTACGATGACGCGCTCGATGCGTTCGGCCTCCATGGCATTGGGGGCATCGTCGGTGCCATCGGCACTGGAATTCTCCAGACAAGTGCCGTAAATCCGGGAATTGCAGACGGTCTCCTCTCAGGAGGCGGAGTCACGCCTGTACTGGCACAGCTTGCAGCGGTGAGCGCCACAATACTGTTCAGTGCTGTAATGACATATGGCATCGCAAAGGGCATCAGCCTGTTCACGACACTCCGCACGGATGAAAAGGAGGAACTCGATGGACTCGATGTCGTCATCCATGGCGAGAAGGCATATGAATATTCCAATTCATAAGTTTGAATCAACTATAAAATGGAAGGGAATTGTTTCGTTAATACAGCAATGGGTAAGATATAATCAAGACTGATGGTAATATTTCCTTAGCCTGATACTATGCCGCTTTGAACAGCGGCATTTTTTATATGATATGGAGCTTATTGTATTTACATTTCTCAATTTATGAAAGCCTTTACATGGTTGTCTATACATGTTATAGTTATGGCGATAAATCAACATTAGAAGGAGTGTGAAATGAATGGCAGTGAACCGTGATGATGTCAAAGCCATTATTGACGCGGTTGGTGGCAAGGAAAACGTCAATGCAGCAACGCACTGTGTGACTAGACTGCGTCTTGCTCTTGAGGATGAATCCAAAGTGGACAAGGAAAAGCTGGATTCTATCGATCTGGTCAAAGGCTCTTTTGCTGCGAACAACCAGTTCCAGGTAGTCATTGGCCAAGGGACTGTGAACGAAGCATTTAAGATTTTCGAGGAGGAGACGGGCAAGGGCGGCGGCTCGAAGGATGAAGTCAAGGCGGCAGCGGCCCAGAAGATGAATCCGATACAGCGGTTCATTAAAATGCTTGGGGATATATTCATTCCAATCCTTCCCGCAATCGTTACAGCGGGTCTGCTACTCGGTATAAACAACCTGCTGACGGTGCAAGGACTGTTCTGGGACAATGATTCCGTCATTACCCGTTTCCCTGGCATAGAAGGCATTGCGAGTATGATCAACTTCATTGCAGTTGCGCCATTCATCTTCCTGCCGGTACTGATCGGCTGGTCTGCGATGAAGGTGTTCGGCGGGAACCCACTGCTCGGTATCGCCCTCGGTGTCGCATTATGTCACCCGGACCTGGCGAGCCAGTATGGTTTGTTCGATGCTGAAGCCGGTGAACTGGCTGATATCCCTACATGGAACTTCTTCGGTCTGCAAATTGAACAGCTGAACTATCAGGGCCAGGTCCTCCCCGTACTTGTAGCTGCGTGGCTCCTTGCTAAAGTGGAGAACTTCCTGGATAAGAGGATTCACGATATGTTCAAGCTGCTTCTGGTCGCACCGATTTCACTGCTTGTAGTCGGCATACTTACCTTTACTCTGATCGGTCCTGTCACACTGTTCCTGAGCGGCATCATTTCTGACAGTGTAGTATGGTTGTTTGAATCAGCAGGCATCCTGGGTGGCGCAGTCTACGGACTGTTCTATGCACCACTTGTCATTACGGGGCTGCACCATATGTTCCTGGCGATGGACCTTCAGCTTATCGGGACCACCGGCGCAACATATCTGTGGCCGATACTTGCAATTTCAAATATTGCCCAGGGTTCCGCAGCCTTCGGTGCATGGATGATCTATCGTCAACAGAAGAAGAAGAAAGAGGAAGGTCTGGCGATGACTTCCGGTATTTCCGGTTGGCTGGGCGTCACTGAGCCTGCAATGTTCGGTGTCAACCTGCCGCTCAAATATCCATTCCTTGCAGCCATCATCACTACAGCATTCGTCGGCGGCCTTTTCGGAATGAATGGTCTGACCGCAGCGAGCGTAGGCGTCGGCGGGGTGCCGGGCGTCATCTCGATCACAGAAGGCTTCTGGCTGCTATTCACCATAGGGATGGGCATCGCGATCGTCGTTCCGTTCCTGCTTACACTCCTCTTCTCCAGGTTCGCAAAAGAGAAGACAAAAGATATGGTTAAAGATTAAATCAAGCAAAAGGAGTTTTTTAAGATGGCATCCAAAGACTGGAGAAAATCGGTGGTCTATCAGATCTATCCCAAGTCATTCAACGATACGACCGGAAGCGGCGAAGGGGACATCAGGGGCATCATAGATAAGCTTGATTATTTCACGACTTTGGGTGTGGATTATCTCTGGCTCACACCGGTCTATGAATCTCCTATGAACGACAATGGCTATGATATCAGCAACTATTATGAAGTGAATCCACAGTTCGGTACAAAGGCGGATCTTGAGGAGCTGCTGGAGAAGGCGCATGCCAGAGGTCTTAAGATCATGATGGACATCGTCATCAATCACACATCAACGGAGCATCACTGGTTCGTCGAGTCCAGGAAATCCCGTGATAATGAATATCGCGACTACTATATCTGGAAAGATGGCACCTACGATACACCTCCAACGAACTGGGAATCGAAGTTCGGCGGAAATGCTTGGGCATATGATGAAGATACGAACCAATACTACCTCCGCCTCTTCGATATCACCCAGGCTGACCTGAATTGGGAGAACGAGGACATGCGCCGTGACATATATGAAATGATCAATTACTGGATAGATTTCGGCGTGGATGGTTTCCGGTTCGATGTGGTCAATCTGATATCCAAAGGGGAATTCAAGAACTCCGAAGGCCCAGGGAAGGAATTCTACACCGACGGTCCCAAAGTTCATGAGTACATCAATGAATTGAACCGCAATACTTTCGGGGACAAGGACATCATGACTGTTGGGGAGATGTCTTCCACAACGATCGAGCACTGTCTGAAGTACACCAACCCTGAGCGCAACGAACTTAATTCCGTATTCAATTTCCACCATCTGAAGGTTGACTATCCGGGTGGGGAAAAATGGTCGCTTGCCAACTTCGATTTTCTTGAACTGAAAAAGATATTGATGGAATGGCAGGTGGCAATGGATGAAGGCGGCGGCTGGAATGCCATCTTCTGGTGCAATCATGACCAGCCCCGCGTCGTATCCAGGTTCGGCAATGATGAGACCGAAGAGAACCGGTTGCTGAGTGGAAAAATGCTGGCAATTGCCCTCCATGGACTGAAAGGCACCCCCTACATCTACCAGGGTGAAGAGATCGGCATGACCAATCCCGGTTTCAACCGGATCGATCAGTACCGTGATGTGGAGAGTCTCAATGCATATTCGATACTGAGGGAGGAAGGTATGGATGCTTCCCTCATATTGGATATATTGGCGACCAAATCGAGGGATAACTCGAGGACACCTGTGCAGTGGGATGATTCCAGGAATGCTGGATTTACAGAAGGCATGCCATGGATAGAAGTGTCGGACAAGTATGGAGAAATAAATGTTGCACGTGCCCTCGAAGACGGCAATTCCATTTTCTATACGTATCAGAAGCTGATCGAGTTGAGGCATGAATTGGATGTTCTGACATACGGCAGCGTGAAGCCGCATCTTATGAAGGATGATGACCTCTTTGTATATGAACGGCTTTATGAAGGGGAACGCATCACGGTCATGGCCAACTTCAGAAACAAGGAAGTACCGTATCCTGAAAACATCAACGCAGAGGGCGAAGTGCTCCTCTCCAATTATGCCGATAGGAAGAATGTCCTGAGGCCGTTTGAAGCCATGATGATATATGGACAAAACAACTGAAAAAGGATATGATGTATTAGATTTTAATACATCCGGGAAGACGGTAGGGTGAGTACAATGAATTTGAATAAATACAATCATATTTATCAGGTGTTGTCGAGCGACATTGCAGAAGGCACATACAAGAAGGGGGATGTTCTGCCTTCTGAGCATACACTTGTCAGCATGTTCGATGTATCCAGGGAAACAGTCAGAAAAGCTTTGAACCTGCTCCAGGAAAATGGCTATATCCAGAAGATGAAGGGCAAAGGTTCTGTGGTCATCTATAACCCTTCGATGGATTTCACCGTTTCCCACCTGACAAGCTTCAAGGAAATCCAGCAGCTGAAAACGACACAGTATTCCACGAATGTAGTGGAACTGACACAGTATTCCGCTGAAGAGTTCCCCAGGGTAATGGAAGCATTGAAGCTTCAGCCCGAGGAGAGGGTTTGGAGGCTTATCAGGCAGAGGCGTTTTGAGGATAGGACGCACATCGTGGATATAGATTACTTCATTGTAGAAATGATGCCTGGACTGAACGAAAAGATTGCAGCCGATTCAATCTATGAATATATTGAAAAGAGGATGGGTCTTATTATCGCCTATTCCCATAAGGAAATCACATTTGAACCGATGAATGAGCAGGATCTGGAGTTGTTCGGCAATGTCATTCCCCCATACACAGCGACTGTCCGTTCAATCGTTCATCTGAATGATGCCCGTCCGTTTCAGTTCAATGTTTCTAAGCACCTGGCCAATGAATTCAAGTTCGTGGACTTCTCCCGCCGCTTTCATGGCGAATAGTCGTTTAATCTTGCATTGGCCCATGGATTTTGGTATTATATACTGTGCCGTGCTAAGTGGGGAGGTAGCGGTGCCCTGTACCTGCAATCCGCTCCAGCAGGACCGAATTCCGCTTCCGAGGATACTCGGTGTGAGGACTGCCTTGATCTCACCAGTGTTGAGATCCCGGTCCTATGCAATAGAACGTCACGAACCATGTCAGGTCCGGAAGGAAGCAGCATTAAGTGGCCCATTCTATGTGCCGTAGGACAGCCGGGGTTGAGCTGGTGGATCGAGTAACGCTTGTGCCGGGTGTTCGAAGAGCGGTGCACGGTTACATATCAGATGACTGCATCTTAAGATGCAGTCATTTTTTGTTGCCCGGAATTAGGGACGAAAGTTTATATATGGTATAATAAACAGCATAAATGACTCAGTATGGAGGTGCCGCTGGATGGAATATCAAGCCTTGTATCGGGCGTTCCGGCCGCAGACATTTGAAGATGTGGTGGGACAGAAGCATGTCACGAAAACGTTAAGAAACGCGATAATCAGAAATAAGGAATCCCACGCATACCTGTTCAGCGGACCCAGGGGAACAGGAAAGACAAGCATTGCGAAAATCTTTGCCAAGGCGCTGAACTGCCGTTTCGGTTCCGAAGGGGAACCGTGCAACGAGTGCGATATCTGCATGAGCATCACCGAAGGCAGCGCGAATGATGTAATTGAGATTGATGCTGCCAGTAATAATGGTGTGGACGAGATCAGGAACATACGTGAAAAAGTCAAGTATGCACCGTCTGAAGCAATGTATAAAGTATATATCATCGATGAGGTGCACATGCTGACCACAGGTGCTTTCAACGCACTTTTGAAAACACTCGAGGAGCCGCCGGGCCATGCCATTTTTATTCTGGCGACGACGGAACCCCATAAGATTCCGGCGACCATAATTTCAAGATGTCAGCGTTTCGATTTCAAGGCGATAGAGCTGAATGAGATTGTCGAGAGGCTCGAGTATGTAGCACAGAGTGAATCGCTCGAATATGAATCGGATGCCATAGAATATATCGCAAGGACGTCGGAAGGCGGTATGCGGGACGCGCTCAGCATCATGGATCAGGTCATTGCCTACAGCAATGATGTAATCACACTGGATGATGCCATCATGATTACGGGAGGCATCAAATCAGAGGAACTGAATGATTGGCTGAAGCTGATCGATCACCGGGATTCGAGGGAAGCATTCATCAAATATCACCAGTTCATCGAAGAGGGCAAGGACCCGACAAGGCTGATCCATGAGCTCGTCTATTACATCAGGGATATCATTTTGATGAAGCATGATGGAGAGATCAACGAGGATGTCGCTTTTGCGCATACCGAAGACAAGGTGCTCTATGAAATGATTGATGTATTGAACGATGCCATGGTCATGATGCGCTTTTCAGTGAATACGAGCGTTCATCTTGAGGTGGTCATCGTCAAGCTGATCCAGGTGCTCAACCGAAACGATCAATCTGTAGAACCGCAAGCGGTGGATCTTTCACATATCGAGCAGAAGCTGGCGGAGCTTGATAAGAAGCTCTCCAACTATTCTCAGGCCCCGAACTCGCAGGCGCAGGAACCCCAGAAGCGGGAGGAAACCCAAAGCCGGTCTTCAAAGGGCTTCTCCTTGAGGCAGATTGAGAAAGTACTGGATAATGCCAATAAGGAAGATCTGGTGAAGCTCAAGGATGACTGGCCAAAAGTTTATCAGCATGTTGAGGAGAAGGGGTACCATGCCCTAAGGTCCCTTATCAAGGATTCGGAACCCGTGGCAGCCAGTGATACCCATGTCCTTCTCAAGTTCAAAAGTGATCTGCACAGCGACCTGATCAATAAGGATGAAAAGAAGCGCCAGGAGCTGGAAGCGGTCATCCCTTCCATCATCGGCAAGGATGTAAAAGTGGTGGGTGTGCCCGATTCGAGCTGGCTGCAGGTAAGGCATGACTATATACAGGAAAAGAAAGCAAATAAAGAAAAGAAGTCAGATGAGGATGGGAAGAAGCCTTCTGATGTGGCCAAAGAGATCTTTGGGAGTGACGTCGTAGAAACGCGCTCATGATAACTGTTTATAAAAGAAGCAATTTCATATATACTATATAGAAGAAAAATGAAAACTGATTTGGAGGAGAATATATATGCGTGGCGGAATGAACAATATGCAAGGCATGATGAAACAGATGCAGAAGATGCAGAAGAAGATGCAGGAAGAGCAGGAAAAACTGAAAGAAGAGAAAGTTGAAGGCACTGCTGGTGGCGGGATGGTCAAAGTGACTGTTTCAGGACACAAAGAAGTGCTGGATGTGGAAATCCAGGAAGAAGTAGTGGATCCGGACGACATTGAAATGCTCCAGGACCTGATCGTCGCTGCAACCAATGAAGCAATGACAAAAGCGGATGAGCTCTCAAGTGAAAGGCTCGGCCAACATACTAAAGGTATGAACATTCCGGGAATGATGTAACATGCATTATCCGGAACCCATATCAAAGCTGATCGACAGCTTCATGAAACTGCCGGGCATTGGGCCGAAGACTGCCCAACGTCTGGCATTTTATGTACTCAATATGAAAGAAGACGATGTCGTCAACTTTTCACGCAGCCTGATGGAAGTAAAGAGAGATCTCCAGTTTTGTTCCGTATGCGGCCACATCACCGACATCGATCCCTGCTATATATGTCAGGATAAGAATAGAGATAGATCCATCGTCTGTGTAGTGCAGGATACTAAAGACGTCATTGCAATGGAGAAGATGCGTGAGTATAGGGGGATGTACCATGTTCTTCATGGTGCAATCAGTCCCATGGATGGAATCGGGCCGGAAGACATCAATGTGGCCACATTGATTGAAAGGCTGAAGGACGAGCAGATAAAAGAAATCATATTGGCAACGAACCCGAATATAGAAGGGGAGTCTACAGCAATGTACATCTCCCGTCTGGTCAAGCCGATCGGTGTAAAGATCACACGTCTTGCGCATGGGCTGCCTGTCGGGGGCGACTTGGAATATGCCGATGAAGTCACGCTTTCGAAAGCGATAGAGTATCGTACAGAACTATAGAAGAAACCAGGCCATTACAATGAAAAATGGCCTGGAAAACTTTTTTTGAAAAACCCCTTGCATTCTCTAATGAAACCCTGTATAGTTATTTCTTGTCGGACGAAACGCAAAACCGACACAACAAACGTTACTATTAAGTTAAAAAAGATATAAAAAAGTGTTGCATCGCTGAGATCAACATGCTATAATAGTAAAGCAGTCAAAACAGAGAACATTGAAAACTGAATGACAATATGTCAACGTTAATTCCGAAAAAACGAATGCTACGGCATTCAACTTGGGCGACAAGTAAAACC